>DATENE010000098.1:0-4922 GCA_035275205.1 Nitrospiraceae bacterium
AATAGACGGTTAAGGCGGGATTCGAGCAAGTCGAATCTTCGCTCAACCTTGACCTCAAGCGGCCTCACACTTTAGCAGTCTGGTGTATCACAGGGCTGGGCGTCGTTCTGACTCTTCTTGACGAGGAAAGATTCAGCAGGAGTCAGCTTTTTGCAGGGTCGCTTTTGGATGGTGCAGAGGGAGTGGTATGGCGAATGATCTTGCCCTCCACGAGATAGACCACCAGTTCGGCGATGTTGGTGGCATGATCGGCCATCCGTTCAAGGTATTTGGCAATGAAGCTCAAGCGGATGGCGCGTGAAATCGTGCGCGTATCCTCGAGCATGAAAGACAGCAGCTCGCGGAACAGCTGTTCCATCAGATTATCGACAATGTCGTCGTCCGTGAGCACCTTCCTGGCGAGTTGAGCATCATCCTTGACGAACGCATCGATGCTCTGCTTCACCATCATCCTCGCCAAATTTCCCATCATCGGGATATCGATGTAGGGTTTGAGCTGCGGCTCTTCGTTCAGCTCGATTGCCCGTTCGCAGACATTCTCCGCCAGGTCGCTGATTCGCTCGAGTTCGGTGGCAATTTTCATCGCCGTCGTCACCAACCGCAAGTCGCGCGCAGCAGGCTGGTGGAGGGCCAGTAACCGAATACTTTCTTCGTCGATCTCCACATCCAACGCGTTGACCTGGTGGTCCCGCTCGATGACCTCGCGGGCCAGAGTGGAATCGCGCGAGACCAGTGCGGTCAAGGCCATGTCGATCTGGTCTTCCGCCTGCCCGGCCATTCGCAGGAGCTTCGTCTTTAACTCGGCGAGTTCTTCGTCAAAGTGGCGCTGTGTCATCAAGTTCACCCAAATCGTCCGGTGATGTAATCTTCGGTTTGCTTCTTCGACGGCGTGGTGAAGAGCTGCTTCGTGAGGCCGAATTCCACTATTTCGCCAAGGTACATGAACGCTGTCCAATCGGACACCCGTGCCGCCTGCTGCATATTGTGAGTGACAATCACGACCGTCAAGTCCTGCTTCAAGGAAAAGAGCAGTTCTTCAATTTTGGCGGTGGCGACAGGGTCCAGCGCTGAGCAGGGTTCGTCCATCAGCAAGACATCCGGTTTGACCGCGAGCGCGCGGGCGATACACAACCGCTGTTGTTGCCCTCCGGAAAGGCCGAAGGCACTTGCTTGGAGGCGATCTTTTACTTCATCCCACAGCCCTGCGCCTTTGAGTCCCTCTTCTACAATCTGATCTAACTGGCCACGGTTTCGAATGCCATGAAGACGCGGCCCATAGGCGACGTTTTCATAAATCGACTTTGGAAAGGGGTTCGATTTCTGAAAGACCATCCCGACACGTTTTCTCAGGTCGGTGATATCCACATCGGGGCTATAAATATTCACGCCGTCGAGCAGCAGGTTGCCTTCCAAACGAGCGCCTTCAATCAAGTCGTTGAGGCGATTGAGGCAACGCAGTAAGGTGGACTTCCCACAGCCGGATGGCCCAATGAACGACGTGACCTGATTCTTGATGATTTGGATATCGATTTTGAAGAGAGACTGGCGGTCTCCGTAAAAAAAGTCGACTTGATCCAAGGTGAGTTTGACAGCGTGAGCGCTGGAATCGTGGTCAGGCGACTGTCGATGGCTGTCCTGCACATTGAACCTTAGTGATGGAGACGACTGCTGTGTCGAAGGTGGAGAAAGCTGCATGGAAATCCTTTATAACACTGACCCTGCATACTTCTTTCGCAGATGATTACGAAGGACAATCGCCGTCAAATTTAACAAGACCACGACAGTGATCAAGACCAGGGTCGTGATGTAGACCATCGGTTTGGCTGCTTCGACATTGGGAGACTGGAAGCCCACGTCGTAAATATGAAACCCCAGGTGCATGAACTTTCGATCGAAGTGAAAAAAGGGCCATGAAGCATCCACGGGGAGGGACGGTGCCAGTTTCACCACTCCTGTCAACATGAGTGGTGCGACCTCGCCGGCAGCCCTAGCCATCGCCAAAATCAATCCGGTCAGAATGCCCGGCAGAGCGGAGGGTATCACGACTTTGAGCATCGTTTCCAACTTGGTTGCGCCAAGCGCCAACGATCCTTCACGAAACTCCCTAGGCACGGCGGCCAGTCCTTCTTCTGTTGAGACGATAACTACCGGCACCGTCAGCAAGGCCAACGTCAATGACGCCCAGAGAATGCCGCCGGTGCCGAACGTCGGAGTCGGAAGCCGTTCAGGAAAGAAGATCATGTCGAGAGTTCCGCCGATGGCATAAATGAAAAAGCCGAGCCCAAACACACCGAAGACGATTGAGGGCACGCCTGCGAGATTGTTGACGGCGATTCTCACCAGACGAACCAGAGTGCCTTGCTTGGCATATTCCCGCAAATAGAGCGCGGCAAGCACGCCGAAGGGAACGACGACGATGCTCATAATGATCACCATCATAACCGTTCCAAAAATGGCCGGGAAAATGCCACCTTCCGTATTGGCCTCTCGTGGCTCGGTGCTGAGGACAGACCACACATTCGTGAGATAGATCCAGCTCTTCTGAAACAGGCTCATCTCGTTCGGGCGAAGGGCACGGACAATCTGACCCACCGGAATCTGTTTTTCCCTTCCGTTCGCATCCACCATAAGCACAGAGTATTCATCGAATTGTGTGCGTAGTGTTTCCAATTCTACGGTTTTTTCCTGGTAGCGGGACTCAGCAACAGAAACCTGGGCTTTGAGGGTGTCGATTTGCCCTCTCTCCCTTGTCGAGGATGGATTTTCTATTTCGAATGCACGGATCTTGAGCCTGACCTGTTCGATATCTGCGTTAATAGAGCCGATCTCGATTTTCTCGATCCGAGTGATTTGTCGATGAAGCTCATCGGTGGTGCTGATCAGCGGGACTAAGGCAAGCCAGCCGGCTTCATTCCCTTCCGCGAGCACTGTCTCTCCTTTGTAGACCGCCTTGATCCTGGCATACATGTTGCCCCATTCACGTCGTTCCAGGAGCACCACATCCGCCGGATAGGTTTGTGACACAACCTGATCGTCATTGACCCACTTAAAATCGAGCCCGTATAGATCCCGATTCCCGATTTTAACCCGAAGACGGCCTTTTCCATCCGGACGTTCCGGTGTGATGGTCCGGGGGATCACTTCGCGCCCGGCCAGTTGCCCCATCATGCGCTGCCCATCTTTCAAGGTGACTTCGACGATATCTGAAATCCAAAAGTATCCCAAGCCGTTGATCATGATCAGCAGCAACAGCCCGAAGACCATCAACAGGGACACCGAGACACCGGCGGCACATCCCCAAATGAAGACGTTGCCGGAGGCGAGGAATTTGTTGAGTTTGGCGCGCATTAATACTGACTGTACTTTGTTCGAAGACGTTGCCGGATGACTTCCGCCACGGTGTTGATCAAAAACGTAAACACAAACAAGAGCACGGCCGCCAAAAATAGGATGCGATAAAGTGTCCCTCCATGAGGGGCCTCTGGAATTTCCACGGCAATATTGGCCGATAAGGTGCGAAAGCCGTTGAACAGGCTCCAATCCATAATGGGGGTGTTTCCCGTGGCCATGAGGACGATCATCGTTTCTCCTATGGCCCGGCCAAAACCGATCATCAACGCAGAGAAGATTCCCGGGCTTGCCGAAACAAGCACGAGCTTGACCAAGGTCTGCCAACGGGTGGCTCCCAGCGCAAGAGACCCGGCGATCAAATGCCGCGGGACGTTGGACAAGGCTTCTTCGGAAATACTAAAGATGATCGGAACGATGGCAAAGCCCATGGCAAACCCAACCACAAGCGCATTCCGCTGGTCGTATCTGAGTCCCCAATGGGTGGCAAACCAGGTTTTATAATCAGATCCGAACAAAAACGACTCGATCGGCTGATTCAAGCTCAGACAGGCCCAGGCTGTCCCGATGATGATCGGGATTAGGATAAACGATTCCATCCCAGGCCGAAGCTGGCGGATGATAGCGGCGGGGAGATATTGCCAAAGAATCGCCACGATCGCCACGCTCACAGGGACAACCACAATCATGGCGACGATGGCAGGGAACATCCGTTCGAGCATCGGCGCCAGCCACAAGCCGGCCAGGAAGCCCAGAATGACGGTCGGGAGCGCGGCCATGATCTCGATGGTCGGCTTAATCTTGGCGCGAAGATCGGGGTGCATGAACATCGATGTGTAGATGGCGCCTAAGAGAGCGAGCGGCACTGCGACCAACATGGCATAGAGAGTCCCTTTCAATGTGCCAAACATCAGTGGAACGAGACCGAACTTCGCCTCAAAATCATCGGAGCCGCTGGAGGATTGCCACACATGTTCCGGTCTCTCATAGCCTTCGTACCAGACGGATTTGAATAGCGCTGCGATGGTGGTCTCCGGATGAGGGTTGTGAATGGAGTAGGTGAGCAACTCTCCCTGGTCGGTGAGAGCCACGGCTCCATCGGCTTTGGGAGAAAATGTCAGGGTGCGAATTGCCTGCTGATTCCCGGGAAGCTTCAGCAGCGTCTGCGCAGAGGTGGAGTAGTGGACAAAAAGATTGCCCTGAGTGTCGCCGGTGATGAATCCTTTGTCGCGAAGCGATGGAGAAATCGCGGTGACGGGAGAAGGATGCGCGTCGAATTGATGAATCAGGCGCAAGTGGGTGATCGAGCTTTCCTGAGCCTGGCGCACCGGCATCCAGACTGAGACGTCGCCGGCACTGCTGCCGATCACCAGAGAACGATCTCCAATTAAGTAGGCCAGGGTGGTGACTGACGTACCGGCAGGAGCCACGGATATGGTTTCGATCAGACTCGGCTGGACGCCCTCTCGCACATCATAGTGGTAGAGGTTACCGGCAGCCGTTCCAATCGAAAGTGTTTCGCCACGGCTGTCGAAGATCAGAGCCGTCACGGGCTCAGCGCCGTGACCGGTCAG
>DATENE010000099.1:0-8854 GCA_035275205.1 Nitrospiraceae bacterium
GTCTCCCAGCAGATCGTTCGTCTTGCCTAAGGCGACAGCCGAAGGGACCGACTGGTGGCAATTGAGGCAGAGATCGGATTTTTGAAACAGCCCCAGTTCCATCGACTGATGCGCCCGGTTCTGAACAGAATCCTTATAGGGGCCATAGATTGTCTTGTTCTCAAGTTCGTATTTTGGCTCCGGAGGTTGCTTTGTCCGATCGACTTGCTTGATTAAGTGGCATTGCGCGCAAGCTACTCCATCCAGCGACGGGTCACCGGCCTTGGCCTGATTGATAAAGAGCTGGACTTGATCGGGAAATTCACGCACGTGCGGCGCATGGCAGCGAAAGCACACTGCCTTATCTTTTCCCGCCGGGGAAGACAAAAACACATCGAGTGAGGCGCGGAAGGCCGGAGAATGGATCGAGCGCGAGAGCGGAGAGGTGTCCCACTCTTCAAACACGCGCTCATGGCAACGTTTGCACTTGCTGGAAGTGGGAAAGACCTGCTCGATGGCGCTCTGCGACAATCCAACTTCTTGCGCCAAGATACCGCGGTCGAACCATGGAGCGAGAAGCAACGCCATGGCGATCGTCGCACCGACTCCGACCTTCGCAGCAATTGCGGTTCGCACCATCATCCTATTCTTCTACTTCCAAGAGCACCGAGCAGGCTGCTCAAAAAGGCTGTCCAGCAAGGCCGCAGGCGAGTCGAAACCGGAGGAGGTACCGACCGCACTTCGTGGGGCCGTTCGCCCATACAATTGATCTTGGCGAACGGATAAACCCTTCTAGTTCTTCTGCCCCTTCGAGTACCTCAATCGATACGTTGAGGATTTCGATGAGTCGAGAACGCCGCTGGCGGCCTTTTTCAGCAGCCTGCTAAAGTGTTTTGGCCCGATAGGTCAATAGCCGGGGCTGCGTATATTCTTCAAAAACCTTTCTCGCGCTCTCCCGTTGTTTGTCAGTTGCCAAGGTTGCGAGATATTTCTCTTTGAGCGCCGGTTCAGGCGTCGGAATCAGCGAATAATTCAACACCGCTTCAATCGATGCGGCAGTCGATCCGGCTGGGACCGCAAGGGAGAAGGGGACTTTTCGCGTATGGCCCCCCTTGATGAAGGGATCAGGAATAGGGCCACGAAGAATTTTGTCGTAGGGTAAACCGAACTGCTTGGTCTCTTCCTTCAACACCTTACCTTGCGCATCCTTGGCGGTCACGATCAGGTAAAACTGCTTGAGCACAGGATCGCCGTCGGGGAAGCTGTGAGGGAGGCTACCGATTCTCACCAGCGCCGTCCCCTCCACCACAGAAGCCGATTTGACGACCTCAAGATCCACACGGGGCATCCATTCAGCCTGCAGATTTCGATTTTTGAGGATGGTGCCGGACACCACGACCCCACGGAACCAGTGCCGGCCGATTGAGCGGGTCATGGCGCCGCGCTTTGAGGTGGAACTGCCGGTTGAAGGCTCCATGTGGCAGTCTTGGCACACCGTCCCCTGCAAGATCTCGCCGGCTAGATCTTTCTGCGTCACATCCTTCACTTTATCGAAATGACAGGACGCGCAATAGTTTGCGCCACGGAACAGTTCGGATTGCGTCGCGGGATGGACAAGATTTTCCTCCGGGTCCGCATAGGGCCCGTAAATCATCTTGCCCGGCTCGATCTTGAATGATGGAGGAGAGTTCGGAATCTGCTCAACCTGCTTGATCAAGTGGCAGGAGGCACAGCCGATGCCTTCTACTTGTGGTGTGCCGGACAATACCTGAGCCACAATCTTGTCTGCATATTGTGGAAACACGGTGGTCGACGGAACATGACAGGCGAGACAGCGGCGGCGCTCGTCGGTCGTCGGATTGGTCTGCAGCCAGACCCCCAACACTGTACGGAAGACCGGTGACTCCAGCGACGTGCCATGCAGGAGGGCCGCATCGACCCGCCCGAAGGTCTTGAGATCCGGCGTCTGTTCGCGCGCGCCTTTCCATTCCTCATAGTGCCGATCATGGCATTGTTTGCAGTCTTCCGATCGGATGAAGATTTTTTCGATATCCGCTACCCAATCAGGGGCGGCTGAAGCTGGAGCCTCTGCCTTCTGCGCAATGGCGAGGCCATGGTACAGGCCAATGACGCACACCACGAGCGTAAGTAAGAGGGCAGCGGCGATTCGTGGCGCGTACCGTTTGCGTCGTACCATCCTCAATCCCGCTTACATCCGACGAAATGGAAATTCACCCCCCACCCGACCGGATCGCCCGGATCCGCCGGCTCATAGGTGCCGACGGTGAAATTGCATTCTTTCATCCCTCGCTTGATCGCTCTCCCGAAATCTATCATGTTTCTGATCTCTGTCTTGTCGATTTCCTTGATGATGGATCGAACCTTGATGCCAGCATAGTCGGCGCGCGAACTCCCGATCACTTCGAACACCGCGACGCCCTGCGCCCGTTCGAGTTTCAACTCTTTCTTGATAGCCTCGTCCACGTCTCCGACGATCACGCCGAATTCTTCCCCCAATCGCCCGGCTTCTTCCACGGTCATCGGTTCCTGATTCGCCGCACTCATCGCCACCGGCGCCGGGGCAATACAGCCCAGGATTCCCATACACAGGCCGACACACAAGAAAAAAGCCCTTCCACTCCGAAGGGCCATTGTCTGCGCACTGACTAAACTGATCTGAACATCCCCCAACGCATCTGCCTCTCACCAGAAAAACACTCTCGCAGGCTGCTCAAAAAGACCGGCCTTATCGCGGGTGAAAAGTGAAACGTAAAATGCGAACGGTTTCTGAGCAAGACCCTTCGACATTCCTAGATTTCACGTTTCACATTTTACCTTGTACTTTTCACGGTTTCTTTTAGAGCCTTGAAACCGGATCGATCACCAATTGAAACCAGGGCGCGACAGCCTTCTGTCCGTTCCGCTCTTTGTTCTCACCGTTCCACACGGCAAACGACACGGTTTGCACTCGCCCAGGAATCAGCTTGGCTTCGTTCTCCTGCTCCTCACTCACCAAAGGTCTGCGCATAACGACATGCCATACCCCATCTTTCCATACAGCCTTCCCCTGAACTCGGCCCTGTTTCTCTTTGGTCGTCAGAGTACTAAAGCCGCCGCCGATGAGGTCCTCGACAGAAGAGACCCGGCGCGGAATGACTTCAAACGTCCGCACACCATCGCGAGCTTTCTCGGAAGTCTTGGCAGCGCGGCGATCGATATCGCTCTGCCAATCGGCCTTCCAATGCCAGATATTGATGTAGTGATCGAGTTGGCCCATGCAAAAGAACGCGGGAGCATCGCCGAGCGGGAGTCCGATGGCCACTCCATCCCGAAAGGTCCCCGGCGTCAGACGGTCGTTCTTCGTGTTGTCCTGCCATTCCAGCAAAAACGCGATCTCGGCGCCGTTGTGGAGCGACCGCACCGCCAAGGCTCGCGCGGTCGGCTCCGGCCAGACCGGTCTGGTAATGACCTGGCCGCTCAACGGAAGCGTCATCGGCGAAATCTTAGCCCAAGCGACATCCTCCGGTCCCGTCGGCAACTCTCCCTCAACGAGGCGGGCGCGAATCATCATCCCCTCGGAGCTGACAAGGGGCACGCCGAAGCCTACGAGGACGCCGGCCACAACCATAATGAAGAGAAACAGGAGCAGGACAGGGCGGGAAGAAATCGTCGTCTTCGTACGCACGATGCAAGATCCTCGATTGACCGGCGCGAGCACATCGTGATGGGCTCAGACTAACGCGCAGCCCGAGCGCGACCAAAACCGACTGCGCTCAATGGCTACCAGAGTTTCACGCGGCGAATTTTGTTTTCACCCCGCTCGCAGATGTAGAGATAGCCTTGGGAGTCCAACGAGAGTCCGACTGGAGAGTTGACGACGGCCTCCACTCCGAGGAGTCCGTCTCCGTGCTTCACCGTCCCGGCGGACTCTTTCGCCACGAAGCGCGCGGCGCCGCAACCACCCATATTCTTATCTTCGTAGCCGCTGTCTCCGTTGCCCGCCACTGTCGTGATCAGGCCGGTCGCAACCTCGACCTTGCGGACACGATGGTTCATCGTGTCGGAGATGTAGAGGTTGTCCTGTTGATCGACCACTACGGCCTCCGGCGCATGGAGCATGGCTCTGATCGCCGGTTTATCGTCACCATCGTAGCCGTATCGGCAGACGCCGGCCACCGTCGAGATGATGCCGCTAAGGTGATCGATACTCCGGACACGGTTACTGCCTTTGTCGACGAAAATAACATCGCCCTTCCCATTCACCGTGAGCCCGACGACATCGTAGATACGTGCCTCGAGCGCGGGTTTCCCATCGTCGAGATACATGGACATGTCCAGCCCGTCTGAACAGACCGGCATGAGCCAGCCATGATCGTCGCTGAAATCGATGCCGATGGCATCACCGGAGAGCACGACCAGATTCCTCGCGACAAGCGGTTGCTCGCGAGCCTCATCTTCAGCCGTCCAAGTCCCGGCCACGGTTGTGACGATACCCGTCCTGGGATCGTAGCGACGGATCCGGTGCGCCTGGGTGTCGGCGATGTACATCACATCGTTGGGATCGAAGGCGATTGCGGCCGGCCAGGTGAGGTTAACGTCGAGGGCCGGACCATCTCCGTTGAACCCATGCTGCCCGGTCCCGATGATTGTGGTGATGATGCCCGTCTCGCAGTCCACTTTCCGGATGCGGTTACTGCCGGAATCGCAGATATAGAGATCGTTGCGGGAGTCGAACGCGACGTCGAGCGGCAAATAGAGGCCGGCCTCCCCACAGAGGCCTTCATCGCCGCTATAGCAGGTTTCGCCAATCCCGGCAAAATTATGGAGCGTGCCTTCCCTAAGATTGACCCGCCGGATACGATCCGACCCGGACTCGGCAAAGTAGAACCAGGCCTCGTCCTTGTCGAGCGCCGCGTGATGGGGCAATGGGATCCCGGACTTGACGGCCCGTTTTCCATCGCCGGTGCTTCGGGCCTTGCCGTTGCCCGCAAAGGTTTCGATATAGCCGACCGCAAGCTGCAGTTCGGTTTCCATATGCCTCTGGCCCTATTCCGGCAGATTAGCCGCGTGACGCCGAATGAACCGGCGCGGCCGCCTGCTCCACGGAAGCCGATGCTTGCACCGTGGGTTGCGGAACCGCTTGTTGCGGAGCAGCCGTCGTTTGCTGCTGGGCCGCTTGGGCTTCGGCTTCAATTGCGTCCGCCTCGTGCACGGACTTCTTGAAGCCCTTGATGGCCTTGCCGAACCCTTCTCCCAGCTGCGGCAACTTGCCAGCGCCGAAGATGATCAGCACAATGGCGAGGATCAGAATCAACTCTGTAAAACCAAGACTCCCAAACATGGTGTGTTCCTCCGTTTGGTTGGGGCAATCAGGATGCGCTGCTGTCTTTCGTCCGCTTGGAAAACCGTTCCTTCAATCTCTTCCTCGCCTGCTCGGCCTGTTCGAACATCTTCGCCTTATCGTAGACGCTGATCAAGTTGTAGTAGGCCAGCGGCTCTTCGGGATTCTGTTCGACGGCCTCTTCCATGACCTTGATGGCGAGATCCGTCTTCTTGTGATTCAGCGCCAGTTCCATCAGCTTGAAACTGCATTCCAGATGCTTCGGATCCAATTCGAGCGTTCGGACATAGCATTGAATGGCCATGTCGATCGTATTGTAGTCCGACACCTGGGGATTATCGAGTTCGACATAGACCCCGGCAAGATTGTACCAAGCCATGGGGTCGTCCGGCGTAATTTCCACCAGGCGCTCGTAATACCCCTTGGCCTCCATGAATTTCTTTTTGTCGGCATAGACCCGGCCAAGATTGAAGAGCGCCAGGACATCGTGAGGAAACACGTCGAGCGCATGCTTGAACTCGGTTTCCGCTTCATCCGTCATAGCCTTCGTGGCGTAGATCGTGCCCAAATTCGAATAGTACATCGCAAGCGACCGATTCATCTCGGCGCGGAGCCCTTCCGCCATCTCAATCGACTTCTTGACCTCCACAAGCGCGTCATCCATCCGGCCCTTGCTGAAATACAGCTCGCCTAACCGACAGCGAGCCTGAAAATCATCGGGCTCAACCGCCAAGAGCTTTTCAATCTCGGCAATTTCTTCATCGGGGCTCAGCGGCTGATCGTCTGGATCGACGATGGTCTGGCTTTGTTCAGGAACAGAGACGGTTGGTTCGTTCATACGATTCCCTGTAGTAAAAAGTCTGTTAAATATGTCCGCCCGCCAATGAGTCCGGTCTGCTGACCATGGGAGCGTTTGCTGCCGGCGCCGATTCCGCCGTATCGCGCCGCTGTCGGTCCATGGTCAAGAGCATGGCGCCGAGCACTACCATGAGCGTCAGATTCGAATACAGAAGCGCATATCCCGCGATAAACATCAATCCAAGCCCATATCCGGCTAGCCGCCCCATGTTGAGCAACTTAATAACCGTGTACGACCAGCACAAGAGGCCTGTCAGGTAAAACGCAAACGGGAGGAAAAACGTGTAGCCCATGCCGAACTGAAAAATCCACCCGATGCCGTCCGCCGCCTTACGAATATTACTGGCCATCCCAGCGTCATACCGGTGGAGCAGATAATCCAAGAACAGCATCACCGTGAACACGGACACGGAGGTCACCCAGAACCAGATGGCGCGGCGGCGTTGCCGCTGATTGCGGGTCCGAAACGAGACCCCTTGCCCATAGGCCCACATCACCAGAATACTGGACAAGACCAATAGCCCTTCACCTCCACGATGCGCCTCGTACACCAAGGGGGGAGCCGCTACGGTTCCGATAAAGCCATAGATGGTGGACATGATCTGATAATACAACCACCCTCCGATCCCCAGAAGATACGTGATGCCCAGTGTGCGATGCGACCATTCGGTATGGGTGGAGATGTATTCCACCATCAGACAGATCAGTGCGACCAGCGCCACGATGTTATAAATAGCCGACCCCAGGAAGGCGGGAGGAACCAACAAGAAACCTACCGTGAGGAGCAACAGGAGCGCGACACAGGGGATTACGATCCTATTCGACCCCACAAACCCGCGATTGGTCACCCGATTGATAGCCGCGACACTCAGGGCAAGAAACAGCAGAATCGCCACGACATTGAGCAACCACTGCCCGATCTGCGTCAGGGCCGTGAAGGTCGGGACAATCCATTCGTGCTCCTGAGCCAGCTTGCTGAGATGCATCCCCAACCGCGACACAAGCCGATACAGGATCAATTCCGAGAAGGAGACGATCAGGACAAGCTTAATCGTGTACCGAAACAACAGGGATTGATCGCTGAGCTTCCCCGTAATCCGGTCGATGGTGGGGTTCGTGGCAATCACTCCGTACACCCTTGAGGCGCGCGCAAATTATACCGACCGGAAAGTGAGAGGATCAACGTCGCGCAGGATACGTTCATGTCGACCCCGCAGGCTGCGGCTCGCGCACTTCCTGGGCTTTGGCCCGGGCGATATACAGCAATCCATCAGCCATCGAGTAGTTGAACGGCAACTCGCACACGACTTCGCTCACCTTTTCATAGACATGCTGATAGAGGTGCTCCGCTTCGTCCGGCGTCATGCCTTCCGTCACTTCATAGAAGAATCCCAGGCTCAAGTCCTCTGCCGATGGGCGCATGATGCGCCTGATTCCATAGCCTCCGGGGTCGCTCATGATCGGCGCTTCTTTTTCCAAATCGAAAAGGCACGGCTGGCAAGAGAACCCATATGATCCGTGAAGCCGCTCGTTCTCCACGATGAAATTCATCGTCTCCCTGGCTTCTTCTTCCTTCTCGGTCGGGAACCCGACAATGATGTAGCAATGCACCGCGATCCCGAGATCGACGCAGTCGCCGGCGATGCGCCGCACCCATTCCTGCTTGATCCCTTTCTTCATGAAATCCATCACGCGCTGATTGAACGACTCCAATCCGAATACGATCTTCAGGCACCCGGCATCCCGCATCGACGACAGGAGCTCACGGGTCAGATGCTTCTCGAAGCGCATCTCACAGGTCCATTTGATATCCAGCTTCTTGTCGATGATCTGCTGGCACAATCGTTTGGCCGGCGAGAGGGCCACGCACTCGTCGGTAAAGAAAAACCGTTGCGCCCCATACCGCTGCTTGAGCCATTCCAGTTCCTCGACGGTCCGTCCCGGTTCTTTCTGTCTGAAGTTCTGGTGATCCAGCGTGAGGGCGCAGAATGCGCAGTCCTTGTAGTAGCACCCTCGTGAAAACTGCACAGGCAGCACCGGCTCCGGCGACAAATACAGTCCGAGTGGGAAGCCATCGTAGTTGGGAGCCGGCAGCTGGTTGATATTTTCAGAATAAAACGGCTGGTTGACCGTAATCTTCCCGTTCTGACGATAGATCAGGTTCGGGACTTTGCTGAAATCTTTTTTCCCGGCCATTTGATTGACGAGTTCGAGCAGCGCGGTTTCGCCCTCGAACACGATGATGTCGTCGGTCAGATCGAATAGACTCGGACAGCGCCGCACGTTATCCACCAATCTGGTGAAGATGCTGCCGCCTATGGTCAGATGGATGTTGGGGGCGACTTCCTTGATCAAACGACAGAGTGTCAGACCGGGGATAATTTGAGAGGTTGCCGTAATCGACACGCCGATCAAGTCAGGTTGGTCACCGATAATCGACTGCACAAACTGCTCACGGAAAAGCCGGATATAGGGGTTCTGGCTTTCATCCCTGATGATCTTCATCAGATCTTTGGATGAATAGATGGAATAGTTACCGAACTGATTGTCAACGACCGTCAGTCGGGTTGGGAAATAGAGTGTGGAAATCACCTCCAGCCATTTGTCGATGAGAAAGAGACTTTCCTTATAGGATTCAAGATCGTAGAAGCCCTCTCCGCGGAGGGTCTCTTTGGC
>DATENE010000100.1:0-9645 GCA_035275205.1 Nitrospiraceae bacterium
CCCGCGCGCAGCCGGTGGATAGGCTCGCCCGGCAATCGGCAGCGACACGGCGAAACTCGCGCCGGCGACGCCAAGGAACAGCGCAAAGACTAATGCTTCGTGATATCCGGACACGCCCAGCCATCCCCACAGCAAGGCAGCCAATTCCGCAACAAGAATGACCAGCGCAGTGGACCGTGCGCCTACCCAGTCGGCGCTCCATCCGGCCAGCATCCTGAGGGCCGCTCCCCCGAGCAGAGGCAGTGCCACCAGCCAGGTCACTTGCTGATCGCTCAGTTCTAGATCCTGAGCGAGAGAAATGCTCATGGCCCCGATCAGCAGCCAAACCATGAAACTGACCGTCAAATGCAACCAGGCTCCGGCCAGGGACGGCCAATGGCCGCTTCGTAGTACTCTCAGAATGGTCATGCCATTCTTCCGGGTCTATGCACGAAAAATGACATCATAGGTGACACCGTTTCGTCCACGCAAGGGAACAAAGAGGCTGGCTGGGGTCGCGGTCCAAGGTCGAAAGAACATCCACCTCCATCGTCTGAATCTGAATCTCAGCCGCAGGCGTCTGTTTTTCAGCACCCAGGCGAGAGACTCTTGTGATATTCTCAACCGCCATGAGCCCGCGCAAGAAGGATCTCGACGAAGAACCGATCGAACCGGAGGTCTTGGCCCCATCTGAGGAAGAGATCGCCGAGATCAGTCCGCCTCCAGATGTGTCTTCCCTTGTGGTCCCGGAAGATCATCACGCCACCAACACCACAGCCGTGGTGCCGGTCACAGCGCTCCAGCAGTATCTAGCCGAGGTCCGTCTCCATCCCTACCTCTCCAAAGAAGAAGAGTTGCGCCTGTTCCATGAATATCGAATACACGGGGACCGCGACGCCGCCGTGAAACTCATCATGGCCAACCTGCGCGTGTCCATCTCAATTGCCGCGGAGTATCTCCACACCGGCGTCGACCACATGGACCTCATTCAAGAAGGCAACGTCGGGCTGATGCATGCCATCAAGAAGTTTGACCCGTCGAAGAACGTGCGCTTTTACGCGTATGCCGCCTGGTGGTCACGGGCCTATATCCTTCGCTATCTCCTGAACAACTATCGTCTGGTCAAAATCGGGACAACCCAAGACCAACGGAAGTTGTTCTACAACCTAAAAAGAGAGAAGGCCAAGCTTGAGCGGGAAGGGTTCGCTCCGGACACGAAGTTGCTCGCCGATCGATTAAACGTGCGGGAGCGAGATGTCATCGAGATGGGGCAGCGGCTGGGCAACTGGGAACTTTCGCTGGACCAGCCGATCGGCGAGGACCAGGAAGGCAGTCTTCTGGATGTGCTCCCCTCCCAGCAAGTTCCGGCGGACGAGCAGCTTGCGCAAACCCAATTAAAAGCGCTCTTCCGTGCCAAGCTCGCTGAATTCGTCAAAACACTCGACGAACGGGACGAAGACATCCTCCGGAACCGAATTCTGTCAGAAACTCCCCTAACTCTGGACGACCTCGGCACCAAATACTCCATCACTAAAGAGCGAACCAGACAACTGGAAGCCCGCATCATCAAACGGTTGCGCGACTATGTTAAGAAAGACATCAAAGATTTCGACCACTTGAGGGTCTAACTTCGTTTTCCATCCTTCGCAAAAAGTAATCCTGGAATATCAAATTCTCAATAGGTTATGATCCCCTCTGCCGGTGTTCTGAGGGTGCGTGGAAGAATTCGCTGTTGCCCCCCTTGACTTGGACAAACCTGGGGCTATCTTCACTCCCGTGTCCAAGGATCAGGCCTTCTGCTCGTTCTGGAGTACCACGATTACGCCATCGAGTTCGAACCTGCTCTACATCGCTGATATTCACTGGGTTAACCACTAGGAGGGTGTTGTTATGAGCACTGCAGCCAAGGAGAAGACAGAGAAGAAGAACTTAGCCAAGGGATTCCAGCCCCTAGGTGACCGGGTGTTCGTCACCTATACCGAGGAACTGGAACGGACTTCCGGCGGGATCTACGTGCCCGACAGCGCAAAAGAGAAGCCACAACGAGGCATCGTGCAAGCAATCGGCAAGAAGGTTGAGCATGTGAAAGTCGGCGACCAGGTCCTGTTCGACAAATACTCCGGCAGCAAGCTCCGGATCGACGACGAAGAATGCTTGATCCTCAAAGAGGAAGACGTCCTCGGGGTCTTCACCAGCTAATCACAATCTCTACACACACTACGACGAATATACATAAGGGGGAACGACTATGGCAAAGCAACTCATGTACGGTGATACAGCGCGCGCGTCCATCCTGAAAGGGGTGAACCAGCTCGCCGATGCCGTCAAGGCAACACTCGGTCCAAAAGGCCGCAACGCGATTCTCGACAAGAAATTCGGCGCCCCGACAATCACCAAAGATGGTGTCACCGTCGCAAAAGAAATCGAACTCAAAAATCCCTATGAAAACATGGGCGCTCAGCTTGTGCGCGAAGTCGCCAGCAAGACCAGCGACACGGCAGGCGACGGCACCACGACCGCGACTGTGTTGGCCCAAGCGATCTATCGTGAAGGTGTGAAGAACATCACCGCCGGCGCAAACCCGATGGAAATCCAGCGCGGGATCAACAAGGCAGTCGACGTGGTGATCGGTGAATTGAAGAAGCTCAGCAAGCCCTGTCAGAACAAGACCGAGATTTCACAAGTCGGAACCATTTCAGCCAACAACGATAAGACCATCGGCGACCTCATCGCGGAAGCGATGGAGAAGGTCGGTAAGGACGGCGTGATCACGGTCGAGGAAGCCAAGTCCATGACCACCTCGTTGGACGTGGTCGAAGGGATGCAGTTCGACCGCGGCTACATCTCCCCCTACTTCGTCACCAACGCCGAGCGGATGGAAGCCGTCATGGACGACCCGCTCATCCTCATTTCCGAGAAGAAGATCAGCAGCATGAAAGACTTATTGCCGGTCCTCGAGCAGGTTGCCAAGATGGGCAAGCCCCTCGTGATTCTTGCGGAAGACGTGGAAGGTGAAGCCTTGGCGACTCTGGTGGTGAACAAGCTCCGGGGCACGCTCAACGTGACGGCCATCAAGGCCCCTGGATTCGGCGATCGCCGCAAGGCCATGCTGGAGGATATCTCGATCCTCACCGGCGGCCAGGTGATCTCGGAAGACATCGGCATCAAGTTGGAGAACGTGAAGCTCACCGACCTCGGCCGCGCCAAGCGCGTCACGGTCGACAAGGACAACACCACGATCGTGGAAGGGTACGGAGACCCGAAGAAGATCGAAGGCCGCGTGAAGCAGATCAAGGCGCAGATCGACGAGACGACCTCCGACTACGATCGTGAGAAGCTCCAAGAGCGCCTCGCGAAAATCGTAGGCGGTGTGGCCGTCATCAATGTCGGTGCCGCGACCGAAACCGAAATGAAGGAGAAAAAGGCCCGCGTCGAAGACGCGCTGCACGCCACCAAGGCGGCCGTCGAAGAGGGGATTGTCCCCGGCGGCGGAACAGCGTATCTCCGGTGCATCAAGGGGCTGGATAGCCTCAAGGATATCACGGCAGAGCAGAAAGTCGGCGTGGACATCGTGCGCCGCTCGCTGGAAGAGCCGATCCGCCAGATCGTGACCAACGCCGGAGGAGAGGCTTCGGTGGTGGTCGGCAAAGTACGCGAAGACAAGAATTCCAACGGCGGCTACAACGCCGCGACCGAGGAATATGTGGACATGATCAAGGCCGGCATCATCGATCCCACCAAGGTGTCTCGTTGCGCGTTGCAGAACGCCGCGAGCGTCGCGGGATTGATGCTCACGACCGAGGTGATGATCACCGAACTGCCGGAAGAGAAGAAAGAGCCGGCCGGCGGCCCTGGCGGACACAGCCACGGCATGGAAGGCATGTACTAAGAAGAGGCGCTGAGAAGTAATCAGCTTTCTGCAATGAAGGGCTCAGCGGGTTATCCCGCTGAGCCCTTCATGTTTCCAGGCACTTGATAGGATAAAATATGACTCGACCGCAATGAGTCAAGGGAACATTCCATGATCGTGGAAGTTGAGAGTAACGACAATTGCGAAACTAGTTTCTTCGGGCGGTTCAAGGAGGCCGGCCCCACTCGACAGATTGTCCAGGTCAAACTCTACGACCGAAACTCTACCGGAGAGTGGTATTGGGTCACAGGCTGGAGCGACAATGAACAGTTACCTGCCTGCCCGGCCTTCGCCCAGCTGGTTGAAGACTCAGGAGCGGGACTGACACATCTAGTTTATGGAGGCATCCACGGCCTACGCTTCAGACCGATCAACGTTGAGGAAGCTTGGAATCTCAAAAGTTCGCATCAATGGGGAGAAGCCTACCTGTCACTGGCCAGTGATCGCGATCTTCGCTTTGCAGACTAAGTGTTCTCTGCTCCTCTAAAGCCACAACACATTCAAAGGACAAACGCAATAATGCGATGAACGCAGGGCTCAACGGGAAACCCGAAAGGCTATTTCCCTGGCGCTTGCCCTATCAACTGGAAGGTTTTCTTGAGTATCGCCGAGGCCTTCGGCGTTTCGAAGAATGCCCGAAATATGTCATGCACGAGGGTCGTATGCGCGGCGTGGTCGGCTTGAAATTGCTTCACGGCAATCAGTCGATCGGCTTTGTCATAGCCCATACGGATTGCGCAACGCTCTAATTCCTTCTGCTGATCCGGAAGGGCATGCGTTTGTAGATCATGCACCATCTGGAGTTTGTGCTCCACGTCTCTGAGAAATTTATAGGCGCGGATCAGATCGGTCTGTTGCTTTTTCGACAGAATACCGGCCTTCTGAAGCCGCGCCAACGAATCGAGGGTCCCTCGGCCCAGAATCCCCGGCAACCGCCGGCCGGCCAGCACCTGGATCGTTTGGACGAGAAATTCGATTTCCCTGATCCCGCCGACACCGAGCTTGACGTTGCGCTGTTCATGCCCGCGCTCCGCCATCTTCGCGTCAATCTTCTCCTTGACCGATCGGACTTCTTCCACGATCGAAAGGCCCTCTTCGATATCCGGGCGTTTCGACGAGGGCGCCAGCACAAAGGGCCGCACCAGCTTGATGAACGACCTCCCGACCTCCTGCGATCCAGCGATGGGCCCAGCCTTCAGCAAGGCCAAGCGTTCCCACACTTGTCCTCTCGTCCGATAGTACTTGGCGTAGTCGTCGAGCGAGCGAGTGAGCTGGCCCACCGAACCTTCCGCCCGCAAGCGGAGGTCCACGCGATAGACGTACCCTTCATGGGTCTGCGCGGTCAACGCCTTCGTCAGTTCCCGCGCGAGAATTTCAAAGTATTCTTCATTGGACAGCACGCGCGGCATCGCGCCCTTGGCCTTCGGGCGTCGTGACGCAGCCGGCCTGGTTTCCCCCTCATGAGACTCACACACATAAAGCACATCTACATCGGAGCTGTAATTGAGTTCGTGTCCGCCCAACTTCCCCATCGCAATGACGGCGAAGCCTGTCTCCACCCATCGCCTCTGCCGATTCTGATGCATAGGAATCCCGTGTCGGGACCGCAAATCGTGATCGACAATACGATAGGCGGCGTCGATGAGAACCGAGGCCAGATCGGAGAGGGAGCCGGTGGTTTCCACCACATCGGCTAATCGCAGGAGATCGCGCACGCCGATGCGCAACATCTCCCGACGACGGAATCGTCTGAGCGCGTCCAACTTGAGTTCAGTGGCGGTGACACCCTCCAGACTTTGCCGGATCGTACGTTCCATCCCTCCCCTGGTCGGCGCAGTGGACAACACATTTTGTTGGGCCAGCCAGTACAGCAACAGAGGATCGCGAACCAGGGTAAACGCAAGCGAGTCGCTATTTCCGAAAATGACGCACACCAGATCCAGCATGCGAGGGGCGCTACGCAAGTATTCCAACACAGCTGACCGGCTGACTCCGCTTGCTAGCCAGCGTTCCCAGTGGTTCAACGCCTGATCCGGATCAGCGGTGCGCCCAATGGCCTCGAGCAACAAGGGCAGAATGTCTGCCAACTGACGCCGTTCGTGCGGATCGCCGGCCATCGACTGCAGATTTGCATCGGCGTCCTGAATTCGATGAAGTCCGTAGGATCGAAGAGTCGATTCAAACTTAGCCGGTTCCAGCCCGAGTGCTACTAGCACCGGCGTCGATTCCTTCTGAGCGGGACTCTCGCGCGTCGGCACACCACAATAGAGCGGGGCAGGATTCTTGGGACGAATGGCCATGGCGCGCATTATACTCATACCTCAACGCTCGCACAACGAACCCCACTTCCGCTATACTCCCGGCCATGACGGATGGGCTTGGATCACGCGAGTCGATTATCAAGACCCTGGCCTCCCTCTGTCCGGATGTCGATGATGAGGTCCTTCAAGATTTTGTGTCTCGGATGGACCCCGAGTACTTCGAGCGGTTTCAACCGGACACCATCGCACACCATATTCAGCTTGCCAGCCGCCTCACGCCGGACCACCCCTGCGAATTATCGGTACTCGAGAAACGAGAGGGACGATCGGAAATCAGCATCGTCGCCTATGACTACTTCTCGGAATTCGCCGCCATCTGCGGTGTGCTCTCGGCCTTTGGACTCAATATTGAAGAAGGACGGATTTATACCTTTGTGGGAACCACGCCCACTCCATCCTCACGCCGGGAGGCTCCTCCAACGGCCGGCCGGGCTAAGGCCCGGCCCGGCCTCAGTCGAAAGAAAATCGTCGATGTCTTCCTCGTGCATCCCATAGACCGCACAGGCTTTCCCCCATCGCAACACGAGGCCCTCCGACAGACGGCCGGCGACGTCGTTCGACTGCTGGATGCCGGGCAGTTCGACGAGGCGCGCCAATACGTCAACCGCCGGCTCGTCGAACGATTGGACAAGCAGCGGAGCGCCTTCACCGGCCTGCTCGATACCGTGCAGATTACCTTCGACAATGGTCAATCACCGACAGATACGATTATGGACATCCGATCGGATGATACTCCGGCCTTCCTCTATGCGCTTGCGAATGCTCTGGCCATGCGGAACATATACATTACCAAGGCCCAGATCGAATGCGACGGCGCCAAGCTGCACGATCGTTTCTTTGTCAGGAATCGCGATGGCCAGAAACTGCTTCACTCCGCCGATCAGCAACAGCTGCGGCTGACCGCCGTGCTCATCAAACAATTCACGCATGCTTTGACCTGGGCTTCCGACCCGGCTAAGGCGCTGGCATCGTTCGACCAGTTCCTGGATCTCATCGTGAAGGACCAGGGCAAGAAGGGCAAAAGTCAGGCGCTCGATTTCGTCAGCGATAAAAAAACCTTTCCGCTGCTCGCTCGACTGCTCGGCGCCAGCGATTTCCTGTGGGAAGACTTTCTCCGACGCCAGCACGACAACCTCCTTCCGCTGCTCACGGAATACAGGGATGCACCCCTGATCAAACCGCAGGCCACCCTCCGGAAAGAGCTCGGACGCCTGGTCGCCCGCGCCAAAACAGACGAAGCGCGAAAGGAGGCCTTGAACCGGTATAAAGACCGGGAGATGTTCCGGATCGACATCAAACACATCGTCGAGCCTTCGAGCAATTTCCCTGACTTTTCACTGGCGCTCACAGAACTCGCGGAAGTCATCATGGAACGGAGCATCACAGATTGCAGCGCCAAGCTGGAGAAATCGTACGGCCGCCCACGGCTCGCCAACAACAAACCATGCCCTTTTGCCGTCCTAGGCCTGGGAAAATTCGGAGCCCGAGAACTCGGTTATGCCTCGGACATCGAGGTGCTATTCGTGTACGGCGGATCGGGCAGCACAAACGGTAAGGATGGAATTGAGAACAGCGAGTACTTCGAGCGGCTGGCGCAGGAACTCCTGGGGTGGATCGAAGCCAAGCAAGAAGGCATTTATCGCATTGATGTCAGGCTCCGGCCGCACGGAGGCAAGGGGGCTCTAGCCAATGCATTCCAAGAAGTCTGCAGCTATTACAGTCCCACCGGACTCGCCGCGCCGTTCGAGCGTCAAGCGCTGATCAAGTTGCGGCATATTGCCGGCGACTCAGCATTGGGGCATCAACTGGAAACACACCGAGACTCATTCGTCTATGGGGATGCTCCCTGGGACGTTCCCGCGGCACTGGATCTCCGGAGACAACAGCTCAGACAAATGGTCGCGCCGGGGAAGATCAATGTGAAATATAGCGCGGGAGGGCTCATCGACATCGAATATGCCGCGCAATATCTGCAGGTGATGCATGGGCACGACCACCTAAGCCTTCGCACGCCGAATACTCTGCAGGCACTCGCCGCGCTGGTCAATGAGGGGCTGATCGCGCGCACCGATGGAGCAGGCCTCCGGAAAGCCTACATCTTCACACGGATATTGGTCGACGGATTGCGCATGGTCAGGGGAAATACCAAAGATCTTGTGCTCCCTCCCCCGGATTCGGAGGAGTTTGTCTCTCTTGCCCGCCGCGTCGGCTACACGAAAGACGACTGGCGGGCCGGCGCGCGCGATTTGCAGTCAGACATCGAGCAGCACATGACACTCACCAAAACCTTCTTCGAACGGACGTTCGGAGTTCTGTAAAAGAGTGTGAGGGAGCAGCCAGACTCCCTTCTTACTCGCAGAGCGTGCTCGATTACACTGTGTTCGCCTGGGAGAAAAGCGCGTCTCGGCACGCTCGGAGTTGGGCGGGTGAGAATGTCGCGAACGGTCGAGCGCAGCTCGACCATGTGCTATTCAGTCATATGACTCTCTAGGCTTATTCGGTGCGCCTAGAGAGTCATATCGGAAGCTCCGTCTCATTGAGAAACCCATCTTTATATATCCAGACGCCTCATAGTCGTTCAGGAGGCGATCCACTCTCCAGGTACTTCCGTATCTTATTTAGGAACCACTTCTCTGCAACCATCCCCATGCCATGGCCAGGATTCCAATCAAACAGACGTATAGTGCGCCATTCATTACAAAAGCGGCGGTCATCATGTTCATTCTCCTTTCAAGAGAGTTGAATCGTGCGTACGGAATAGACAGATTGCACGGGGCGTGCCGATGTACCACCTTTAAGAATATTTGATCTACCTAGTTGAAATGCTGATGATTTATCTCTTTCACCTGAATGAACAACGACAGAGCACTACTGATATTCCACGGTGGGCCGCGGCCAGTCGTGGGTTCAGCCCACGAGTGATCGTGGGCTGCTCGTTCAGAGGGAATGGGTCGAGAGGTCGTACAGGAAAGGGTTTTTATTTCTTCAGCGAGAAGCCGGCCGCTTCAGACCAAACTGCTTCATCCGGCTGCGCAATGTGCTGGGAGGAATCCCCAAGCGCGCGGCGGCACCATCGGAACCTTCAATGTGCCAGTTTGTCAGCGTAAGGGTCTGCAGAATGTGCCGTTGTTCGAGATCTTTGAGACCGGCTGGTGGTGGCAGCACCATGGAAGGGGCGCCTTGCGAACCCAGGATGTGTTCGTCGATCCGCAAGATAGGATCACGAGAAAGAATCAACGCTCGCTCAATGACGTTTTCCAATTCACGGACATTGCCAGGCCAGGTATAGCGAATCAACCGTTCTAGAGATTCCTCGTCAATATCCTTGCACGAACGGCCAATTTTCACGCCGTATTGTTTCAGGAAATGTCGGGCCAATATGGGGATATCCTCCGGACGATTCCTGAGTGGAGGCAGGCCGATAGGGAAGACATT
>DATENE010000101.1:0-6674 GCA_035275205.1 Nitrospiraceae bacterium
GTCGCAGGAGAAGTCCGATATTGAGTCCGATAAACTTCCACAGCCTTTTCCAATATTCGAAGATCCCGTTCGATGATAACTTCTTTCATCCTATAGGCCAAGATTTCTCGCATCTCCGGATCTGGTGTCTCTCGCACACGGGCTTCAAGAAACGCCAATGCGGTATCCGGACTCCCTGCCTCCGCAGCCATGCGAGTAGCGAGCCCTGGGAGATAGGATGGGCCGTCCGGTCGGCGGGCCGCCTCCATAATGTATTCTGCCCCCTTGACCGGATCACCCAGCAAAAAATAATAGTTGTATCCAAGAAGGAAGGGAATGTTCCATACCTCGGGATTCGCGCTGACACCTCTTTCAAGCAGCCGAATGCTCAAGTCCGGGCGGTTGGCGAGATCGCCGAGAATAACCCCCCCGGCATAGTAAGCATAGGCATACTGCGGATCGAGCGTGGTAATCACGTTCAAGGCGTGATACATCCATTCATATTCGTCCGCACTATTTCGTTTCTTCCCGATAACTTGAATGAGCCTGAGCCAGAGAATATCAGCACCTAAGTGGTGATATCCGAGCAAGGCCGGCTTCAGATATTCGCCCTTGGGTAGCTGTGCAAGACCTTCGATTTTCGCGACCGTACGATCCTGTTGCCGATCGAGTTCACCTTGCAGCCAAGCGACACAGGCCAACAAGAGAACTCCGCCTATACTGAGCAGGAGGTGATTTAGTATCGGTGGGCTACGATGATGTAAGGCTGTTGAGACCGCCATGATCGAGACATCGACAGGAATGAGTAAAAAGGAAGGTCCCGGCAGCCATACCGGCTGCCGGGACCCGGTGACCTTACCTATACCGGCCTAGAACACACCGGTTGTACAATCGGCCGCTCCATGATCAACCACGGAATTCCAGGTCGAAATTGCTGCGTCGCCATCCAAATTGGCTTTGGCCGCCGCAACAAAGTTGTTTTGCACAGCAAGCGCGGCACCACCAGCCGCCATCGCAATGGCTACAGGACAAGAGGTGGCCGTCGTATAGCCAGTTCCAATACCCAGGGCTGGGGCCACTGTCGAATCTACTGAATAATAGAAATTCACATTACCAGTTGCCTTGAAACCAACATCGGCGAAAGTACCTCCAAACACACCTCCTGCTACACACCAGAGAGGAGCGCCGGCAGTCGGTGCCGTTCCAGCTCCCCAGAGGTATGGGGTGGATTTAGTACCCGCGACAGGTGCAGCCGAACCAACCTCTGCAGTAACCCCAATATAACAGCCTCGCTCCGCCTGAAAGGAGATTTCAGACGTTTTGATCGCCTGCAGGTTGGTCTTCGCCTCGGACTGGCGTGACTTCATCTGATACTGCAGGAAGTTCGGGATGGCGATGGCCGCCAAGATCCCGATGATCGCCACGACGATCATCAACTCGATCAGGGTAAAACCTTTTTGCCCTTTCAACCGCTTAAACATCGTACCGCCTCCTTGTTGATGGTTCACTGACTCTTTCCCCCTTCACACCCTTGCTTCTTTCTCATCGGAACTCGCACCTGATTTCTGTTACCTAACCCTATAGCAGGTTCGATGCCGGGTACCTGGCAAGGCCGTGGAAGAGAACAATGCACGAAATATCAAATGGTTGTAATCATTATGCTGCTGTGCAACGGGCCATTGGTTTTGGATAATCTCTCCATCTTTGGTTGCGATCTGCCAAAATTTGTCAGCCACTGTACCAGGCTTGATGGCTTCCATACTCTCTACGGAGAGAGGGAGATCCGGTTGGCTTCGTCATCTCACAAGATAGACAACCTGTGAAAACAATGATTTAGCGTAAGAATACATGACCGAATCTGACTATCAGAAGCAGCGGAGATGACTTAGACCGATGGCTAGGAAGGAATTCGAGTTAACGCGGAGGATAAAAGCGAGAAACCGGACTATTGGTTATTGATGAAGGACTGTGCTACTGAGCTTGTATCTTATCGGATACTCGACGTTTGGCCTGTTGAATACGCTCTTCCTGCGTTGGGTCGCCCATCCCCAGTTCACGGAATCGGTCCATTAACTTGGTATTGGACGGGTCAAGCTCCAGGGCACGGAGCCAGGACTCACGGGCATCTGAGAGATTTCGTTGCTTGGCGTAAATATCCCCGAGATGCTCATAGAGCACCGGATCATCTCCGGCGAGCGCGACTGCGCGCTTCATCTCCGTCAAGGCCTCGGCTACCAAACCGGACTTAAACAAGGCCCAGGCGAGGCTATCGATATAGTATCCATTGCTCGGTTTAAGCGCGACGGCCTGCTTGGTCAAGGAGAGCGCCCGATCAATTTTGATACCCCGCTCGGCATAACTATATCCCAGATAATTGAGCGCATCGGCGTGATGGGAGTCCAGCTTGATCGCGGTCTCCATGGCATGCACCACGTCATCGAATCGATTGAGCTTGTCGTAGACAGTGCCAAGGTTGAAGTACAAATCGGCGCTCTTGGGATTCTGACTGATCCCTTCCTCCAAGACCCTTGCGGCATTGTCGAACTGTTCCTGCTGCAAATACGTCAGTCCCAGCACGATGTGGGCTTCAGGCTGCTTTGGATTAATCGTGATCGCTTGGGTCAAATGCGTGATGGCCTCAGGAAATTGTTTCAATCGATAGAACAAGATGCCGAGATGCAGATGTCCTTCGAAATAGGACGGTTCAAGTTGAACATTAAACGTATACGTCTCGATGGCCTTCTTCGTATCTTTGGACTCCTCGTAAAGAAATCCAAGGTAATCTCTGATTTTGAGCTCCGTCGGACGCGCCTTGAGAATCTTGGTCAGTAGATCAATGGCCTTGGGATAATCCTTCTCTTCCCCATACAAAAGCGCCAACCGAAGCTGGGCATCAAGGTCCGAAGGGTCCTCTGCCAGTAAATCATTCAGTTCTTTCCTGGCTCCCTGGTAATCCTTTGTAGCCACATAGAGGCGAACCAACTGGTGCCGAATGTCCCGGTTTTTCGGGTTCACACTCTGGAGATATTTCCGTAGCACGGCGATCGCTCGATCCAGAGCCTGCTGCGACTCATAGATCGAGGCGAGCGCAAGATAGGCTGGTTCAAACGAAGCATTGACCGCGATCGCCCGCTCCAAACTTGCAGCCGCCTCTTCTTTTTTTCCCGCGTCGAGAAGGATGCGCCCCAGGTGATAATACCCGACGGCAGATTCGGGGGCTCGCGCCAAGCCGGCTCGAATGGCCTGTTCCGCCTCGGGCTGTCGCTTCAGATTCAAGAGCAGCAGACCCTTTGTAAAATAGGGATCGGCGGAGGCTGGCGCGAGATCGATCGCGCGATCTAACAGTGTCACCGCACGCTCCCCTTGCCCCGCACTGGCTAAAATACCTGCCATCTGCGTGAGCAACTGACCGTCCTGGCTCGGTCCCTCTACCGCTTCGTCCGCATAACGTACGGCATTGGGTAAATCGCCCAGCGAAAAATAGATCCCGGCTAGCCGGGCTTTCACCGACTGGGACACCGGATCCGCTTTCAACGCGGCCTGATATTCCCGGATTGCACGATCCATGTCCTGTGCAAGCTCCGCCTGGTACCCCAGCATGAAGTGATAAGACGCGGCGGCATTGGGAGGATGAATCGAGGGCGGCGCCTTGGGCGTAGCGACAGGGGCGACCACCTTTTCAGGAATCTGAGGCGAAGCGGCGCAGGCTACCACCATCAGGGAGATCAGCAAACAGATGGCGCTAAGAGCTTGTCCAGCATGGCCGTTTGTGGCAAAGGAAAGCAGGTGCGGTCCCATTCGAAGTCGCAGCCTCGGCAAAAACACACGTGTATTCACTGGAGTACGATCATGTTGAAGATTTTTTCTGGCTGAAAATGACACAGATGGGTTCGGATCATTCGCCGCAACTATAGGAAGCTCATTGTATAACAAGCCCCTTAGACGCGACTGAAGACCTCGGCTATGCGCCATCCGGCCAGAAATGACTCGAGTCGTGGACACTCGCACGGTCCTCTTGGTAGACCTGGATGAGATTGTGGTGGTCAAAAAGATTATACGAGAGGGGTGACACAGGGTCAAACGACTTCGCGATTGTCCAGGCTCTCGAATTTCGCGAAGCGGTCGTGGAAAAAGAGTTCTTTTCTTCCGATCGGGCCGTTGCGATGCTTGCTCACGAGAATATCAGCAATGCCCTTTCGTTCGGAGTTCTGGTCATACACGTCCTCACGGTAAATGAACATCACGACGTCGGCATCCTGCTCGATCGCGCCGCTCTCGCGAAGATCGGCCAGCATGGGAATCGGCGGCTTCCGGGCTTCCACCGCACGGCTGAGCTGCGACAGTGCAACGACCGGCACGTTGAGCTCCTTCGCCAAGGCTTTCAGCGAGCGGGAAATGTCGGAAATTTCCTGCTGACGAGATTCCGAATCGCTCCGCCCCTGCATGAGCTGGAGGTAATCGACAATCAAGAGATCTAGCCCTCGTTCTGCTTTCAACCGACGCGCCTTACCCCGCATCTGTTGTACGGTGATGCCGCCAGTATCGTCGATAAAGATCGGTGCTTGTTCCAACCGGCCGGCCGCTTCCGCAAGACGCCACCAATCCTCTTTCTGAAGTTTTCCGGTTCGGAGACCATGCGAGTCGACTCGCGCTTCCGAGCTCAACATGCGAAGAACAATCTGCGGCTTTGACATTTCCAGACTAAAAATTCCGACTACAGTGCCCGCGTGGATAGCGGCATGGGCTGCCATCCCCAATGCCAGACTGGTCTTCCCCATGCTGGGCCGCCCTGCAATCACCACGAGATCGGAGGGTTGGAGCCCGGCCGTAATGTCATCGAGGTCGTAAAAGCCTGTGGGAACACCCGTGATGTGTTCTTTTCGCTTTGACAGTTTGTCGACGAGGTCGAGACTTTCCTTAATGATGGAATTAATGGGGGTGAAGGACCGATCCAGTTTCCCCTGGACAATGCCGAACACCGACCGCTCCGCGAAATCGAGCAGGTCATCGACTGAAGCGGTGCCTTCGTACCCGCGCGTGAGAACTTCCGTGGAAGTATGGATCAGTTCTCGCAGCAGCGCCTTGTCGCGCACAATCTTGCAGTGGTAGCGAATATTGGCGGAACTGGCTACGCTTTGCACGAGTTCTGCTAAATAGGCGGCTCCCCCGATGGCCTCAATTTCTCCCTGCGCCTTCAACCGTTCCGTCAACGTAATCTGATCGATCACTTCTCCGACGTCAGACAATTCCAGCATGGCGCGATAAATCTTCCGATGCGAGGTGCGGTAGAAATTCTCTTCAACCAGCAATTCCATCGCTTTGGCCATCGCACTATTGTCGAGAAGGACCGCGCCGAGAACCGATTGCTCGGCCTCCACATTCTGAGGGGGCAGTTTGGGCTGAGACAGATCGGTGGCTGACATGGATTTCATGATCGTACCTTTACCGGTCGCCGAGACCGACGAGCCGAGGCCACCAGGTCGGCAAGCCCCATCTTCTTCGAACGACGGCTCAGATTGCCGGTTTGGCGACCCTGCCTATGAGCCGCAAGAGACTCGACCACCAGCACCTCGTCAGGACCCATTCCCGGCACCCCGACCACGACCACGGACGCTGCCTGTTGGGCTAACCCCGCTGCTACTGCAGCGGACACAAGCGCCGCGTCGCTCCCTTTCATTGTCTGCTGTACCACTCGTACGCGAGCCTGACGCAACTGAGCCACAACCGCCGTCAAACGACGAGTAGCCCGACGTGGCGCGGCGACAAGATAATCCACTCGCACCGATGCCAATCCTTCCTCAGGGAACTCCACGGTGCGAAAGAGCCGATCAACGTCTAAACCAAAACCGGTTGAAGGCAGTGGCTTGCCGAATCGACCGATCAAGTGATCGTACCGTCCACCGCCGCCTAACTCCGACCCCATGCCTTCGGCAAATACATCGAAGACGACACCATCATAATAGTCGAACCCGCGGAATTCCCCGAGGTCCAGAATCAGCGATTCCCGATGACCTGCCGCACAAAGCGATTGATACACTTGGGCAAGCCGTTCGAGGGGAGCGGTCAATGCCGGATCGCCTGCCGCGAGAACACGCCCACGTGCCAGCACTTCCTCTTGACCATACAGTTCAGGCGCTTCCCGAATCGCGCGCGTCGCCATTTTTGAGATACGCTCGCCCGCAAGGATCTCCTCGAGTCTCGGCAGATCTTTTCGTGCTGCCGCCTGCTCAGCCAACTTCTGCCCCTGCGCCGACAGCCCGGATCGCATCAGGAGTCCCTGAATAAAGCCTACATGTCCAAGCGACACTTTAAACGACTGAAGACCGATCGTGCGGAGACATTCGATCATCAAACCGATTACTTCGCTGTCGCTCGTGACATCGTCCAAGCCAATAAGCTCGGCCCCAACCTGAAAAATCTCTCGGCCGCGGCCGGCATGTTCCTGCTCATAGCGGAACACGGACGTTCGATAGGAAAGACGCAATGGCAGCGTCGCGCCCGTGAGCCCCATTGCGACCGTCCTGGCGATCTGTGCTGTGGCATCCGGACGGAGCAGTAGCGTCCGCCCCGTCGTACGATCGACGAATTGATAGCAGTGCTCGATCAGTTCCGGTTCCAGCCCGGGAGCCAACACGTCGAGATACTCGAACGTGGGGAGAATGATCTCATCGTAGCCCCACCGGTTAATTTGACCG
>DATENE010000102.1:0-3911 GCA_035275205.1 Nitrospiraceae bacterium
CATTTCCGATGTGTCGATCATATACTCCACGCCGGGGACATTGGCAAGCGATCAGTTATCGATGCGCTGGAGCAGATTGCGCCAGTCACCGCTGTTTCCGGCAACGTCGACAAGGATGAACAGAGCGGATTTCCATCCGAAGCGGTGATCGAGCTGGCGGGTCGCCGCATCGCCATCCGTCATATTCTGTACGAAGGCGGGAAGCTCACAGAGTGCGGACGAGCGTTTCTCCAAAAAACCCGGCCGAGCATCTGTATCTTTGGTCACACACACCAGCCGAAGATCGAATGGTGCGGCAAGACACTGCTGTTCAATCCCGGATCAGCGGGGCCGAAACGATTCTCGCTGCCGCGCGGAATCGGACTTCTGACTATTCAGAGGGAAAAGGTTCTCCCTAAGCTGATTGGCTTGAGCTCTAATGCGAATCATCGAAACCGATCTACTGGTTTGAAGTTGCCTAAAAAATAGAGGGGGGAACGACATGAGAGGAACGACGTGAGAGGAAAGAGGCGGATACTCATACAGAGGGTCGTCGCGGTGATCGTTGCAGGAAGTTTCCTAACGGTCACGACGGGCTGTTATGGACCGTTCAATCTGACCAGAAGTGTCTATCACTGGAATGGGAACATCAGAGGTAGTGGCGAAGTGAACGAGAAGTGGATGAAGGAGTTTGTCTTCTTCGGCATGATCATTATTCCGGTTTACATGTTTTCTGCGCTGCTCGATGCCTTCATCTTTAACTCGATCCAATTCTGGACCGGGAGCAATCCCGTCAAGGCTACCGATGCAGGAGGCAACGAGGCGACCCGCGTTGTCCGGCTGGGTGGTGTCACGGTGACGATGGCCGAGAGTGATCGAGGCACGACGGTGACCTACGAGCGGAACGGAATCGTCGAACAGCGTGCCATAATCGAATCGAGCGTGACAGGCTATCGTTTACTCAATGAGACCGGGGCCCTACTCGCAGAGGCGGAGATGGGACAGGATGGGAGTGTCACACTCCTCGATCGTGACTGCCAAGTGGTCAGACAATGGACTTCTGATCAACTGTTGACACTGGCGGGAGAAGCCAAGTACTGATCATTGCAGGATCAGGCTGGCATTCATATGGCGAGGTAGACGGTGTCGAGAATGATCAGTTCGGCTACATGTACGACTGAAGGATATCGAAGAAACGGCGTGCTGTGAAGAGATGAAACAAGGAGGGCTCGTGATGAACCTATGGAAAGTAATGATGGCCGTGGCTTTTGTGGGTGTCTGTTATGCAGGCCTTGCTATGGGAGCTGGAAATCCCGATACAGGTCCTGGCTGTGGTCTTGGCAAGAAATTGTGGGGAAGCTGGAAAGGCCAGAAGCAAATTGCACCACAAGTGTTCATGGCCAGCACCAATGTGACTGGCAGCTACTCATTCGCACTTAGTTCAGGAACTTCTGGTTGTACCAATGACGGAAGAATATGGGATAGTGAGAGGGCGGGCCTATTCATTGGGGTCAATTACGCCAACCTTTCAGAGGATATGGCTCGTGGTAGCGGCGAACACCTTGCGTCGTTGGCAACTCTCATGCGTGTGCCGCTGGAACATCAACCTGAATTCTTCGCGATGGTCCAGGAACACTATGCTTCCTGGGCCAAGGCAGGAGAAGATGATCCGGTTGCGGCTGTAGAAGCTCTCCAACATACAATCATGACTCATCCGGTCCTTGCCACGCTGCAGATCACGCAGTGACCGGCCCTTCTATCTCCACAAGGTTTGTCCCGTCAACGTCAGGCGCGTAGGCGCCGTGTGTGGTCAAATAATCAGCGAGTTGTTGTTGAAATTTTTCTAGTCATCACCAGCTATTTAATGTATAAAACACCATGAGAGCTTGGATCTTACGGTCTCGCTCACATTCACACTCAAAGGAGGGTTGTATATGCGCAAGAGACATATCGTAGCGTTGATTGCAGTAGCAATTCTTGGAGTGCAGCCCGGCATGGTATTGGCTGCGGGGGTTGCTGACAATGGTCCCGGGTGTGGTCTTGGGAAAGAGCTCTGGAGGGATCAAAATACCGATGCGTGGGGAAAACAGGTCTTGATTTCCACGACCAACAATACCATCCTCCCGTTTCAGGCATTCGGGATCACATCACAGACCATGGGCTGTAAAAACGGTGGGAAGTTCTGGGCAGAGTATAAGACAAGCATGTTTGCCCAGTTGAATTTCGAGAACCTGTCTCAAGAAATGGCACAGGGTCAGGGCGAACACCTGGCTTCGCTGGCGACGCTGATGGGCGTTCCATCTGCGCATCAGGCAGAATTTTTCGCAATGACTCAAGAAAAGTACACAACGTTAGTGCAGTCGGGTGAGGCCTCACCAGTCGCGATGATCAAAGCATTAAATGAAGCGGTTGCGACTCATCCGGTTTTGGCGGAAGTCTCTGCGCAGTAGGTTCAAAGCTTGGTGGAGGGCTCCCATTGCAAGATGGGAGCCCTTCTTATTTTCAGGCGTATGGTTTACTGCTGCCCTATGCGTTCTCGCCGTTTCTCACCCGGCAAGCGCAACGGCTATCCCCGATCATTCTTATCAAAGCGAGCTCATTCAGCGAGCAAGTCAAACGAAGCTGGCTGAATCGCGCGAGTGGCATCTGCTCCTCCACTACCGGGAAAACGTGTTAGGTGGTTACACGAGCGAAGCGGATGATCCGCAATTCTTTCTGTCTCCAACCGGTCGGACTGATCCGCAAGCCGAACTCGATAGCACGATACGTGCGTTCTTCTCCACGGAAGAGGTCGGGAGTTCGAAGCAACCTGCTCAATGCGCGTTCATCGCGCGCTATCATTGGCTGAAGTCAGAGTTACAGATCGACGATCTTCAACTTCCCGCTCTGACCTGTGAGCGATTTGACCAATGGATCGCTGAGCTGAACGCTGATTCCATCACGCTCATCTTCGCTTCGGCTTTTCTCGGCAATCCAGCTTCGATGTTCGGCCATACGTTCTTGAGAATTGATCAAAAAGGGCAAACTGAGCAGACGCGCCTCCTGGCTTACACGATTAACTACGCGGCGGATGTTCCTGCAGATGCGGGGCTGTTGTATCCCATCAAGGGCATTTTCGGAGGGTTCAAAGGCTTCTTTTCCACGCCGCCCTACTACCTCAAGGTGCAAGAATATCGGGACATAGAGAATCGGGACATATGGGAATATCGCTTACAGTTCTCGGAAGCGCAGTTTCGTCGGTTGCTCGAGCATGCGTGGGAACTGGGCAGCACCTATTTTGACTATTATTTTCTCAAGGAGAACTGTTCCTACCACATTCTTTCCCTCTTTGAGTATGCGGATCCGACCCTTCATTTGACGGATCGATTCCATGCGTGGACAGTTCCGGCGGATACCATTCGGCTCGTCGCGGCTCAACCAGGGCTTGTTAAAGACACGATGTACCGACCCTCACGAAGAACAGTGATTCAACGGAAGCGCGAACGGCTTTCAGTTGAAGAGCATCAGTTGTTCGTCGATATCACAGAACAGGTAGGGCCGACAAAACAGGAGCCATTCGTCAGCTTACCGATCCAAAGACAAGCCTTCATTCTCGATGTGACGTCCGATTACCTGCGTTATCGAAGCGAGACGGACAAGTCTCACGCGTCCGTCTACAAAGAGCAAAACCGAGCTGTTCTTGCCGCCCGGAGCGCTCTCAGAATTCCGTCAGAAGAGGTAAAGATCGACCCATACTCCAAACAGCCGGATCTTGGCCACAGCACATCGCGTGCAAGTGTAGGGGCTGGGTGGCGCAATAACGATACGTTTGAGGAATTGTCGCTTCGGGCCGCTTACCATGATCTCCTGGATCCTGAGATTGGCCATACACGGGATGCGCAGGTCGACATTGCATCAGTAAGCGTGCGGCATTACAACCGGGCCGATCAGAC
>DATENE010000103.1:0-7943 GCA_035275205.1 Nitrospiraceae bacterium
AATTTGCCGCGTCATCCAATCGTGCCGATGCCCAGCCGAACCACCGGTATCGGTCGTCCAAATGGCCGATCATCGAGTCCAGCGTGCTGATCGCCTTATACGCCAGCGCCAACGGAGCTCCTCCAAGAACCAGGTAGAACAGCGGCGCCACGATGCCGTCAGCTGTGCTTTCTGCAATGGTTTCCACCGTCGCGCGGACGATATCAGATTCATTCATCTCCTCTGTATCGCGTCCAACGATTTTGGCGACTGCTGCTCGGGCTTCCTCTAGAGATACGGATTGGAGAGCCCGTTGCACCGAGACAACATGATCGATCAGATCGCGTGCTGCAAGCGTGGTCCAGGCCAATAGCACCGTGGCGGCACTTCCCCACATGGGATCGACCGAGCTCCCGAACCAGACGAGCATCGCGCCGGCCACATAGGCTCCGACAGGCAAAACGACAGCCAACAAGACCCCTGCCATGCGTTGCTTGGCGGGACTGAGGAGGAGTTGATAGACTCGCCGGTCGCACCAGTCGACAATCGCACCCATCCATCGCACCGGATGAGGAAACCAACGCGGGTCCCCGACCGCCGCATCTAACAGGCATGCCACCGCTAATTCGCCTCCGGTCATCGAAAAAGCACCACGGGAACGATCAAAATAAACAGAATTTCCGCAACTTCGTTCGTTGCCCCCAGCAAATCACCCGTCACGCCGCCGAACATACGATGAAACCAGGCCGTCGAAAGGCGAACGACGGCTGTGCCGATGAGGAGACAGCCCAATGCCACCCATGGCCCCAACAACAACGACAACACAATTCCTGCCGTGACGGTTGCGAGGCAGAGGTGCCACCATGTCAGATATGCGAGGAACGGTTGAGCCAATCCTCCTTCTGACCGTGCGTAGGTTGCGTTGAACGCCCCTACGACCATCGCCCACCGACCGACCACCGGCATGCCGATCAGCAACGCGATATGCTCGCCCGCCGGCATTGCAGTAAGCCCGGCGTATCGCAGGCCGAGAGCGACAAATAGCCCCGTTGCGCCGACCGCACCGATGTGCGCATCTTTCATAATGGCCAGACGAGCCTGAGCGGTTCGCCCGCCTGCCAGACCGTCCACCATATCGGCCAGTCCGTCCTGGTGGAGCCCACGAGTGAGGACGATAAGCAGGAGCATCAATAGCATGCTCGTGACCTGCGCAGAGAACACTCTCCCCAGGAACAGATCTGCCGTGACCAATAGCGCTCCTAGAATACAGCCAACGAACGGATACCAACTCATGGAGGCAGCCAACTCCTCCGGCTTGGCATCGTGCGTCGATCGACTGAGTGGAATCGCCGTCAGGAACTGCCAAGCGAACAGAAACGTTCGCCACACCACAGTCATGTGGTGCGCTCCGACACCCCGGCTTCGTCGAACGTGGCCATCTCCGTAAAAATCTTGATCGCGGCAAAGACCAGGCTCATGCCGAGACAGGCACCGGTACCTTCCCCCAGACGAAGATCGAGATCGAACAGCGGCTTCAGCCCAAGATGATTCAGTATCGCCTCATGACCTCGTTCGACCGACCGATGGGAGGCAATGAGATAGTCTTTGCATCGTGGCTGCAGACCTACGGCAATCAATGCGGCCGCTCCGGCAATGAACCCGTCCAATACAATCGGAATGCGAGCCGCCGCGGCGCCAAGCATCAACCCGGCCAATCCGGCAATTTCCAGTCCACCCACTTTGGCCAGCACATCCATTGCGTTCGTCGGGTCGAGCCGGTGGAGATCGAGCGCACGCTGAATCACGTCGATTTTGCGCACATGACTGGCGTCGTCAATTCCCGTTCCTCGTCCTGTTACCTCAGAGGCCGGCCGGCGCGTCATTGCCGCTGCAATCGCCGAACTCGCGGTGGTGTTGCCGATTCCCATCTCGCCGGTCCCGATCAAACCAATGCCCTGCAAAGCGGCTTCGGTGGCCAACTCGATCCCTACGTGAAGCGCTTCCTCAGCTTGAATAGGACTCATCGCCGGTTCCACCAGGAGATTCTTCGTGCCAGGCATGACCTTTCTATGAATGAGTCCAGGAGCGGCTTCAAAATCGAACGCCACGCCGATGTCCACAACGCGAACTTCGATACCGGCATGACGGGCCAGTACATTGACGCCGGCGCCACCGCGCAGGAAGTTCAAGACCATCTGAGGAGTCACTGCGGATGGATAGGCGCTTACCCCCTCCGCCGTCACTCCATGATCTGCGGCGAAAGTAAAGACTACTCCTCGCGGGACCGCCGGTTTCATTTCACCCGTAATCATGACGTAGCGCGCGGCCAATTCCTCGAGCCGGCCCAGGCTGCCGATAGGCTTTGTCAATCGATCGAGGCGCTCCTGAGCCTGTATCAAGAGACGAGAGTCGGCCTGCTGAATCCGATCAATGGTTTTACGAGACAACATTCCTGTACTCCTCTTATTTCAACCGTAACGGAAGACCGCTGATCGTCAGGTAGACTTCATCTGCTTCTGCCGCCACCTGTTGATTGATCCGACCAGCCAGATCCCGAAAGGCGCGGACAGCCTTTGTGGCAGGAACAAGTCCCAACCCCAATTCGTTGCTGACAATCACCACTCGAGCCTGCGCCGCCCGAATCGCGAGAAGCAAATCTTCCGTTGCATTCGTTATAGCCAAATTGCTGAATCCTCGCCCGTGCAAATTGCTCAACCATAACGTGAGGCAGTCAAGCACAATGGTTTGATAATTCGACTTATTCTTACTGAACCATTCGGCAATATCTGACGGGACTTCTGCGGTTATCCAGTCGGTGGGGCGTGTGGTCCGATGCCGCTTAATCCGTGCAGCCATCTCCCGATCGAGTGCTTCGCCTGTTGCGACAAAGGCCTTCGGTCCCTTCTGACCGGCTAGTTCAAGGGCAGCTTGGCTTTTACCAGATGCCGCACCACCGAGCACAAAAATCAGCTTGGATCGCCCCTTACGAGTGTTCTTCATGCGACCAGACCGGCCCTTTCTTTGAATCATCTCTCCCATTGGCATTGTTCAATGCGTCGCCACAGAGCGATCGGAGCATGACCGCACATTATCCCTTCTCGGTGAGTCGATCACTCGCAACGGCAGGCACTCTGTTTCCCCATGACTCGTTGTGAATGAGTTGCTCCACCGGAATTCTGGTTCGCCACCCAACGGTTTCCAAGTCCGGCTGTGTGGCAAATTCTGAGACATAGCCGAGACAGAGATAGGCAAGTACCTTGACCGGCCTCGGAATACTGAGCACTCGTTTTAAGGCTCCATGATCGAGAATGCTGACCCATCCAACCCCTATACCCTCTGCACGCGCTGCCAGCCAGAGATTCTGGATGGCGCAACAGGTGCTATACACATCCGTATCACGCACAGTGGAACGCCCCAGTACATGCCGGCCGCCGCGCTGGCGGCTACAGGTCACACAGATATTGATCGGCGCCTCCTCAATCCCTTCAAGCTTCAGAGTCTGATAGAGCGTCGCGCGGGAGCCTTCATAGCGCATGGCCGCCCGATCATTCGTCTTCTGAAAGAGTTGCTTAACCGCATGCTTCGTCGCGCCTTGACGGACGACCACAAAATCCCACGGCTGCATGAACCCAACTGACCCGGCGTGATGCGCCGCAGTCAGAATTCTTGCAAGAACAGTATCCGTGATTGACGCCGGCAAGAAATTCCGGCGGACGTCGCGACGCTCGAAAATAGCACGGTAGACGGCTGCCCGCTCAGGATCGGAAAACTGCCCATCACCGGAAATCACGCTGCCGGTTTGCAGACTCATGCCAGGCTCCTTGACTAAAGACTCACAGTAACGATTTTAAATGTGCCTCATTCAACATCGGTCGAACCCACCGCTTTGATGGGAAAGCCCTCAAGTATACCGGCGCTGACCAACTTCAAGCATGCAGGACAGAGACAATCTTGAAAACGAGCGGCGATCCAGTCCATTTGCTGCTCAGTAATACCGACTTTCCCGCACCAGCATTGGTACCCGCCGCACTCGAATATTTGACGGCAGTGCTCACAGGTCTTGTTAACCGACCCTTTCAAAACTCCACCCCCGGTTGCGCCTTCACGCCTTTTCGGAAGGGATGTCTGACCTGCTTCATCTCCGTGACAAGGTCGGCCTCTTCGATCAACGCCTCTTTGGCGCCGCGACCGGTAATCACGACATGCTGCATGGGAGGCCGTGCTCGAAGAACCGGCAATACGTCTTCGAGTCGAACATAGTCGTGCTGGAGAACGATATTGAACTCATCGAGAATCACCATCGCATAGGACGGGTCGCGCAAAAATCCGCGGACTGCAGCCCAGGCTTGTTGGGCGAACGTCGTATCCCTCTCGCGATCCTGAGTTTCCCAGGTATAGCCTTCGCCCATGCGGAGAAAGGTGACCCGCTCACCGAAGGACGTTAGCGCCCGTTCCTCTGCTGTATCGATCGCCCCCTTGATGAACTGGACCACCGCCACCTTCATGTCATGGCCGAGGCATCGTAATGCCATCCCCAAGGCTGCCGTCGTCTTCCCCTTGCCGGCGCCCGTATAGACGATCAGTAAACCTTTTTCCTCCTGTGCCGCCTCAATGCGTCGATCCACCGACGCCTTCAACCGTTCCATCCTGGCTTTGTGTTCGCCTTGCCCCGTCAATTCGCACCTCCTGAGTTGACCGGCACGCGTGAAGAGGTCCCTCGGATCGACGACACGAGCGATTTCGCAATCCCTCGCTGACTGGCAAAATGCAAATGGCTGTAGAGGGCAATAACATTCCCTACAATGAGCCCGTCTGAACCCTTCGCCTCCCCTCGCGCATCACAAAGCACACAGGCATAATCGAGCCTTCCCTTTGGAACCAGCGTGGAATAGTGAAATTCATGCCCGCGTGCCGTACTACCAAGCGCACCGAGTATACAGTCTTGAGAGCACTCCACCGTCCTATATCCCAAGACCAGACCTGACTTCTGCATGACAGCTTCAGCAGGAAACAGCCCGACCATCTCATGCGATGCGCCGGCGAAGTCGCGGATAGCTTGGGTAAGGTACATCATCCCGCCGCATTCCGCGTAAATCGTCCCGCCTTGTTCAGCAAATTGCCGGATTGCGGTTCGCATTGTGACATTGCGGGCCAGCACTTCGCCATGCAGTTCCGGATAGCCCCCGCCGAGGTACAGCATATCCACGTCGGGCAACACCCGATCGTTCATAGGGGAAAACTTCACCAACTCCGCCCCTTCGGCCCCAAGCAACTCAAGATTCTCTGGATAGTAAAAACAAAATACGCTGTCCTGCGCCACGCCGATGCGGACTCGACCAGGCGCGGGGAACGAAGAGCCCTGAGTGGCACATTCCGGTCCCCCCTCGCCTAACCCCTTACCCTTTACGTTTTCCGGAGCCGACCTTGCCAATGACTCGATGTAATCCAGGTCTACGGTTTCTTCCGCTGCCTTCGCGAGCCGACCGTAGAGTTCGCCTGTCCCCTGTTCCATTGCAGTCACGAGCCCAAGATGTCGATCGGAAATCGTCAGCGCCGGATCTGGCCGCAGATACCCCACCACCATCACATCAGTTTCGTGCTCAACCGCCTCTTTAAGAAGCTTGTAGTGTCCCTCGCTGCTGACCCGATTGAACAACACCCCCGTCACCCGAAGCGCCGGATCGAACTTCGCATACCCCAACACCATCGCCGCAGCGGAGCGGGCCATGGCGCTGCCATCGATGACGAGCAGCACCGGCGCATCCAATCGCTTTGCCAGTTCAGCCGTGCTACCGGTGTCATTCACCGGCGAGCTGCCGTCGAACAGGCCCATCATCCCCTCGATGATAGAAATGTCCGCATCCGCTGCGGCTCTCGTGAAGATGTCACGATTGGCGGCTTCTCCCAATATCCAGCCATCTAAATTACGGGAAGGACGACCGGTTACAACGCGATGATGACCGGGGTCGATGAAATCAGGCCCCACCTTGAACGCTTGTACCTGGCGGCCCCGAGCTTTCAGGGCCGCCTGGATTGCCAAGGTGACCGTCGTCTTGCCGACACCGCTGTGAGTGCCGGCTATGATCAAACGAGGAAAAGGCATCATGGGATATTAAATGGGCACGTCGAAATTTATCCTCACACCTCCAAATATCGACCGGATCGGAGTTCCGAAGTACAGAACTTCTTCATACTGGCGGTTGAAAATGTTGTCGGCACGCACATACGCTTGAATAGATCTATTGACATCATAGGTCGCCGAAAAATTCCAAACGTAGAAGGACCCGATTACCCCTTCATTCCCGACATTGTTATATCGTTGTCCGACATACCGGCCCTCCAGAGTAGCCCTTAGCGCTTCGATTGGTTGGTAGCTTAGGATGGTTGACCACTGGTTCAACGGCCACTTCGGCAGTCGTGTCTCCTGACCATCTGATAAATTTTCCGCGTCTGTATACGTGTATTGAAATTGCAGATCCAGACTCTTGATCCATGGCTGTTCCCGAACGAGTTTGAATTTCGCACTTGCTTCTATCCCCTCCGATCTGGCTGCGCCGGCGTTCTGAGCGCAGAAGCCAAACGAACCAGGCCCGGTACACACAGTAGGGTCGAACACGGACAGAATGAGATTGCGATAACGTGTGTAAAAGTAGCCGAGGCTAAGGGTAACTCGGTCATTGAGCAAAGTTTGGTCGACGGCTACGTCGACCCCTTCGCTCTTCTCCGGCTGCAGATTGGGAGTGCCGAATCCTGGGAAAAATAATTGATTGATCGTCGGGGCTCGGAATCCCGTTCCATAACTACCACGCAGTTTTGTCCCAGTCTCTTGGTGCAAATAGCCTCCTGTCAAACGATACGTTGTCGCACTTCCGAAAACATTGTAGTCGTCATATCTGATACCCGCTGTAGCGAATAGGCGATTCCAGAGGTTCAGTTTGGCATCCGCAAATCCTGCATTGCTGCTGATATCTTTGGTCGGAATTGACATTGTGGGGTCGATGAAATTGGTATTTTGACCTATTTGTTCGCGGAATTGGTAACCAGCCGTCAGCAACAGAGGCTCGGCGACCTGAACATTGTGCTGCCATTCAATCCGATTGCTCGTTGTTTGAATCTGGGAATGAAATGGGAACCCTACCGGTCCCATAGTTCCGGTGACGAGATTTCGCTCGACCGTTCCCGATTGAGACACAAGGTTATCGGTTGCGCGAGACATAGTGAGCTGTTGTGACCACCAATTCGTAATTGGCTGCATATAATTCCCGGCGAACACATACTGGGTGCTTTGGCTTTTCCCACCAAGAACATCGGCAGGATCGCTTTGAAATGTCGTCGAATTGAAGGCAAAGCCATCAAAATTGGTGATTCCTTGCATCCACCGAAAATTGAACTCCAACCGTCCGTCCTTTGGGAGATCAGCTCCGAGCCTGACCGATCCTTGCCAATTGTGGAATCCGTCACGCTCTGAGGCGCCACGCCGATAATTGATGGCGGAAAAACTGGCCGTATCCCAGCGGGAGATTGATCCTGAAAAGTCCACAGGTCCTTTCTTACCGCTAAGATTGGCACCTTCCCGAATGCTGTTGAATGATCCGTATTCAGCGAACGCCCCGATGTTCGGTTTATCACGTCCACGTTTTGTGGTGATATTGATCACGCCCCCCATGGCATCCGATCCCCACAACATACTTTGGTTCCCGCGCAAGACCTCAATCCGTTCGATATTGTCGGTCGTTAAATTCGCAAAATCGTAGGTGCTGATTGTAGCGCTATTCACAATGGCCCCATCGATCAAGACTAGCGTCTGCTCCGGCGTTCCCCCTCGCATCCGCACATCGACGGATGTGCCGGGACCTCCGCTCTGATTAACTGAGAGTCCCTGAGCCCAGCGAAGGGCTTCAGCAACTGCCCTCAATTTTCGCTCCTGCATCTGCTCTCCGGTAATGACTTCGACTGCGCTCGTG
>DATENE010000104.1:0-4852 GCA_035275205.1 Nitrospiraceae bacterium
GGCGCAGAAACTGGCGCAGGAATGGAAGCCGCAAGGCAAATGATCAACGAACCAGCCAAACGCGAAATCTTGTCTTTCGAAGGGGCGAGGTGGATTGTATGACACGCTGTGCGGTTTTGATTTTTCTTTTCTTGGCACTCACCATGAATTTTTCGCCAGCAACAGAGGTGTCACGTGCTGAAGATACCTCCCTTTTCCGGGTGCAATTGCCACAGAAAAATCCAACAATACGACAAGGGCAGGTCCTAGAAGACGCACAAGCCGTGCGACCCACTTCGAAGGAGCGTGATGCCGTGAGCCAATTGCTTACGATGAAACCACGCCCAAAGACTCTCACCGATGCCGACATGAAATACCTGAAGGGCCTACGAGAGAAACCAACATGGCTTGGGTTCGAGCGGCGAATCGTGCATGAACTGTGGGCGAAGGTGAACGGTACGGAGTGGCGCGACCCTGAGGTACCACAACCTTCCAGGAATGACAAATCACCCTAGCACGGATGATTTACGCTTCTGTTGCAAGGGCGGCAGCTATATAAAGGGGAATCTCGTCGTTCAGTCCTGCCATATACCGCGAGTACGCCTCAGGGCGTTACGACTCCACGCCACACATTGTCAACATGGCAGCCTATGCCCGAATGAGAAGATGGTCGATGAGCGCAGGTTCATCGACGTGCATGGCGGTGGGGGGATCGATAAATCGTTTCAGCCTCATTCGGTCGTTTGGGCTCACCCGGATCACGCCCACCTTGATCCAAGGCGCGTGAATCCCGCTGATTACCGCGAGCCGGATGTCTATAAAAGCCTCCTCACCCTCTAACCACAATTGGACTTTCACAAGATCCCCTGTTCTCAGGTGATCAGGGGTAATGAGCTTATGTCCATCACCTGAGCTTTCGAGAATGCACCCGTCCGCCTGAAGCTGTGTGCTACCGCTCGCTAGCACACAGTCAATAGTAAACTTTGGACTATCTCCCCCAGACTGCTGTCTCCCTTGAGCATTCATGTGAGGCCAGGATAGCGTGGGAAGGAGTATGTGGCTATTCCTCAAGAGATGGGGGGAACTTACCCAAACTGGTGGTGTTCGGGTAATCATCTCCAACTATTTCAGCCACTTAGAACCTATGAGCGGATTATTTCCTTTAGCAAGTTACCGAGTATTCGAAGGTGGACGAGCAGGGAGCATTCGAGCGGGATATCGAGACTTAGCCCACATTATTCACCAGCGCTTCTGCTACAATCGCCGATGCCTGACTTAAGTGAACCGGGCGGAAAAGTGCGACAGGCAGGGACAGGGCTCACACGTCAAACGCTCCCCGCCATTTCTCGACGAAACCGTTCATACATAGTGTGGGTTGCTCTCTCTGCTAGAGTCCATGTTTGATCGGGTCAAGCCCGATCAAACACGTTACATCAATGAGCTGCAGCAGAGAAATACAGAAGACCACGAATTAGGAGGTCACTACGATGGCAGGTCGGTCACCTTCTCAGCGATTTCTGATGCTTGGCGCCATATTGGCCGGCTGCGGTGTTGCTGCCGGCGCCTTTGGCGCCCATTCGCTGAAGGAAATTCTGGATGCGCCAATGCTCCAAGTCTTTGAAACTGCAACCCGGTATTTGATGTATCATGCTTTTGGACTGTGTATCGTATCCTGGGCCATCGACCGTCACCCGGAACAAGGCCTTGAAAAATCAGGATGGTTTTTTATTCTCGGAATTGTTCTCTTTTCAGGCAGTCTGTATGTAGTGTCTCTCGCAGGCATCCGGTGGGTGGGCGCGATCACACCGATCGGAGGGCTGGCATTCTTGATTGGCTGGATACTCTTAGCGTGGGGAGCCTGGCGGGACGCGCGCCCTCGTTCTACAAACCGTACTCCTTAACAGAAGCATTGCGCGAGACTTGCGCGAAAAGCGGGACAAGCGAGAGGAGATCCATTCTGCTCGGGTCGCGCCCTTCTCGCTAGTCCCGCGCGTCGCTTGCGCTAGGGCACACAGCCAGCCGTTCTCTTTCCACTGATCGAACCCCAATCTCCTTGGGAGTTCATGAAGGTGCCTTCAAGGCGTTGGCCTTCTTTATTGAACTGAAGACTATCTTCTTGGACTAGGCCATTCATTTCCCACCGCAGATAGACATTCTCACCAATAACGATTGTTTCCACGAGCCCCGGCAGAGTGGCCTGAGTCTGTCCTGCCGGTGGAAAGAGTAGGATCAGTTTCTGCTCTTGGTGGCTCTTCTGATGGTTATGAATAATCCACTGCCAGGTCCCGCACAGCCTGGCCTGACCGCGGAGCCCACGCACCCGATCTTTCCAATTCCGTAACCGATCCCATTCTCGATAACTGGCATGCGTGGCGTACACTTCCAACCGCGCGGCTCGTTCGAGGACCGTCATCAACAGCGGTGCTGCAGACTCTCCCTGCTTCCCCTTGGCCCATTCTGGAGAGGCCACTACACTCACGAGCTGATTCAGCGGCTCATGCCACGCCGCAAGCGTCTGCTGGTCGAGCCATGCTCTGGATTGCGGCGATCCGAGCAGCCGCTCGGTTACCAACTCGAGTTGCTGATCCTCCACAGCCTGTCTCACCGTGGCAGCGATGTCCCATACGGCCAGACTGCCCATCAAGCGAAGGACCGCGGCAGTCAGATCCGGCACCAGGAGGTCTTTTGCGATCCTGGCCGGCAAGGGATTGACCTTCAGTGTCCTAGCCACATCGCCCATCTGGAGGGCGGGACCGATTGCCGACAGGAATAGGTCACTGGCGCCCTTGTCGGATTCTAGTTTAGCCAGTTGATCAGAATGGGTCCGAATAACCGATGGAAAATCAGGTATTGAACTCGGCAGGGAATCGTCTGCCTCGGCATTGAGCCAGAACCCGAATGCAGAGATAAGCACAATCGTAAGGGCGAGAGCTATTCGTGAGTGGGCTTGTCTGATCCCGAGGAAGTAGCTGCGCATCGGACTACTCTACCGTGCTGCTGCCCACATCCTCAAGCAGTGACTGCTGGCATCATCTGTTGGAATGGCTGGCTAGGTGCCTTGGAAGCAGGTCTTGAGAAACACGGCGGTCGACTCCCAAGCTTCTGCCGCCCTGTCTGCGCGATAGACCTCCGTTCGTTGCTCATTACAAAAGGCATGGGGAGCATTGGGGTAGGTTTTGATCTCGACACGCTTTTTATACTCAGCCGCAGCTGCGCGCAACCGGTCCACGTCCTGATCGGGCACCCACTGGTCCTGCGCCGCCTGGTGATAGAGCACCGGACAGAATAGATCTCCGATCGCAGTATCAGGCTGCAGCACTCGGCCGTAGTAGACGACCGCTGCCCGCAGCCGCTTCCGTTGACAGGCGAACCGGAGTGCAAACGATCCGCCCATGCCGTAGCCGACCACGCCGTGGATATTTCGCTTAATATGGTCGCGCGTATTCAAGAATTCACAGCAGGAATTGATGTCCTGCAGCACGAGCGATTCGTTCAACTTGCCCATAAGCGCGTCCGCGACCTCTGCGTTGGCAGTGACCATGCCCCCCAGTCGCGCGTACAAGTTCGGAATGATGACCCCGTAACCTTCGCAGGCCAGCCTGGCGCCAAGATCCTTAATTTGCGCCGTCAGTCCCCATGCTTCATGCAAGAGAACAAGGCCGGGATAGAGTCCTTTCTCTTGAGGCCAAAACTGAATACAGTCCACCTGCACATGTTTCGAGACGCGAGTGTGGATGTAGGGGTCGGCAGCGGCATCCGTCAGTGTGGGAATGGCGACGCCGCTCGGAAAGCGAGCCGTGCCGGTACCGATTTGATCCAGGGTAAAGGGAGCGATCGTCGATGTCATCGCGTCAATCTCTTCTCGTGAAGACGTTGTGAGATACACCATACTCAGATAGGGCTGTACAACGCACGCGTACTATAGGGACCAGGCCGTTGGGCTGTCAATCGGTGTATGGAGCAAGTTTCAGTTGACCCGGTGTGTGATGGCGACTACAGTTTGCCCATCTGCAGGTTCTATGACGACTATGCCACTTAGAATTGGTCTCATCGGCGCTGGCCGGCATGGCAGCCGGTATATCCATCACCTCCTGAATGATCTGCCAGGGGTGAGTCTTGCCGCCCTCTGCCGGAAACGGATCGGGGAAGGACTGCCTTCGCTTCCGAAGACTGAAATCCCGGTCTATGGAGATTATCGCGCCTTGATCGCTGATCCGACTGTAGAGGCTGTCGTCGTGGTGACCCCTCCGTCGCTCTGTCCTGAGATTTGTCTTGAGGCCGTGAAGTCGAAGAAGCCAATCCTCATTGAAAAACCATTGGCGCCGACAGGCCGCGAGGCACGAATGATGGTGGCGGCAGCAGAAGAGGCAGGGCTCTTGCTGATGACCGCCCAGACCCTTCGCTTCGATTCGACGATTCTCGTTTTGAAAGATCACTTGCCGGAGATTGGCCGTCTCCGGTACGCCACCTTCACCAGCCGGATTGAAACAAAAGCCAGCGCCCATGTTCGGTCACCGATACCAGGTCAACGCGGAGCGCTCTTGGAATTCGGGATTCACCTCTTGGACTTGGTGCCCTTTCTCACCGGCCAGGAGATTATCACCGTCCGCTGCGAGTTGGACCAGCTTCCTACCGTGGCGCCGGACACGATGGCGATCGTGCAGGCCCAAACAGCGAGCGGCCTGCGATGTGTGCTGGATGTTGCGCGCGTTGCCACGGGAAGGGTGGCGAGAACGGAGTGGGTTGGAACCGCGGGGCAAATCGCTGCCGATTGGTTTCACCAACGAGTGACTTGTGCCATCGACGGCACTGCACCTCTCGAATGGGCTGTCCAACCGCAACAAACAATTCTCGCCACGCTGCGCGCCTTCGC
>DATENE010000105.1:0-12010 GCA_035275205.1 Nitrospiraceae bacterium
AAGGCATCCCGCTGGGTTCCCGAGATAGTGAAGGCCTGTCGAGGGCCGGTCTATCTGACGTTCGATTGTGACGGGCTTGATGCCTCGCTGGTCCCTGCGCTGGGCACTCCCGAGCCCGGTGGGTTGGGGTGGTATGACACGGTGAACCTCGTGACGGCCTTGGCCAATGGACCCGGTGTCCTCGGGATGGATATCAGCGAGATTGCCCCGATCGAAGGGTTTGTCGCACCTCAGTTTTGTATCGCCCGACTGATCTATCGTATGCTGGGGCGGATCAAAGCAGGCCGCCGCGTCCACTGAAATGGCATACCCACGCTGTGACCGATACGCTTCGCATCAATAAGTTTTTTACACACCACGGCATCTGTTCGCGGCGAGAGGCTGATCGTCTGATCGAGTCCGGTCGCGTTACCATCAATCAGCGAGTAGCTCGCTTAGGGGATCAGGTCGGTCCTGACGACGTTATCGCACGAGATGGGCAAGTGATTCCCTGGGGAACGGCCCCGCTCTATATCAAATATTACAAACCGGTAGGTGTGACGACGACCAGTGAGTCGCATGTGCCGCATAACATCATTGCGGAGATCGGCCATCCGGAGCGGATCTTTCCGATCGGCCGACTTGACAAGGATTCGTCCGGGCTTATCCTGCTTACCAACGACGGGGATATCGTGAATGAGATTCTGCGCACTGAGCACGGGCATGAGCGGGAATACGAGGTGTCGGTCGATCGTCCATTCGATCAGACGTTCATCGACCGCATGGCTCAGGGGGTTGTCATTCTCGAGCGCCAGACCAAACCCTGTCGCATTGAACGACTCAGTCCCGCACGGTTCCGCATCATCCTCACCGAAGGACGGAATCGACAGATCAGACGTATGTGCCAGGTCGTTGGGTATCGGGTGCTCACGCTGCATCGTGTTCGGATCATGCACGTGACGCTTGACGGATTGGCGCCAGGATCGTGGAAACCACTTACTGGAGAGGAGTGTGCGCAGCTCTTTCAAGCAGTCGGACGAGGCAGAAGCCCGATATCGCGGTAAGAAATAGAGGATCGTTTCAGGACGGTATTGTCCTCGGTCGTGAGCTCACACCGTGTGAGCGTGAAGTTGATGATGAGCCCTCGGCGATGATGCATCGCCTGAATATTTAGCGTGGTGTGGTCCCGGCTCGCTGTCGGGTGTCTCCATTGACAACCACGCCGTCGGCACTCACACTAGCCCACACACATCGCCTAAAAGGAGAGCAACACCCAGTATGGTCGCTACATGGTGGGGTCCCCAACTCAATGCCCTGCTTGGCAGCCTCGTTGTGGCAGCGGGGGCATGGCTGGCGTGGGACTCGTTCTCACTCTGGGAAGTCATGCTCATCGCAGGAGGTGTCGCAGGGTTTCTCATCTGGCAGGGACGCACAATCGGACTGGTCTGGGCCTGGGCCACTCTCTTTCTTGGCTTAGAGAGTCTTGCATGGCCTATCATCACAATGGTTCAGGTCCGTTTGGCCACGACTGAGCCGAACGACGAACAAATGGGGACAATTCTGTCGGCTGTTCTAATGGGACTCTTCTCGGCGGTCTTTTGGATCACGTTTTCCTACGGGTTTTTCAAGAGAGGAGGTCAGTTCATCACTCCGGCCTCAACCGATGCCATCGACACCCCTACACCCATAGTAGATCAGAATGTCCCCGCAGGAACAGGTAGTCCTACCACATCTCGATCGGATCGACGTCGACGTCGAACTTGATGACCCGGCGTTGATACGTCCGTTCCAACTCCTTGACTGTGACCCGCACCGCTTCGAGCCCTGCTTCCCGTTCGAGCGATTTCACGAGAATTTGCCAACGATACCGTCCCCTGAATTTCGGCACCGGAGAGGGGACAGGTCCCAGAACAGTGAGCCGATCGGGTCGCCCAATCGATGGAATAGTCGAGAGGGCCCTTGCTACGGCCGTCTGCCCAACCATGGCTGATGGAGTGCTGACGGTGAGCCGATCCACCCAGGCCTTGGCTGCGTCGTGAACCGATTTCTCGTTAGTCCCAGATACGCGGAGGGCGATCAAATGGACCATGGGCGGATAGCCCAATGCCGTTCGATGGGATCGTTCCTCCGATAAGAAGATGGATTCGTCATTCTGAGCCACAGCCCGAATCGCATGGTGAGATGACAGATAGGTCTGCACGATCACCAGGCCGCCGGTCTCTGTCGGATCAGCGAGACCGACCGCGTCAAGGAGTGTGTGATAGGTACGTTCGGCGGATCGGAAATCCGGCACGCTGAGTCCTGCGTCCGCCTGCACAATCCCAACGAGGCCCATCGTCGGGAGAGGCCCTCGGCGTAGCAGCAGTTGTGTCCCGACGATGATATCCCACTTCCCTTGTTCGACCCTCTGCCAGAGGGCCGCAGCCTGCGCAGGCCGCCGCATGGTATCTCCATCGAGCCGAACCACTGTTGCGTGAGGAAACAGCCGCTTCGCATCCTCTTCCACCCGCTCTGTGCCCTCTCCAATCAACTGCATGCGAGGACTCGAACAGGAGACGCAGGTCTCGGGGAGGGGAGTAACATTCCCACAGTAGGAACAGAGCATACGACCCGGCTGCCGAGAGTACATCAATGCCACACGACAGGTAGGACAGCGGGGAACCTGACCGCAGTCACGACAGACGAGGGCACCAGCGTAGCCCTTTCGGTTGAGAAACAACAGGACGCCGGCCCGTCGACTGATCGCTTGCCCAATGGCCCGAACGAGCGGCTGGCTCAGCACCGTGCCACGACCATGGTCCCGTAAATCCACGACCTGCACATTCGGTCGCGCACGAGACGGCAGTGGGTGATGTACAACGATTCCTCGTTGCTCCACTGCATCTTTTGTCTCAAGGGAGGGATGGGCAGAACTCAAAACCAGCACTGCCTGTTCATCCTGCGCCCTCAGCCAGGCCACCTCCCGTGCATGATAGCGTGGTTCCTGTGGTTCTTTGAGGGCTGCATCTTCTTCTCCCTCGATCCAAATCGTCCCGATTGCAGTCAATGGGAGAAAGATGGCCGACCGGGTTCCCACGACCACGCGAACGATCTGCCGTTGAATCTGACTCCACATTTCGGCTTTCTGCTGGTCTGAAAGACCGCTGTGGAAGCAGACCGGAGAGATGCCTCTCTCTTCATTACGGATCAAGCCGGCAATCCATTGAGCCCGTTCCGCTTCGCCAACGATGATGAGGACCGTCTGTCCACGGTCGAGCATGAGGTGAACGGCCTGCTGCAACAGTCTTAACCGATCGGTCCAGGAAGCCTGCACTAGGACCCGAGTGGGTCCTCGGCCTCTCAGCGCGTTGAACAGTGGCTCCGACCAAGACAGTGAGGGGTCAGGACTAAGTGGTGTGGTGACGCCGAAACCACCTTGGTTCGCCTGTCTGGTTAGCTGGGTGAGGGGCACCGTCGAGTTAGGCGGTGGGTCATGAACTTCCACCACCCACCCGCGAACCTTGAGATCGTCTAACAAGTCGCCCAGACCAGGACTGCGGGACGACCGGCGAAGTCCTGAAGGTTTTTTCCCAAGACGTGTGAGAAGTGCCCGTGCTTTCATCGAGCAGGATTTTCGAGCCGCAAGTGTGGCCCGCCCTTGTTCCGTCAGTTCGTAGCGGCTGACCTGCGTTCGAGGTTTGGGCGCCGGAGACAGCACCAACCTGAGACACTGTCCCCATGGCGCGACATATTGTTCGGCCACCTGTCGTGAGAGCTGGAATAGGTTCAAGGACATATCTGTTGCGGCCCCCTCCGGGAGCAACGAACGAATCTCCTTGAGGCGCGCTCGATCAAGACCTTGAGGAAGAACGTGGGAGAGAGCGATCACAGCTCCTTGGAGGACTGACCGTCCGAAGGGCACGAGCACTCGATGTCCAATACGTAGCGTGGGTCGGAGCGACGAGGGCACGGTGTAGGTGAACGGGCCTGCCAGATGTCGTGGGACAATGACATCTGCGAATAATGCCTCTGGCTCTGCGCGAGGAGGGACTGACTGCGTCGAAATCATGCGGCATTGTAGCAGCACAGGAAAAGTGGCGACAATGAGAGAGTAAAAATGGAAAGAGTCTAAAGGAGAACCGGGGAGGGTTGACGTTCAATCGTCAACCCTCCGCTCGATACTTGATGAGTTTACTGTGGAGGGGCGACCGGAGCAGCGGGTATCTGATTGGAACTGCCCTGGTCAACTGATGTCGGAGTCGGCACCAATGCAGGACCCGCAGGGGTAGATGAGGGCTCCACTTTGGTCGAACTCGTCGGAGTTACGGGGACCGTCTGGTCCACTGGAGAGGTCGGAGTTTCGCTTTCCGCTGAGCTTACACGGGACAGGGTGTACCCGGTTTTGCCGGTCCCACTTGGCTTTGCTGCCGGCTCAGACTGTTCCTTGGCTGACTCGGGCGAATAGAGCACGATGTCTACACGACGGTTCTTCTGTCGGCCTATTTCAGTCGCATTGCCGGCGATCGGCTTCGTATCACCATAGCCGACCGACGAAAGCTTCGCCGAATCGATCCCGCCCTTCTCAAGCAAGTAGCGGAGGACACCCCCAGCTCGAGCTTTCGATAAGTCCCAGTTCGTCTCGTAGCGAGACTTCAGCGAAGGACCGATTTCCATGTTATCCGCATGGCCCTCGACGCGAATCAACTGGTCGCCCGCAGAGGTCTTGAGATACGCGATCAATTCATCGAGCACTTGATGACCCTCGGACGTGATCGTGGCTTCGCCCGACTCAAACCGAAGCTGCTTCATCAAATTACTGAGGCTGACTCGGGTTTCGCTGGCGACATTCTGGGCCTCGAACTTGCTCGGAGAAGTAGCCGCAGCAGGAGAGACATCTAGCGACTGCCTGGTTGATTGAGAGATCGGCATGGCTTCAGGAGCAGGAGCATGAACCTTTACCCCGAAGCGATCGCCCTTAAGAATACGGGAGATCGATTTTGTGACCAACGCCGTGGCCGTTCGATCTTCCACGGACAGGATTTTCAATTCACCCACAACTCGTCGAGGAAGGTTCCCTCCAGTTCGAACCACCTCCATTCTATCTCCAGACCTGATCCCGTCCTCCCGTCCACGGTCCAGATAGACGATATTCCTTTGCGCCAAAAGGTTCATGACTCCCATGTTGGTCTGGAACTCCACAATCTGTCCCTCTACATCGCCGGCGGAAAGCTGGTCAACCGCTGCTCCCTCGTCGGTCGGAAGCACGAACTTCATAACCGGATCACCAGGCGAGACAGCTGCGTAGGCCCGCACGATCTGAACAGTGGTCAGGTTCTTGTCAACTTGACTTACTTGAACCACAGCGAGCCGAATGACTAAATAACCCAGATATTGACCGGTGGCAGGATGGAATACTTTGCGCGCTCGTCTGTAAATTGTGAAAAGATCTCCCAGCGCGACATCGTCGGGATTCTTCAGCCGGAGATACAGGACATCCCGGCTTCCCAATATCATGTGATCTCCGGTGGCCTGATTGTCGCCGGTAATCACATTGACGAACCCATCCTGTGGAGTCCATCGCTGGATGGAGCCGGCCGAAAAGGCCAACGCCTGTTCTCCAAATTGTATCGAAGCGAGGTCATCGGTTGCCAAGGCTAGAGAAAAGACCGGGGTAGCCAAGGTCCAGACCATGAGAGAGACGACACATTTCATTGAATAGTTAGCCATGGTGATTGCCCTTCATGTAAGACAAGTAGTGCTGTCAGAACCATAGCAAATAGCCCTGTATTGTCAAGAATATTGAGGCCTTGTCCTCATTGACCCGTCAATTCCTCCGATGCTATGGTGAATCGAAGGATGATTTCTCACGGGGAAGTACATTATGGTTCCTGACCCGCCTCCAACCCACAATGCTCAACGGAAAGCTCGTCCTCGCATCGAGACCCAGATTCACCGACGCAAGAAAGCCAAGGCCTTCTCGGCACTGGAGCCTGAATGGGATCAAATTGACCAAATGTCACCCTCTCACCTGCGTATGCCATCAGACTGTATGTCACCCACCCCACCAAACAGAGCGAAGACCCCTCATAAATAAGCCACTTCAGCAGGACAATAGAATCCGTGAGTCGAGCAGGGAGTCTTGTTGATAGAACTTCGTTTATGCCGCCAGTTTCGTAGGGGCCCTAAGACTCGTATTCTCATTCGTGCCAGCGACGCTTTTCAACGCAACCGAGTCTAGGACTTTTGGGTCGATCCCACAGGTCTTTTGGACGCTTGCTATCCCCGTAATCCAGGGTCTAGAATCCAACCCTCCTTGCATATCAAGGTGTTGAAAGGTCATTTCCATGAGCGGTTCTGAGCTACTTCTTGAGTATCTGACCAGATACTTTCCGATTCTATTCTTTGTTATTGTAGCGCTGACGTTTGGCCTGTGGTCGCTGATCATCAGTCATCTGGTCCAGCCGAAATATCCCGAACTGGAGAAGATGTCTACCTATGAGTGTGGCGCGGAACCGTTCTCGGACGCTCGAATGCCCTTCCCGGTTCGATATTACATTTTTGCGATGCTTTTCGTTATTTTCGATATCGAAGTCATCTTTCTGTACCCTTGGGCCGTGGTTTTCACCAAGATTGAGTTGATTGGGTTGATTGAGATGCTGGTCTTCATCGGGTTGTTTTTGGTGGCCTATGTCTATGCATGGCGCAAGGGAGCCTTGGAATGGGACTGATAGAAATTGGTCGTCATGAAAAGGACGGCACGTCCGACGTGGTCACTACGACCGTAGAGAAAGCCGTCAATTGGGCTCGCAAGGGGTCACTGTGGCCCATGACATTTGGGCTGGCCTGCTGCGCCATCGAAATGATCGCCGCAGTCTCGTCACGGTACGACATGGATCGCTATGGGGCCGGTGTGTTTCGGGCCTCACCCCGTCAATCCGATCTCATGATCGTGGCCGGCACAGTCTGTCGGCGGATGGCACCCGTTATCCGAAAACTTTATGACCAGATGCCCGAACCGAAATATGTCATTGCCATGGGATCGTGCGCCACATCAGGAAATATTTATGACAGCTACAGCGTCGTCCAAGGTGTTGATCGCTTTGTGCCGGTCGATATCTACGTGCCAGGCTGTCCTCCCACGCCGGAGGCGCTCTTTGACGGCATCCTCAAGTTACAAGAACGAATCATGCTGAAACCCGTGTTTCTGAAACAGCCGGATCAGGTCAAGCCCGGCTCTAAAATATAGGTCGCGATCGATGTCTTTGCAGCAACTGGCCAGCCGACTCCAAGAAAGCTTTTCCACTGGCTTCGTCAAAGCCGTGGAGTGGCGTGGCGATCTTGCGGTGACTGTGACACCGGACCGACTCCATGAGGTCGCACAATTCCTTCACGACGACCCGGCCATGGACTTCGACTACATCGTGCATGTGAGTTCTGTCGACTGGCCCGATGACGAAGAACGATTTGAAGTCGTGTACGAGTTCTACTCGATCAGGAAACGCCACCGCATTCGGCTCAAGACCAGGGTGCCGGAGTCGGATTGTATCGTGGATTCTCTGACGGACATCTGGAAAGGCGCTGACTTCATGGAGCGCGAAGTCTATGACATGATGGGCATCCGTTTCCGGAACCATCCGGATCTTCGCCGAATCCTCTTGCCGGACGATTACGCCGAAGGCTATCCGTTGCGAAAAGATTTTCCACTCCGTGGAAAGGGTTGGCGCGATACATTTGAATTCCTGGATGAAACGGCGCTATAGGACGGATCATGGCCCTTGAAGATCAACGAACAACCGTCTACAAAATCGATCCGGCCCATCCGGAGAGCGAGACCCTTCCGACCCTGCGCACGGAGGAACTCTTACTCAATATGGGTCCCCAGCACCCTGCCACCCATGGGGTGCTGAAAGTGATTCTCGAATTGGAGGGAGAGCGCCTCGTCAAGTCTACCCCCGTGTTGGGATATTTGCACCGCGGAGTAGAGAAGCTTGCGGAAGACGGCACCTATCACCAATTTATTCCCCATACGGACCGGCTCGACTACGTCTGCGCGATGTACAACAATTTTGCATACTGCCGCGCGGTCGAAAAACTCATGAATATGACCGTGCCGGATCGCGCAGAATACCTGCGCACGATCGTGGCGGAAGTCCAACGAATCATCGGTCATCAATTTTGGCTCGGCACCCAGGCGCTCGACATCGGAGCCATGACCGTCTTTTTCTACTGTTTCCGCGATCGAGAAATTCTGATGGACTGGTTCGACGAGCTCTGCGGCGCGCGTCTTACCACCAGTTGGTATCGCATCGGCGGTGTCGAGCGGGACCTCACGCCCTCGTTGATCGAAAAACTGAAACAATTCTTGGACTACTTTCCGCCAAAAATCGACGAGTACATGGTCTTCCTGGAGACGAACCGGATTTGGCTCGGGCGAACCAAGGGTGTGGCCATCATCTCGGCGGAAGACGCCGTGAGTTTCGGCCTGAGCGGGCCGACGCTTCGTGGCTCCGGTGTCGACTACGACCTCCGTAAAGCCCAGCCGTATTCGGCCTATCCGAAATGCGAATTCAGTGTGCCGGTCGGCAAGAACGGCGACACCTATGATCGGTACTGGATCCGTGTTCAGGAACTCTACGAGAGCGTGAAAATCATCCGGCAATGTCTGGAGCAGATGCAGGACGGCCCCATCATGGCCGATGTGCCTAGCGTCACGTTGCCGCCGAAGCAACGAGTCTTTACGAATCTGGAGTCCATGATCCAGCAATTCAAGCTCTTCTCGCAGGGCTTCGACGCCCCTCCTGGAGAGATCTATTGCGGGACCGAAGCGCACAAAGGGGAGTTGGGATTCTACATCGTCAGTATGGGCGGCGGAAAACCTTATCGCCTGAAGATTCGCGCGCCTTCGTTTATCCACATGGGCGCATTCGACCATATGTCCAGAGGGTACATGATTTCCGATGCGGTCACGATCTTCGGAACCTACGACATTGTGATGGGGGAGTGCGATCGGTAGATGTGAAACGGGAAATGTGAAACGTAACAGATCGCGCGGAGATTTCGTTTCACTGTTCACAAGGAAGAAATATGGGTTTGAAGCCAGCAACCAATCCTGATGCGGAAGCCGTCTCGATCGAATTGTCGATCGATGGGAAATCCGTGACGGCAAAGAGCGGGGTCTCGCTCTACGACGTCATCTCAAGCACGGGCAAGATCATCCCGGCCATGTGCTACCACTATACCTTCGACCCCTTCGGTTCCTGCGGCATGTGTTTGGTCATGCAGGAAGGCAAGAAAGCGCCCGTCCGCTCCTGCACGGCCAAAGCGGCAGCCGGCATGATCATCAAGACCGACGGAGACGAACTTTTCCAAGCCCGAAAGAAAGCAGTGGAGAAACATCTTTCGGTCCATCCGCTCGACTGCCCGGTCTGCGATGCCGATGGCCATTGCGAACTGCAAGACATGGCCTTCCAGCATGGGGTCACGAACTTGGCCAACGCAAAGCAGAAATTTATTCCGGAAGATACGCGCAGCCCGGTACTCGACTTTAATATGAACCGTTGCATCGCCTGCGCGGAATGCATCAACGTCTGTAAAGACGTGCTGATGATTGACGCCCTCCAGTTCATGAAGAAGGGCGGATTCAATCAAGTCGTGCCGAAGGGAGACCTCGCACTGTCCTGCGAGTTCTGCGGAGACTGTCTTGCCGTCTGTCCGGTTGGCGCCATCACGAACAAGTTCTCTAAATATTTATACAAGCCGTGGCAGATGAAGAAAACCACCACGACGTGTAACTACTGCGGGGACGGCTGCCAGATGTATCTTGAGACCAAGGACGCTGAAGTCGTCCGCGTGACCTCGCCTCTGTCCTGGAAGAACAAATGGGGTGACCGTGCCGAGACCGCCAAGGGGCACGGCGGGCTCTGTGTGCGGGGGCGGTTCGGGTTCGAGTACATCGATAGCGCCGCGCGTCTGAAGCAACCGCTTCTTCGCAAAGGCAATCAGCTCGTCGAAACTCCTTGGCTCGAAACCATGCATCAGGTGGTGGATCGGTTCTCAGAAATTCAACGCAAGAACGGACCTGATGCGATTGCCGGCCTGATCACTGCACGCTGCACCAACGAGGAGCTGTATCTCTTCCAGAAACTTATGCGCGCAGGGTTCCAGACCAACCATCTCGATAGCAGCGCGCGCTATGGTCACCTCAACTTTATCCATGCCTCCCGTCATGCCTTGGGAATTGGACGAAGCCCGAACGACTGGGAAGACCTGACAAAAGCGAAGGCCGTGATCTTGATCGGCTCCAACATCACGGAAACAAATCCGCTCACGGCTGTGCGCATCAAAGAAGCGATTCGCGTCTATAAAGCGCAGGTAGTGGTCATCGACTCCGCTGTCACGAACATGGCCAAGCTCGCCTCCCATCCCATCCTGATCAAGCCGGGAACAGAAGGACTCGTGATCGACGGACTTGTGAAGGCCGCGCTAGAGTTAGACCTGATCGATGAAACCAGCGTCAAGAAACATCCGCAAGCTTTCGAAGCTCTGAAGACTGCCGTGGCCCACGTCTCATTGGAACAAATGGCGGCCCAGACCGGCATGTCGGTCGAATCGCTGAAAGAAACTGCGGCAATCTTCGCCGAAGCGCCTCGCTCCATCATCCTTTGCGCTGAAGGCATCGTCCGTCGACCCGATGGGTATCAGAACGTCTTGAAACTGATTGACCTCGCCTGGATCACCGGCAAATTGGACCAGCCAGGTTGCGGGGTGAATACGGTGACAGAAGAACCGAATGAACAGGGCGCCGTGGACATGGGCGTCGCGCCGGAATTTCTCCCTGGCCAGGTCTCGTTCAACGATCCAACGGCCCGCGATCGCTTTGCTAAGGCCTGGGACGTCACGCTTCCAGCGGCTGGCTCCGGCGCGAATCTCGTCGAGATTCTCAAGCGTTGCCGGAGTGGCCAGATCCGCGCCCTCTATGTCATTGGAGAAAACCCGCTTGCCACGTTACCCGCATCGATGGAAGTCCGCGCCGCATTGGATCGACTGGAGTTGCTTGTCGTCCAGGACCCGTTCCTGACCGACACCGCGCGGATGGCGCACGCGGTGCTGCCGGCTTGTACCTCTGCGGAAAAGGACGGCACCTTCACCAACTTGGAGGGTCGAGTGCTGCGGGTCCGCGAGGCCATTGATCCCATCGGGGAAAGTTTGCCCGACTGGCACATTATGACGGCACTGGCCAACGCGCTAGGCTGTCAATGGAATTACGAATCCTCGAACGATATTCAAGCCGAGATCATGAAGTTGCTGCCCGGGTACTACAACCTTGGCCAGCCGCGCAAAGTTGTGCCGACTGTGGACCGCTATCTCTCAAACGGCTACGTCGCCGAAGTGGCAACGCGCTATCGAGCTGCCGGTCCAGCCGACTCCAAGAACCAGCGACCCTTTGCGTTGCTGATGGGACAGGTCCTGTATCATTCCGGTAAGCTATCCACGCAAGCCTCCGGGCTCATCACAATCGCTCCCAATACCGGGCGGCTCAGGATGAATCCCCAAGATATGGAACGGCTCGGAGTGGGTGACGGGACGGCAATACGTCTGACGTCGGACCGCGGCTCGATACAATTGATGGTACAGCCAGATCAATCCGTCGCCCCACAGACCTGCTTCTTCCCGGAGCATTTCAATGAGCCGCCGGTGAAGGACTTGATGTCGGTCCAGGTCGATCCGACGACCGGCGTTCCCACGTTCAAGCAGACCCGAGTAACGATCGAAAAAGTCTAGGAGAGAGCAGGAAACGCCCATGCGTGTTGCCGCACTGACAAAGCAAATCCTCCAGGCTGCATTGTTCTATGAGATTTGGGATGCCATGAAGGTGACGTTCAAACACATGTTTCACAAACCCATCACGTTCCAGTATCCTCGGGAACAGCGAACCCTTCCCGACACCCATCGGGGAGCGCTCGCGCTCTTACGTTATGACGATCACCAGGAACGGTGTGTTGGCTGCGATCTCTGCGAAGCCGCCTGTCCATCTCGCTGCATTAAGGTCATC
>DATENE010000106.1:0-4723 GCA_035275205.1 Nitrospiraceae bacterium
GCTCGTCCGTAGGCAGTTCCCTTCCGTGCTCGCCATGGACACCGAGTCTAAATTGATGTTGAAGCGGCCAGCGGAGCGATGATTCTTCTGCAGTGAGTGGAGGGGCGATGTTGGGGCTCATCGCTAAGACGGTCTTGTTGACGATGGGTTGGGACAACAACGTCGAGAGTAAGCGGAGATCATCGATGATGACGATCTCCGCCATGACTTTGGTGGTGATAGTCGTTGCGTCCCGAAGCATACTTCGCCAGGCGTGCAGATCATTCTTTAAGCGCTGCATGCCAAGGGCTGTCTGCCGAGAAAATCCGTCAGCAATATAGAGGCGATGGCCAACGAAAATTTCCACAAAACGGGGCGTGCCTTGGTGTCCGAATCCCATGTCTTCAAAAGGCATCGAGAGGAAGCGCTCGTACCGCGCGAAAATGGTGCGGTCGCGACCGGTCGAAATCTGAAACCGTGTGCTCGAATTCCTGAACTCACTCACTGGATTCTCGGAGTTCCATGACGGAAGGATCTCTTCCAGACTGCGATCAATCTGTAGCTCCGATCGCCCCGGTTTGCTGTAGTCGAACCCTCTAGTGCCGTGACTGGCGATAGTTTCCAGCCACATTTCATGTCCTACCTTGGCCGGATCGAGAGAAGCATCTGCAGAAAAGCCGAGGAGATAGTAGTAGCCATTTTCATAGGGGCTGGTGAGACGGTATTGTGGTGGCTCAAGGAGTCGAGTGAATGTAGGGCTGGGAGGTTGTCCCTTTGAGGACCATATGAGGCTCGATATCTGGAAGAAGGCCCAGATAGCAACGATGCTAATGATCAGGTGCTTCATAGATACGTAAGTAGAAGTTCTCTGATAGACCGGCGTTTCATCTGAAACGGTTCCCTAGTCACGAGACTCATCACCATTAAATGGTGAGCAAAGCCTATGCCGAGGGGTGAGCCGAAAATCCTCGGTCTTTCGCTCTGTTTGCCGATGAGTATGGGCGCGTACCCGGCAGAATATGAGCAGAGGAGAGGTCGACGGACATTAATGAACTTGACAACCTTCTTCTGGGTCTCCTAGAGTGCCTCCCACATTGTGACTCCTGGGAAAGGGAAGAGGGTGCAAATCCCTCGCGGTCCCGCCGCTGTAAATGGGGACGAAACCCGTAGAAGCCACTGTCTGGGGAAGTCGTCAGCCATCAGTAGTCAGCATTCAGCCAGAAGCTGATCGCTGAAAGCTGAGAGCTGATCGCTTCTAAGATGGGAAGGCGCGGGGAGTAGGGTGAACCATAAGCCAGAAGACCTGCCAGGAGAATTGATCCATGTTCCCTCGTGGCCTGGGGAATTGGCGAGGATGAGTTGCGGGTGCAATCCTCAGGGTCTGCCGAGGCCTTGGGGGTTTTTTATTTGGACACTCGAAGTCGCCGCGCTGGATGCTCGGTCATGGCAGCCGGCTTGTTCATAGCCTCTGCTGCCGTGTTGTGGAGTCATCCTTCCGTAGCGCGAGCGGACGAGGCGGATATGGCACGTCGACAGCAGGGCATTCTCACCGGCATGCCCTTCATGGCGCATATTACCCCGCGCACCTTCGTCGATGATCTCGGACGAAAAATATTTTTGGCGAAGGCGCCCACACGAGTGATTTCACTCGCACCCAGCATTACCGAAATTCTGTATGCCATCGGGTTAAGCGATGAGATTGTCGGCGTCACCGAGTTTTGCGATTACCCGCCTGCCGCCCTGCAGAAACCGAAGATCGGATATGCCCAGCCGAATGTCGAAGCCATCGTGGCGTTGCAGCCTGACCTGGTGTTGGCCCCACGCGCATTTCTCCGCGCCGACCTGTTGGCCAAGCTCGAGCAATTGAAAATTCCGACCTTCGTGGTCGACCCCGAGTCGTTCGAAGAAATCCCCAGCCGGATTCAAACCGTCGGTCGCCTTCTCGACCGGTCTTCCTCCGCCGAGCGGGTTGCCTCGACGATGCGGCAACGCATCGCTTCGATTCGAAGCAAAATGGAAACGGTCTCGCGAGTGCGTGTCCTCTACGTCCTGAACAGCCAGCCTCTAATCACCGTGGGACCCGGCAGTTATCTCGATCAAGTCATTAATTTAGCCGGCGGTGCCAACATCGCGGCTGGGACAACCGAGCCCTATCCGCGTCTCAGTATGGAAGCGGTTCTCAAGGAAGATCCCGAGGTCATTATTTTTCCTATCGGGAAGGCCGAAGGAATACCACTGAGTGAGCAGCAACAATGGTTACGATGGACGTCTTTGTCGGCGGTGAAGCACGGCCGGCTTCATCAAATTTCTGCCGATGTGTTGAATCGTCCCGGGCCGCGGATTGTCGAGGGGCTGGAATCGTTGGCTCAGATTATCCATCCTGAAGTGTTTACGACGAAGATCGCGCCGTGAGTCCTATGAACCTCAGCACTAATCCGTCGCCGGCGTCCGGGCCCATCGCGCACGCAAATATAACGGCGGATGCTGGCTCATCATCTGTTCCGGGCAAGGCAGGGAGGTCCGGCGGGTCTGTGCTCACGGTCAGGCGGTGGAGCGCGGTCATGGCCCCGCTTCTGGTGATGTCCGTTGTGCTCTCTGTGATCTGTTTGCAATTCGGGACACAATGGATCGGGCTCGGCCAGATTATCGACCTGGTGGGGCAGGTTCTGCGTGAAGGGACGATTAAAAGCGAACAGATCGGAACCATCGGCGTCATCCTCATCCAGGTAAGACTTCCGCGTGTGTTACTAGGGTTTCTTGTGGGTGCGTGCCTGGCTTCCGTCGGCGTTGTGTTGCAGGCGCTGCTGCGGAACCCTTTAGCCGACCCCTATGTACTGGGAGTGTCGAGCGGTGCGGCATTGAGCGTTGCTCTCGCCATACTCTTGGGAGTCGGCGCTACGGTCGTGACGTTTTCCGTATTACCGATCTGCGGGTTTGCCGGAGGGATGTTGTCGCTAGTGGTGGTTTATCGCATGGCGCTTTCATTTGGCCGGTTGCCCATTTATGCGCTGCTGCTGGCAGGCGTGATTCTCAATGCGATCTTTTCGGCACTAATCATGTTTGTGACCTCCATTATGGAACCCAATCGCTCCGCCGGGACGATGACCTGGCTGATGGGCACGTTGAACGCGCCGTCGTACTCATCATTGGCCATATTGGCATGCTATCTGCTCGGAGGCCTGTTTTTCTTGTTCCGTCAGGCCCGCCGGCTCAACGTGTTGACGCTCGGTGAAGAATCTGCGCGTTCGCTGGGAATCGATACAGAACACGTCAAACGAGTGGTCTATGTGCTTTCGGCCTTGATTACCGGCGCCGTGGTGTCAGTGAGCGGAATGATCGGGTTTGTCGGGATGGTCATCCCGCACGCCGTCCGGTTTCTTCTCGGCGCGGATCACCGATTGCTCTTGCCGGCATCAGCGTGCGTTGGTGGAATGTACTTGGTCAGTGCCGATACCTTGGCGCGTACCCTGCTGACGCCGGCAGAAATTCCCGTGGGGATTGTGACGGCGCTCGCAGGCGGACCGTTCTTCATCTACCTCTTGATGTGGAGGAAGGACCGGTTCGTATGAGCCTCTCTCCAGAACACGCCTACTCGACAGTCGGAGAAACGCAGGGATTGGATATCGCAGCACGACATCCGGCCTATCACGTGCGCGCCCTTCAATTTCAGTACAATCCTCTCGGTCGAGGGGCTGATCAGTGGGTTCTCGACGGAGTGTCGTTTGACATCGAGCCTGGAGAGATACTGGGTATCGTCGGTCCCAACGGGTCAGGAAAGACGTCGTTACTCAAGCTGTTGGCAAAGGTGTTGAAACCTCATGCAGGTGACATCGCGTTGTTCGGCCGCGAGCTTGCCTCGATGCCGCAACTTGAAGTGGCAAGGACTGTGGCCTTTGTGCCGCAAGAGAGCCCCCAGGTCTTTTCCTTTACCGTGATGGAAACAGTCTTGATGGGCCGGTATCCGCACCATCAGGGCGCGACGTGGAGTGCGGGGTTCAGCTGGGAAAGTGCCGAGGATATCCTCATTGCCGAACAGGCGATGCGATACACGGATCTCACTCACCTCGCTTCTCGCTCGGTGATGGATCTGTCTGGCGGCGAGCGGCAGCGCTGTATGATCGCCCGAGCCTTGGCGCAAGCGCCTCGGGTCCTCTTGCTGGACGAACCCACCGCATTCCTCGATCTCCAACACCAGATTGCGATTTGCGCGATTGTACGCCGGCTCAAAGAGGAACGCGGTTTGACCGTGGTGCTGGTCTCTCATGATCTGAATGTTGCGAGCCAATACTGCGATCGAATTTTGATGCTGAAGGCCGGAGTTCTCTTTCGCCTTGGCTCGCCACATGAAGTGATTGACGCCGAAGTCTTGAGAGCTGTGTATGGTTGTGACGTCTTAGTCGATCGCCATCCGGAATCCGGAGTGCCCAGGGTCACCATGCCAGGGTATCGTTCGACCAAGCCCTTCTGAAGTTGTCTGAACGGGAAGGATCCGTGCCCGGTCCTCTCGTCTCTTGTGGGGGCACGAGTTGTTTAAACAGGAGGAGTGCTTAGAGAGAAATCGTCAGCGACGGGGAAGATGGTGCAAAACCATCACGGTGCCGCCACTGTAAGCGGGGAGCGATCCTGCATAAAGAGCCACTGTCCTGGGAAGCCGTCAGCCATCAGTAATCAGCATTCAGCCAGAAGCTGAGCGCTGAAAGCTGAGTGCTGATCGCTTCTAAGATGGGAAGGCGCAGGGGAACGA
>DATENE010000107.1:0-3468 GCA_035275205.1 Nitrospiraceae bacterium
GAGAAGGACTTCTTCGAGTTCGATATCAAGAAGGGGAAGAAGAACGACATGGTGCGCGTTGGGGACATCCGCCTGGAGTTACGCGAGACGGATGCCAAGAAGCAGAAATACGGCATCATTATTCAAGTTGACGACAGCAAGCTCGAGAAGAAGGACAAACTGATCAACGAGCCTGTCCAGTTCCTCGTTGGGACTGACCAGCTTCGGTATGAAGTCGTCGTCAACAAGGTCGAGAAGGACCGTATCCGCGGATATCTCAGCGCGCCCAAAAACAAGGTGCTGGCGGCGGAAAAGCCTGTACTCCGATAGTCCCTGGTGGAATCTTCGCTTGTTGCAATCCTGAGTCTGGGCTTCCTCCTTGGCCTGAAACATGCCACGGACGCTGATCACGTTGTGGCAGTCACGACGTTCGTGAGCCGAGAAGGAAGCCTTCTCAGAAGCTGCTGGATTGGGGTGCGCTGGGGAATCGGTCACACGCTCTCGCTTGCCCTGGCCGGAAGCCTTGTCATTCTCCTCAAGATCAACGTATCGGATCGGCTAAGTGGCTGGCTCGAACTTGGCGTCGCGGTCATGCTCGTTGCGCTCGGGGCCCGCGTCCTGTTTCACCTCTGGAAAGAAAGGCTTCATCTCCATCGCCACCCTCACACGCACGTTGCGGGTAAGGCGCCTCACGTCCATTGGCATCTTCATGCTTCCGGAAGGCTGGACGAACATGCCGGTTGGCTGCACTTCGGCCTTCGACCCCTGGTCGTCGGAATGGTCCACGGGGCGGCGGGCACCGGTGCGCTGATGTTGCTGGTGCTCTCCACGATAAGTTCGCCGCCCCAGGCGCTGCTGTATATCGCGATCTTCGGTATCGGCAGCGTTGCCGGCATGCTGATCGTGAGTTTTCTGCTGGCGATTCCGCTGCAGTGGGCGGCGCGAAATGTCAGTTCGGGCTATCGCATTGTTCAGGCCGCGGCCGGTGCATTCAGCTTTGGATTTGGGATCTACCTCGGGATCGATCTCCTGCAAAAGCTGTCCTAGTTGAGACACGGTCGGGAAATTTTGAAATTGATCGGCATAGGGGCGGCGGTTGCCCACCGACCCCTGCCACACCACCGTGCGTACGGGTCCGTACACGGCGGTTCGAGATGGCTGCATGGCCTAACACTTGCCGAATAGAGAAGGGAGACCGCGAGAGCGGAAATACTCATTCGAGAGCCCAACGCTCAAAGCTTTCGAATGGGCAATGAACCAGGGACCACGGCCGCTGGCGGCCGTCTTTTCCGCCAGAATCGAGTTCACCCCCAGTTGAATCAGCATCGCCCGACGACGGCGGGGTGTCTTCCATTGCCGCCACATCGCCGCCCGAAGACGCGCTCTAACCCAGCGAGTCAAGTTGATCAGCACGCCGGGTGTTTCGCAGAAGCCGAAGTAGCCACGCCAACCCCTCATATACGGGGCCAGCGTCGCCATTGTGGCTCCCAAGTCCACACTCTTGGCCTGCCGCGTGATTTCCCGGACTCGTTCCTTGAACCGCTCGACGGCCTTCGGCGCAATGTGCCGCCGGATCACACGACCGCTGCTGAAACTGAATCCAAGAAATTTTCGCTCCTGCGGTCGTGCCACCGCGCTCTTCTGCTCGTTAACCTTGAGCTTGAGCCGCCGCGTGATGTATCGCTTGATGCTGTCCATCACCCGTTGACCCGCTTGCTCGGAGCGAACGTAGATGTTGCAATCGTCCGCATAGCGCACAAAGCGGTGTCCTCGGCGCTCCAGCTCCCGGTCGAGTTCGTCGAGCACGAGGTTACTCAGCAATGGCGAAAGAGGTCCTCCTTGCGGAGTCCCTTCCACGCTGGGACTGACCAACCCGTTCTCCATCACGCCGGCATTCAAGAATGCCCGGATGAGCTTCAACAGCCGCTTGTCTTCTACCCGTTTGGCGATCTGTCCCATCAATTTGTCGTGATTGACTCGGTCGAAGAATTTCTCCAAATCGAGATCCACCACCCAGCCGTGACCGGCAGCGATGTAGCGCTGCGCTTGTTCTACGGCCTGATGAGTTGACCGGCCCGGCCGGAATCCATAGCTGCTGTCGGAGAACGTCGAGTCCCACTGCCTCTGCAACACCTGCATCACCGCTTGTTGGACGAAGCGATCCATCGCTGTCGGAATGCCCAGCTTGCGCATTCCGCCATCCGGTTTGGGGATTTCCACCCGTTTCACCGGTTGCGGCATGTAGCTACCGCTCAGCAGTTGTTCCCGAACGGTCATCAGTTCCGAGTAGTCCGGCAGTTCATCGACGCTGACACCGTCGATTCCCGCGCTACCCTTATTGGCCTTGACCCGCCACATGGCGTCTTTCAGGTTTTCCCATTCACATATCGCCTCCATCATTCGATCCGTGCTGGCTGGCTTTTCGGTTTCATTCCTCGCCCCGGACGATTCAGTCTCCTCCCGGCTCGCCCTCGGGGCTTCACCCCTTGGCGCGGCTGAGAAGTCCAGCTCCCCCTGGATTTTCTGCTGCTTGTCGTCCTTGAGAGTCATGCCCTATTTTGCCTTCCTTCTCGTTCCGGCCTTCCATCCCCGTTACCGGCTCCGCCTATCCGTTTACTCCACCTTTCGTTTAAGGAGTGCCTCACTAGCTTTGCCGACAGCGAGATTTACTATGCCTTCTGCTGACTTCTGCCCGCCGCCTCCTGCGGCCTGCAGATCTCCCGAGGTAAGTTCAGCCGCCTTCCACGCATCGTCGCCGAATCTACGTTCCGCGTGCTTGATAGATACGGACTTCACGGTACGTCGGCCGCTCGTCCCACGCTCACGCCTCATATCCGGTTTTTGTTCATCGACTCGCGTTTTTGCCCCACGCTTCCTTCAGACCCCGCCTCGCGGCGATAGCCCTTGCGCTTCGCTAACCCTTCACCTCCATCAGGTTGGGTAGAAGACTTTCACTTCCGAGCTGCTGAACATGCTCGGCACACGACGAATCCTGCATCTCAAATTCGAGACTCGAAATCTCAGAATGGACTCACCACCGCGCAGGCTGGCCAGTCCGATTTGAGATTTCGAGTTTCGAATTTGAGATGCAGGATTCGTCCAATCTCAAATTTCCCTCTGGCCCCGATTTATTCCTCAGGTGAGCTTCACCTGATCCAGTCCTTCAGGCGTCGCATACAATTTTTCCAGCCGGCCGGTCAGGTACTCATACGCATCGTCAACGGAATCCGTCCTGTAGAAGATATCCCGTTCTTTGGAACTGATGGTGCCCCATCGGACAAAGGCATCAAAATCGATAATGTCGTCCCAGTATTCGTTTCCAAACAGGACAACCGGCATGACCTTGCTCGGCTTGCTGGTTTGTATCAGCGTCAGGACCTCGAAAAGTTCATCCATCGTGCCGTAGCCGCCTGGAAAGACGACAAGCGCCTTTGCCAGATACACAAACCAGAACTTTCGCATGAAGAAGTAATGAAAGTTAAACACCAG
>DATENE010000108.1:0-3822 GCA_035275205.1 Nitrospiraceae bacterium
ATGGCGTCGGATTCTTTCGACGACCAGTCGGATCAGAAGCGGCCGACGGTGCAGGTGGGTGATCCGTTCCAGGAAAAACTGCTCCTGGAAGCCTGCCTCGAACTGATGGCGGGAAATCTGCTGGTTGGTATCCAGGACATGGGGGCGGCTGGTCTGACCAGTTCGTCCTGTGAAATGGCGTCGCGTGCCGGCAATGGAATCGACCTGGACCTGACCGATGTGCCGCGGCGTGAGCCGGGCATGACACCCTATGAATTGATGCTGTCGGAATCGCAAGAGCGCATGCTGATGGTGGCTCAGGCGGGCAAGGAAGACGAATGCATCAGGATCTGCAAGAAGTGGGATCTCGATGTGGCGGTAGTAGGGCGAGTCACGGGTGACGGGATTCTCCGGGTAAAGGATCAGGGCAAGGTGGTAGCGGAGATTCCTGCGAAGTCGCTGGCCGATGACGGACCACGCTACGAGCGGCCGTATTCGCCGCCGGGCTACCAGGATATGCTGACCAATCTGAACTATGATGCGCTGCCCGACGTGAAAGATGCGAATGCGGCGCTGCTCTCGTTGCTGGAGTCACCGACGATTGCGAGCAAACGCTGGGCCTATGAGCAGTATGACCACATGGTGCGGACGAACACGATGATCCGGCCTGGCTCCGATGCGGCGGTGGTTCGGATCAAGGGAACGAATAAAGCCATTGCGATGACGGTGGACTGTAATAGCCGCTATTGCCTGCTGCATCCGTACGAAGGGGCTCGCCTTGCGGTGGCCGAGGCGGCGAGGAATCTGGTCTGCTCCGGCGCGGAGCCGATCGGGCTCACAGACTGTTTGAACTTCGGGAACCCCGAGCGGCCCGAGATCATGTGGCAGTTTGTATTGGCGATCGAGGGAATGAAGGATGCCTGCGAATATTTTAAAGTTCCTATCGTCAGCGGCAATGTGAGCTTCTACAATGAGACGAACGGTCTCTCGATTTATCCCACGCCGATGTTGGGGATGGTAGGTTTGATCGATGCTGCCGATAAGACGATGACGCAGTGGTTCAAGCAGGACGGCGATGCGATTCTTCTTCTAGGCAGGACAAGGGAGGACCTGGGCGGCAGTGAATATCTGAAAGTCCTCCATCACCGGGAGCAGGGATCGCCGCCGCTCCTGAGTCTGGAGACTGAGAAGGCGCTCCAGGACTTCATATTGAATGTGATTCGTGAGGGAATTGTGCAATCCGCTCACGATTGTTCAGACGGCGGGTTGTCTGTCGCGTTGGCTGAATGTTGTATTTCTGCACCGGACGCCAGGCGAGGGGCTGTGGTAAAGTTATCCCTTGATACATTGCGGCTGGATGCCCTCTTGTTCGGTGAAAGTCAATCGCGGGTGGTTCTTTCGGTGAAGCCGGAGATGGTCGACCGGATCCTGAATCGTGCCTGGGATTCGGGTATTCCAGCGATGAAGATCGGAGTGGTGGGAGGCGACCGTGTTGTCATCGATGTGGAGACGGGGCAATGGGGCGAAGGCTGCCGCATTGACCTCCCCGTCGATCAACTTCACGATCAGTGGGCCTTCTCGATTGAACGAACACTCAGTCAGACGTAAAACGTGAGATGTAAAAAGTGAAACGTGAAGGCATGAATAGGCGAACTAAGAGAGAACTTCCCGTCGTTTCACCGTTCGCGTCTCACTTTTCACGTGAGAGCCCGGACAAGTTTCACGACGAATGTGCTGTCTTCGGTATTTACGGCCACAAGGAAGCGGCAAACCTCACGTATCTTGGATTGTATGCCCTGCAGCATCGGGGACAGGAAGCTTCCGGCATTGTCTCGGGCGACGGCGTGCAGGTGTATGTCCATAAGGGGAAGGGGCTTGTCGCGGATATCTATAATCCCCAGGCGCTCAATCAACTGGTGGGTTCGATGGCGATCGGGCACAATCGCTACTCCACTGCCGGGGGGAACGATCTCAAGAATGTCCAGCCGCTCTCGGTCAATTTTGCCTTTGGAAATCTGGCGCTCGCCCATAACGGCAATCTCATCAATGCCCAAGTGCTGCGTCACGAACTCGAAGCCTACGGCGCTATCTTTCAATCCACTTCAGACAGCGAAGTCATCATCCATCTGATTGCGCATTCGCGGGCCGATACGTTGTTGGCCCGGATCATCGATGCGTTGACTCAAGTTCGCGGGGCGTTTTCTGTTGTCTTGCAGACAGATGAGGGAATCGTCGCGGCTCGTGACCCCCACGGGTTTCGGCCTCTCTGTCTCGGCCGGCTGGGCGACACGTACATTGTGGCGTCGGAAACCTGCGCATTCGATCTGCTTGGAGCTGAAGTTGTCCGCGAGATCGAGCCCGGCGAGTTAGTCGTGCTGAACGACAAGGGGGTAACGAGTTATAAGCCGTTTGCTCCGGTCAGTCCTGCCATGTGCGTTTTTGAATATGTGTATTTTGCCAGGCCAGACAGCAAGATCTTCGGCGCGAATGCGGTGTATGGCACACGCAAGGCCTTGGGCAGGCAATTAGCGAAGGAATCACCGGTGCCGGCGGACATCGTCATTCCCGTACCGGACTCCGGGGTGCCTGCTTCGCTCGGCTATGCCGAGGGGGCAGGAATTCCGTTTGAACTCGGGCTGATTCGAAATCACTATGTTGGCCGCACCTTCATTGAACCGGAGCAATCGATCCGCCACTTCGGTGTCAAGGTCAAGCTCAATGCCGTCCCGGAGGTGCTGGAGGGAAAGAGGGTCGTCGTGGTCGATGATTCGCTGGTGCGGGGTACGACGAGCCGTAAAATCGTGAAGATGCTTCGCAATGCCGGGGCCAAAGAAGTGCATATGCGCATCAGTTCGCCGCCGATCGTCTCGCCCTGCTTCTACGGCATCGACACACCCACCAGGAAGGAACTCATCGCTTCCAGCCACTCGACTGAAGAGATTCGGAAGTACATCACGGCGGATAGCCTCGCCTATTTGAGTCTCGATGGCATGCTGAACGCCGCCCCTGGTAGACCTGACCAGTACTGTAACGCCTGCTTCACCGAACGTTACCCCATTCCATTGACCCGTGCTGAGGAGTGGCAGTTGGGCCTCTTCGAACCCTCCCTCTAGCAGGCTGCTGAAAACGCCGCTCTTCTCACCCGCCCAACCCCTGCGCGCCAAGACGCGCATTTTCCCGGGCTTCGTTCTCAGTCGTTCGTCTCCTTGCGATGTCCCCACGGTGAAAGAGCTGCCTTGGCAGCTCGGGGCGGGTGGGTGAGAAACGGTACGCCTCAGTCGCCGAACTCCCTGCGGCCTTGCTGGATGAACTTTTTGAGCAGCCTGCTGTCCTTCTCCACCTAAGTGCGACTCACTCGGACTCTGCTCCATTGCTCATGAAAAAATCTGCGTGGTAGGATAGCACCTCTCAAGAGAAATGGAGGCTGTGATGAAACGGATGATCCTCGCCCTCAGTGCGCTACTGGTTCCCATTCTTGCAGCCCATCTGGTTCTTGCCGCAGGGTTGTTCAAGGTGGGCGAGAAGGCGCCTTCGTTTGCGTTGACGGCCATCACCGGTGAGACTGTGGAGCTGGATGCCTATAAGGGAAAGGTCGTGGTACTCGGACTGTTTCATATCTGCGAGCCCTGTATGCTGCAGGGAACGGCGCTCCAAAAAGTGTCTGAGATGACGAAAGGGAAGAACGTCGTTGTGCTCGGGGTTAACTCTTCCGGCGACTCCAAGAAGAATGTCAGTGAGTTTCTGTCTGCCTTTCCGGTGAAAGTCACGTACACCTACCTGCTGGATCCGAACCTGGTGACGGACAAATTGTACGGGGGAGGGAAGTTTATTCCCAACGTATAT
>DATENE010000109.1:0-16606 GCA_035275205.1 Nitrospiraceae bacterium
CACGGATCGAGATTGCCCTTCCTCAGACTCCTCAAGTCCTCTGCAATTCGTGTACAATCCGACGAACCCTCGCCGGCTGGTCGACCCCATAGGCACGTGGCGAGTTCCATATCCATAAGCGCGATTCGTCCGTTCATCATAATGACACCAAACTGGCTGAGACTCATAGTGTTCTTCGCGCTTGGGCTGATCGCGCAGGTGTCTCTTCTTTCAGCCGCGCAGGTGGAAGATGGGATCATCGCAATCGTCAACTCGGATCTCATCATGCTCTCCGAGATGAAGCGGGAACTCGCCCCGGAGCGGGAACGGATTCAGAAAGAATACCAAGGCGACGATCTCGCGCGCCGGCTCAAGACGGCGGAGTACATGGTGCTGACCTCGATGATCGAGCGAAAGTTACAACTCCAGGCAGCCAAGACACGAGGTATCACAGTCACCGATGAGGAGGTCCTGCAAGCGATTCGACAGATGAAGCAACAGGGAAGGGCAGTCGATGAGACGAACCCGGCAGACAGAAAAAACGTCCGAGAACAGTTGACGCTGCTCAGGATCGTCGACCGCGAGGTGCGGGGTGCGGTGATGGTCGGAGACTCCGACATGAAACGGTACTTCCAAGAGCACCGTGATCGGTTTGCGCTCTCGGAGGAATATACGCTCAGCCAAATTTTCATTCGGGCTCGATCCCCGGTCGATATGACTGATGCGAGGGAGAAAGCTCGTGAGGTGATGGCGCGGCTTAAGCAAGGGGAGTCCTTCGAGGATTTGGCGCTACGCTTTTCCGACGGCCCGAACGCGTCACACGGAGGACAGCTAGGCTTGGTGCGGCAAGGAGAGCTCTTGCCGGAGATCGAGCGCACTATCGCCACTCTGGTGCCCGGCGGCACCTCGGATATGATCGAGACCTCGGAAGGCGTGCACATCGTGCGCTTGGAGGATAAGAAACCGAAGCAGTTCCGCCCATATGAGCAAGTCCGCACTGAAATCCAGGGACTTGTCTTTCAGCAGAAGAGCGAAGATGCTTTCCAATCATGGCTGACAGACCTCAAGAACAAGGCCTATATCGAGATCAAGTTCGAATCCGCTCTTTCAAGACCGCCCACAACCGCTCCCGCCCCTCGCCCGTCACAGACGAGTAAGGAATAACTGTGTCGCTCTCGACCAATTCCAGCCCTTCCTGCAACCGACGAAACGCACCGACCCGCTCGCTCATTTTCAACTTATCCACTTTTGTCGCCACCACGATGGGAGGCCGTCCAATGGACAGAAGCCATGCGATCGTCTCCCTGTCCTGTTCGCTCAGCACTCGGCTTTCCACCAACACCACCACGACCCGCAGCTGTTCACTGCCGCCGAGATACTGCTCGATCAATGGGGCCCACTGAGCCCGCAGCGCCTTCGACACCTTCGCGTAACCATACCCGGGCAAATCCACCACCACGAAACGCGCCAGTCCAGGATCGTCGCTGGTAATCCGAAAGAGGTTGACCAAACGAGTCTTTCCCGGCGTGCGGCTCACCTTGGCCAGGCCCTTGCGCTGCAAGAGAGAGTTGATAAGAGAGGACTTCCCGACGTTCGATCGCCCGATAAAGGCGACTTCCGGGAGGTCGCTTTTCAGAAACTGCTCTGGCCCCGCGCAACTTCTGATAAACTCTGCAGTAAGGATCCTCATGCTACATCCGGCCGCTCACCTAATACACACCACGTTCGTGACACAGGCACTTATCGCCTCTGTGATACGCAGCCTCTAATGCGGAAGTCAACCGTGCAATCCCGTTCCCGTGTGAAAGCCTTCCTGATCATCGGCCTCTGCCTCCCGATCGGGGCGATTCTTTTCTTCTGGTTACTTGAGATGCCCGACATCTCTGTCTTACGCGCAACCAATCCAACCGTGACAGCCCTGATGGAAGCACGCCAGACTCAGGCTAAGGTAAAAGGTCACACCATCGAACGCCATTGGACGTGGGTGCCGCTCTCACGCATCTCCCCCCACCTCCGCCAAGCGGTCGTGGCTGGAGAAGATGCGTCGTTCTTCACCCACGAAGGATTCGACTGGGAAGGGATCAAAGACGCAGCTCTCTATAACTTAGAGGCGGGCAAACTCAAGCGTGGGGGGAGCACCATTACTCAGCAATTGGCCAAAAACCTCTACCTATCATCCGAACGGTCCCTGCTTCGAAAGGCGCGGGAAGCGCTGATTACGCGTTCCCTCGAACATCATCTCACGAAGGAGCGTATTCTCGAGCTGTATCTCAACGTGGCCGAATGGGGACAGGGCGTCTATGGCGCTGAGGCGGCGGCCCGTCATCACTTCAAGAAATCCTCGCGCAATCTGACAGCTGATGAGGCTGCGTGGCTGGCGGCCATTTTGCCGTCACCACGGCGATACGATCCGATCCGAAAAACGACAAGTCTGGCTCGCCGCCACGAACGTATTCTCAAACAGATTACTCGGGGATCTCCCCAATCTCCCCAGCTAGAACCGGCGCCAAAGCCAAAGCCAGAGCCAGAGCCAGAATCAGAGCTAGAGCCAGACCAATCTCCGGCAGACCCTCTGGGCCAGGAGCAGACGGAAGGTTACAGCGAGTCGCCGACCTCACGATAGTCTCGCTCGCCGAAAATGGCCGATTCATGCGTGTAATGCTTGAATTCGAGCAGATTGCGAGAGGGATCTTCGAGAAAGAACGTGTGATGCTCAATCCTGGTACCTGGGAACCGGACGCGGGGCTGTTGATAAAAGGGCAATCCTTTTGCTTGGGCCCGCTCCAAGAACTGTTGCCACGATTCTTTCGACAAAAAGGTCAGACCGAAATGGTGGGGGTAAATGCCTTGTTGTGGCGTCAAGGGTTCCGTCGTCAGATGGGCCACGAGTTGATGCCCCGCGAGTCCGAACGTGACGGCATGGCTCGACTCCCGACCCAACGTGCAACCAAGTCCATCGACATAGAAACGCTTCGCCGCAGCCAAATTGTGTGTGGGAAACGCCAGATGAAAGAGCGTGTCCTTCATGGAAATTGCCCTCGAACTTTCGGTCGACCGGTCCCGTTCCACCAACCGGCAGCCATATGCGGTGTCACATGCCTAATAGCAAACCGCCCGTCCGACGAGAGGACTAAGGCCCCAGCCGAACCATGGATCCGAGACACGAGCATACCCAACACCTCTCGAGCCGCCACCGCTGGGCTCTTCCCCATAGCGAGACGATCGCAGATACTCTTGGCAATTACAAGACGGATGATACCTTCACCGATGCCCGTCATCGACACAGCACCACTCTCATTGTCCGCGTAGACTCCACAGCCGATAAGCGAGGTGTCACCGACCCGCCCTGGCAACATCGAATCGATGCCTCCGGTCGAAGCCCCTGCCGCCACAGTCCCGGACCGATCCAAGGCAACAGCGCCGACGGTCCCGTGCCGTTCTATTGTTGAACGTCTCTGTCTCGCGAGAATCCGGTCGTAGGAGAGGCGGCGAGGCACTCCGGTGGAACGATGCCGGTCGAGTTTGAAATGTTGCGCAAATCTTCCGGCAAACGGGCCGACTAACAGAACATGGCGCGTCTCTTCCATAACCAGGCGGGCCGCCGCAATTGGGTGCGCGACTCCTTCGATTGAGGCGACGGCACCGGCGTTGAGATGGGTCCCTTCCATGATTGCTGCGTCCATACGCTGTACCCCGTCCAGCTGCCGATTCGCGCCTCGTCCTGCGTTGAACAGCCCCGATTGTTCCAGAAGACCGATCGTGGATTCAACAGCGGCGAGGGCAGGACCTCCTTGCGCAAGGATACCGTAGCCGTCCGAGATCGCATCGGCCAAACAGGCGGCCTGCGCCGTTGTTATACGCCGGGAACCGGCGCCTCCATGAACAAGAATGAGAGGACGGGAACTGGTCAATTGAGGAGAAGATTCCGAGCCTGCCGGTACGTTGGATCTTTCATGCGATCCAGATCGGATCGCACGAACCCCAGCCCGGTGACACAGAGCTCGAAGTTGTCGGAGAGTTTTCGGAACAGAGGAGGTTCAGCCTTCGACGGGCCGTCAGCCATTCGCGCGACAATCCCGTAGGAGCGCTTACCCGTTTTCATATAGTCCACGAGGAAGTCCTTGTGGTAGATCAATCCGGCCGTTTTGAGGCGGCGCAGATATTCTGGAAACAGTCCCGCCATAAACAGTGTGAAGTCACCAATGTGCTGATGCACATCCCGTTCGCGATCCATCGACTGGGCTTGGAGCAACACTTCCGACTCAAACAAGAGATCCATCACCGTATCGACCGTTTTGCCTTGCTGGTTTTTTATTTTATAGAGTTGGTCTGTGTGGGTAAAGTCGACGAGCAGGTTGGAGACATAGCTGGTGACGTTTGGGTCGGGCCACCCGAGATGTTCCGTGAAGCTTTTCTCGGTCAGGGCGCCGAACAACTGACGGAGCGGATGCCGTGGCGGAACTTGCGTTCTCATATCCACCTCTCACACATTCCGAACACGCCTGAATGTAGTATAGCAGATATTACTCATGGCACCGATGTCGGCCCAATAATCCTTCTGTCGGTCTTTACGAAACAGACATGAGCATGGATCGGAACTAGCAAAACCCGCAGGCTGTTCAAAAAGGCCGTCCAGCAAGGCCGCAGCGAGCGAAGAGGTGAATCGTACTCTGTCCGGTACGTTGAGCCTCTGAGCGATGCGAGAACGAAGCATGGGAATAAGGCGCGTCTCGGCGCGCCTGGGCTGGGAGGGTGAGACAAAAGACTTTTTCAACAGCCTCCTAGTTTGCGCCGCGGCTATCGAGCACAAAGGTCACTGGTCCGTCGTTCAGCAATTCGACCTGCATGTGCGCGGCGAACATACCCGTTTCCACGGAAGTACCGTAGTTTCGTAACCCTGCCACAACTTGCTCGTATAATCGCTTGGCTTCATCCGGGGGTGCCGCCTCATCAAAGCTCGGGCGACGGCCATTCGCCGTCCTGCCCAGCAACGTAAATTGGGAGACCAGCAAGACCGACCCCCCGATGTCTGCCAGCGAGCGATTCATCTTCCCCTGCTCATCGGAAAAGATCCGGAGGGTGTAGATCTTCTCGACGAGATAACGTCCGTCGGTTTCTCCATCACCCTTGGCAACGCCCAGCAACACCAGGAGGCCAGATTCGATCTGCCCCACTGTCTTGCCCTCAACGTGAACTGAAGCTCTGGTTACCCGCTGAATCACTGCCTTCATGGGTTAGCCTGCATGATTCATGACGGTTCGTTGCGAAATCGTCCGAAAGTGCGTTCCTCGTGAAGCGTATCTCGTATCGCGCATGATGAGGATACAGACACATTCCTTCCTGCACTTCACGCTTCACGAACGACGCTTCACGCGCAAGAGCAGTGGATCGGCAATTGCGACAGAAGCGCTCATGAGTAATGTGGGCTAGGACCGTTCCGTTCGAAGCTCAGCCAGGGTTCCTTCGAGCGTGAGCAGTCTCCGTTTTGTGGGCAAGCCGCCCGAGAATCCGCCAAGCGACGCATCCTGCGCCACAATTCGATGGCAAGGAATCACGATCGGTATCGGATTCGCCCCCACGGCATTGCCAACGGCACGCGCATACTGTCTTCCTCCTACACGAAGCGCTACCCATTGATACGATCGAAGCCGGCCGTAGGAGATACTGCGAAGGGTCCGCCAGACCTTCTGCTGAAAGCTCGTCCCTCGTGAAAGGTCCAGCGGAAGATCGAAGGACCTGCGCATTCCTGCCAGATAGCCGGTCAATTGCGTCTGGGCCTCTCGCAGTCGTGGAGAAGTCCGGCCTTCCAGCAGCTCGGCCGAGGGCAATCCCAACTCTGACAGCGCGGCCTGGCGTGACGCCTTCGGCAACACCACTGCATTAATCCCCTTTGTCGTTTCAGACAGACCCATCCAGCCCCATGGAGTAGGAAAAACGCAGGCCGTGAATCGTATGGCATCAGATGTGAGGTGTTTGGGTGAAGATTGTCTCTTGCTCATCACGTTAGTTTCCTCCTCGCTTCAGTTTCCGTCTGACCATTCCCCAAACCAGATCGAGTTCCTCCGAGTGCAGCAAGGCATGGATGCCCAGATAACCACCCACGCTCAATCCGATGGCCACGAAGAGCATGGCCGATTTCTCCGTCCATTCACCAGGATGCGTCCAGACCTGCGATGCCGCCACCCAGGCACAGACCACGACTAAGGGGATGGATGCGATCAATACGCGTAGCAACGATCGTCCCACAGAACTCCACTCCACACCGCCTAACCGACGGTGCAGCACCGCGACCAAGATGCCTCCGTTCACCATCGCCGCCAGAGCTGTGGCCAAGGCCAGGCCGGCTGCGCCAAGAGACGACATCAGTAGGAACGAGAAAACGAGGTTGGCCGCGACGGCGATCGCCGCAGAGATAGCCGGCGTGCGCGTGTCTTGCAGCGAATAAAAGGCGGATACAATGATGCGAACGCCTCCAAAGGCCCAGAGGCCGGCGGAATAGCACAGCACCGCTGCCGCTGTCTCAGCCGTGTCGTGCGCCGTAAAGCTCCCGTGCTCGAAGAACAGATGGACGATCGGCTGACGCAAGAGGATCAGGCCCAGCATCGCCGGAAAGATGATAAAAAGGATCATGCGAAGGCCGAATCCCAACGTTGTCCGCAATTCATTCAGCGCCCCGCGCGCGGCTTGCGCCGAGAGTGTCGGTAAAATGGCCGTGGCCAGCGCCACGCCAAAAATCCCGAGCGGGAACTGAATCAACCGCATACCGTAAAAGAGATAGGTCGGCCCACCCGCAAAGAAGGAACCCAGGATCGTGCTCACAGTAATGTTGATCTGGGTCACGGAGAGACCAAGGAGCGACGGCACCATGAGCGCGCCGATTCGACGCACGCCGGGATGGCTTGGGGCAAACCGAAATCCGAACAACATGCCGCGCAGGCGCAATCCTGGCAACTGCATGGCAAACTGCGCCGCACCGCCCGCCACAACCCCAATGGCCACGCCGAGGATCGGCTCCGGCATCGTCGGCGACAAAAAGAGCGCACAGCCGATGATAAAGATGTTAAAGAACACCGGTGAGAACGCCGGCGCCGCGAAGGCACGCATGGAATTCAGGATGCCCATCGCCAGCGCAGCCAGGCTGATAAAGATCAGATAGGGGAACATGATCTGCGTGAGCAACGTCGTCATGCTCAGCCTCGCCGGATCGTCATGAAATCCCGGCGCGAGCAACCAGACGATCCCGGACGCGAGGATCATACCCAGAATCGTGATTCCGGTCACGATTGTCAGCAGCGTGGTGAAGACGGCGCTCGCCAGCTCCCAGGCGTCTCGTTTTGATTTAAGCGTCTGATATTCCGTGAAGACCGGAATGAATGCGGAAGACATCGACCCTTCCGCAAATAATTCACGAAGTAAGTTGGGGATACGATACGCCACGAAGAAGGCATCTGCCGCAGGCGTTGCCCCAAAAATCCTCGCCAACACCATGTCGCGAACGAAACCTAGGATCCGGCTGGAGAAGGTGGCCACGCCGATCATGCCGGCTGCTTTAACCACCGAGCGAGTCTCGTCCTGCGTACTCGCTGGAACTGGGGGCACGACAGTAGGATCGGGCATGAATCGGGATTCTAGCGGAACCACGCCGGGCAGTCTATCAAGCCGACGATTAACCCGCATTATTCATGAAGGTTCGTGGCGAAAGCGTGCAGACGCGAAGCGAGACGGGCACTCGGAGCCGTGAAACCCTGAGGCATACTCGTGCGGCATGTCGAAGGGCTGAATGGCGAGACTGCCCGTCGAAGCCGCGTATCCGCGCTTACAGCAAAAGCTTCATGAATAATGTGGGTTAGGGCTCTCTGTATCAGCGTGTCCAGCAACTCGTTGGGTGACAGCTCATGGCTCCTCCCCTTTTCGACCGCGCCGGTCTATGGCGTAGGGGATTGATCATGCTATCATGCGAAAAGCCATTATGATTCGGAGACGAAGCCGTCCGATGTCGCTTGAACCTTCATCGCATTTGCCAGGCGGATTTCAGATCACACACCGCACCCTCGGCATCTACCAGGGGAGTGCGATCGAGCTGGCATTTTGGTATCCCTCCTCTGGGATGCCTGAATATGGACTGTGCCGGTTTGCCACGAAGGAGAAGGCTGAATCATATCGTACGTATCTCTGTTCCCCTGCCTGCCCTGAGCCGCTCAATGAGCACGACCTCACTATTGAACCCTATGATCTCGCCGCACACCAGGAACTGATCGACAACCATCCGCTTCATTCTGCCTGGGAAGCTCCAACGTAACGGAATACTGAAAAGGTCGCTCTTTTGGCCTTTTTAAGCATCCAATGGGAAAACTCTCTGGTTATCCAAACAGAGGACCATTGGATTCAGGCGAGCCAATATGCTTTTCGGCAGCCGGCTAGCCTTGAGGAACGCTGTTCTGTGGACGATAGGTATGGCGGGAGAAAAGATTCGCCGGCCTGTTCAGAAAGCGACACCAACTTTATCCGATGTTTTGTCCGACTGATCGGGAACCTGGGCCTGAACGAAAGCAAGCAGACGCTTGTTCTCTTGCGCGGCGCGAAGGAACTTGAACGCGATGCCGCGAGGGCTCACAGATCGAACCATTCCGGCTACTTCAAGAGGAGGCTCAGTTTCATCAAGCGTCAATTGCAGATAGAAGATGTCGTCCATATGAACCTGGGTCTCGCTTTTGACGATACAGCCGCCCATCGAGAGATCAAGCACCATCCCTTCACCGCGAACCTTACCCCCTGAAAATGAGAGATAGAGTCGCACGGGAATCCTGAGGTGCTCGCGGCGATCGACCGGATACTGAGGACGGCTGAGCCCCAGGCACGGCGCGAGAAAGCGATGGTTGCAGGAAGGGCACTGGAACGGCGAGACAAACACGAACGCGGCCACATGTTCACGTGGAGACTGAGGACGGGCGCGAAGGACGCCGTCCTTCTGACATTGCGGACAGGTAAGCTGACGACTCATTTAAATAACGTACTCCTGACTATCACTACCAACCAGCACGCATGACGGAAGCTAATGAGGCCGAGTGAATGCTGTTATCCACACCATCACACCACCCCTGACACCACACAGGTTCCATCACCGTACTATAAAGGCCTTACCCCTACAGTCAAGCTGATTACCATCTCACGCAGAACTTGGAGATGCCACTTCTGTCTCTGCAGCTGAAGAAAATATCACACCCCTTTTGCCATTACGTATCTGATTCCCGTTGGACTGAATCAGCAAAATGTAATGTAGAATACTGCGACGGACGCTTCAGTTGTTGATCAATTCACCACATTGGCCCCTAGGCTGAGACTTTCTTCAGACCATCGCGGAGTTTATGGTACTCGCTCGGCCCGCGATCCAGCCCGTAGCCCAGGCCCATTGAAAGTTGAAACCACCGATACGGCCATCGCAATCGAGGATCTCTCCGACCAGATAGAGACCCGGCACCAGCTTCGACTCCATTGTCCTGAAATTGATCTCTTCTAACAGAACACCCCCGGCAGTGACTTCGGCATAGTTCCACCCCCGATGCTGCTCAACTGGAAACCGGAATGCCGTGAGCGCCTCGATCAGACGATCTCGATCCTTTCGAGGCAATTGCGCAATCGCCTTCTGTGGATCACATTCGATATGAAGACAGAGTCCCTCGGCAAACCGTTCTGGAACTAGTTGTGCGAGTGTCTTGGCGAGAGAGCGGCGAGGAGTGTCGGCCGCTTGGGCCATGAACCATTGCCGCGCCTGCTCTGGCGTCTGATCAGGAAGAAAATTTCCATACACAGCCACGGCTTCTTCTTGCTCCTGTGCCAAGCACCAGAAACGGCTCGCGTCCATAACTACCGGCCCGCTGATCCCGAAGTGGGTCCAGAGTAAACTCCCAGTCCGGCTGTCGACGTTGCGGCCCTTCACAATCGTGGTGAGTTTCACTTCATGCGAGAGACCGGAGAGCGATTTGTGAAACATTGTGCTTTCGAGCACCAGTGGTACGAGTGCTGGGACGGTGGCCGTTATGTGATGGCCGAAGCGGCGGGCGAGGCTATATCCAAACCCGTCACTCCCCGACTTGGGAATCGATCGGCCTCCGGTCGCCAAAACGACTTTCCTTGTGTGTAAGACTCCTTGCGAATGGTGAATCACAAACCCATGGCCATGATCCGTGGTGCACTCGATATCATCCACGCGATGGTTCGACTGAATCTTAACCCCAAGTTCACGACAACGTTCAACAAGTGCCTGCAGGACGGTCCGGGCTTTGTCGGTCACCGGAAAGAGCTTCCCGGTGTCTTCGCGTTTGAGCTCGACCCCTAACGAGGCAAACCACTTCACGGTCTGATCAACGGAGAATGCCGCCAGCACGTTTTTGATGATCCGGCGATTACCAAAGTAGTCGGTGGGGGTGACGACCTCGTGCGTAACATTGCAGCGGCCGCCACCGGAAACGAGGATCTTGGCGCCAATCATTTTCACACTATCGAGCAACACTATCTTCCGCTGACGATCGCTCTTCGCGGCCGCCTCTGCCGCGAAAATCGAGGCAGCCAATCCGGCGGCACCCGCACCGATCACCGCAATATCATGCATGTTGTCATGTGTAGACATTAGAGAGTTTTAACTGACAGTTAACACCTTATTAATCTTCCAATGCTAGTATTCCCCTCGTGCAAGGACGACTCGTCGGCGCTGGAACACATGAAAGCAGGAGGTGAGCACGATGACCTGTCTAAAATGCAAAGGGCTGATGGTGAAAGAGTGGCGACCGGAGTTATCACAGGAAGCAGCAGTGCTCCGCTGTATCAATTGCGGGCTAGTCCTGGATCCGTTGATTGCGCAGAATCGCATGACCCTGTTGCGTGCAAAGCAGCGGGTCCTGAATGCGGCTTAATGGTTCGTTCAAGCTTGTGATCCACTTCGGTCAATGTGAACAACTTATCAAACTGACCGAAGTGGGCAGGTGTGGACGTTGCGCTCGTGATTAGACCGAAAACTCCGCCCATAAGAATGTGTGATCTGAGGGGTCTTTCGCTCGTCGCGGCTCGACGTCCACGTCTACCCTGACACAACGCTCCGCCAACGAGGCCGTCGCCAGAATATGGTCGATGCGCCAGCCCTTATTCGCTTCCAGCGAACCAGGCGCCCGGTAATCCCAAAATGTATACTGTTGTCGGTCAGGATAGAGTTTCACGAACACGTCCTGAAATCCCCACGCCAGCGTGTTCTCATACGCCCGCCGCACATCCTCGTGATAGCAGACATGCTTGAGATGTTTCTCGGGGCTGTGCACGTCCATCGGCCGCGGAGCGACATTCATGTCACCGCACCAAATAGCCGGTTTGTTCCGCGACATATGATTTTCAAAATAATTGCGGAGTCGATTGTACCAGCCAAGCTTGTATTGATACTTCGGTGAGTCGATCTCGAATCCCTGCGGCACATATGTATTGACTATGGGAATCCCCTTGATCACCACGCGCAATAGTCGCGCGTCTTCCGATTCGCCTCCATCGTCAAACCCATACGCCACCGCCTCCGGCTTCTCCCGACTCAATATCGCAACGCCGTTGTACGATTTCATCCCCCGGTAGGTGATCTCGTACCCTGATTCCGCCAATGCCAGCAGCGGAAACTCGCTGTCCTGGACTTTGGTTTCTTGAAGACAGAGCACATCGGGCTTCTGAGTGGCCAACCAGTCGAGCACGATCGGCAAACGTTTGCGGAGAGAATTGACGTTGAAGGTTGCGATTTTCATGAGAGTAATACGGGCACTCAAACCGGTGCATCCTAGCAAATGGCCCGCGGGGGAACAAGACGAGTGATATCGTTGATGACGGGGCCGGTACGCAGGCGATTTGGGCCTTCATCGTGACTGATTGGGCGCGATGTTATTATACTGAATCGAGCCCCGAAGAGATTCTTCCACCTCCGGCCTCGACGCGAGAGTCTCCCGACATAAAACGGCCTTCAGGAGGAAGACCTCCTGAAGGCCGGGCAATCTGCCGACGCGATTACGAGCAACTATGGCGTGACACTAAGAGTGGGGGCAGCTGGAACTGTCGCTTTCATGTCATGCTTCATCGATTGAGCGGAGCCCTTCGTCTCTCCAACTTTGGCTTTTGCCGTATGCTTTTGCGCCTTCACTTTGCCCTTTGTTTCATGGCTCTTCGCCTTCATCTTCTCCTTGTGCACCTTCGTCTGGCCCTTCATCTCTTTCTGCTTTGCCTTCATGTCGCTCTTCATCGAATCTTTCTCAGTCTTCATCTCGTTTTTCATAGTACCCATCTCGCCCATCATAGCCTCGTCAGCCAGAGCCAACGAGCTGGTTCCTATCAGGGACAATGCCGCAAATCCGATGACAATCAACTTCTGCATTATTTGCCTCCTGGAAATAGATAAATAGTGAGTAACGATAGTTCCCTCCGTAAGTAAAAATAGCCTGCGCCCCTTTTTAAATCCTGTCAAGAATTACACTGGAAACTGTATCTACGACATCATTGGTCCGGTGTCTTTCGCGACGGATACAGGTGAATGCACTATCGTGGAGGCGACAACGATGAACCCGCCCAATGGCGGAAGTTGCGAAGCTATTCGAATAACCGATCGAACGCTTCGACTATAGTCTGGCCGCGTTGTAATCGAGGGGACGGCAGGATCGGTGTCTCGGAGGCCTCTAGGGAAAAGCGGGCGCCTAGCTGTGCTCTGGATTTTACCGAGAATGAAGAGACCTTGAGCCGTTTCCGAAGCGTATTGCAGCACGTGTGGTGAAGGTGCATTTCAGCCTATTTGCCGAGAGTACGAAGCGGCTTCCATGTCGAAATCGCCTTCGCTCCGTGGATCGGTATAAATTTCATCGAGATTCTGTGTGTGGCAGTCGAGGGGAGCATGGCCCACTCGCAGCACTGATCCCGCAGAACCCTCAACGGTTCCATGCAGTGACCGTCGCGGAGCGGGTTCATGTGGATAGCTGGTTGACTAATGCGACTCACGCCTCCGAAAGACCCTACCCTCTCGATTGGGTGCCAGGTCTGTCGGGGATGCCAGAGCACCGAGAAAGGGAGCCCTTCGAGCGCGAGACAAACCCTGGAGGAACAAAACCCAAACAGATGATGTGCTTCTATTAAGTAGACAAGTTACTTAGCCACTTACGGAACAAGTTGTGGGCTACGTAAATAGGAGGTCGTGAAACTCGTTCATAAAGCCGTAATAGAGTGGGGCGAAATCTTTGAGACTCTCCGGGCTTGTTTCTTTGAGACGTTTGAAGAAGAAGACCTGTGTGCGAGAGTCGATCTGTTCCAGAAGCTGGCCCAATTGAGCCATGGTATAGCTACCAGTTGGGACACTGAGAACATAGTGCACGAGGCGTTCGACAAATTGCTGAGCCAGATACTCGCTGGCGAGGTAGCCATCCGGGAGTTTTCCTGCAACCAGGAACTCATCGAAGGGTATGGCTTGTGCGGCAAATGGAACCGCTGGCTGCTGATGAGAGGTCACGCCGATGATACCCCAGCTTGTGACGGTTAACGTCCGTATGATCTGGCAACTCTACTGGACCTCCTGAAGCGCGTCAAGTGCGCAGAAGGAGCAGTCAAGGCCTGAGCCGAAAGACCGGTGAAGACTCAAGAAGCTTGGGTCAAACAGAGGGGGCAGCGTCCCTGAATGAACTCGACCCCCATGTGAAGCCGACACGCACTTCTCGCTCCAAGCGTAATGCGCACGGAAAGGACCCGCATCTTCGACTCGGTTGAGTGACTCACCGGATTTGCGTGCACGGCGAGTCTGGTTCGATGGGTGCGCTCGTACTCTTCGCTGTGTATCTCGAGCGCGACACCAGCAACTTCTTCTACCAGTACATCCTCACACCATGCTCGCCCTGGTGGATAGGATTAACGTCGGGAGCTGACCGCGTATTCAGTGCGCCACCGCTCGACCTTGTCGAGTACCTGCTGCACGGTGATCCTTGGCATCCGGTCGTACCGGTTCTCCATCGACAGCGGATAGTCTTCACCCAGGTCGCCATATGCGTCGATCATGAGATCGCGGAACTTCCGGTAGGGACCGACGCGCTTGGGGTTCGAGTAGCCTATGAGGCTCACCACCGGCCGATCGAGCGCGACAGTCATGTGCAGGGGTCCTGTGTCGGGAGTGAGGACGAGTGCTGCGCCGTCAATGATCCCGACGAGCCCGCGCAGCCCGCCCTCGCCGAGCGAACTGTAGGGCTTCGTGCGTGTCCGCGCAAGAATCACCCCCTCAGCGTGCACCTCGCGTGGTGAGCGCGCACCCACCAGAACAGGTTGTAGGTTGAACTCGTGATAGAGGGCGTCGCTCACCTCTGCCCACCGCTCTGGAAGCCAATCCTTCTGCGGCTTGCTTGTCGCCACTACAATCGGCGCGATCGGGCGCTCGAATCGCGCAAGAAAGTCGCGTTGCCACACCCGCTCAGCCTCGTTCCAGGGACCCAGTCCCCAGTGCACCGGTTCGTGCGGCACCTCCAGCCACTCGAGAAACTCGAAGTATTGTTCCTGCACGTGTCGACGTGGCCCAGCCGGGATACGATGCGTAGTGAACAGCCAGTTGAGGTCACGCGCGCGTGCGCGGTCGAAGCCGAGCTTCATTGGCGCGCACGTGAACGACGTCACAAGCCCTGCCTTGAACGAGACCTGGAGGTTGATCACAAGGTCGAAAGGGCGCGTTTGTAATGTGCGACGGATCTCTGCGAATCCGCGCCATCCCCTCGAACGGTCGAAAAGTATAATCTCGTCTAGGTCTGGATGATCACGCACCAGTGTCGCTGGTCCCGGCTGCAACACCCACGTCACATGCATCGTCGGATGATGCCGCTTGAGCGCGGTCAGTACCGGAAGCACGTGGACTGCATCCCCGATGGCGGACATCATCACGATGCAGACCCGATCCATCTTCACTCGGCTCACGCGCCGGCCTCCACGAGCTCGGCCAAGCGGGATAGCTCCATGTCGCTGATCTCGAGAGCGTTGCGCTCTCGGCGTTTCCGAAGCGAACGGTCGAGCCGAGCGAGATTCTGCACGCCAACCGAAGGATCGTTCACGCGCTTGAACCGCACGCGGTCCACGTCGAGCACCCATGCGCGCCACTGACCGGCACCCCGTGAAACATAGAGGTTCTTAGCATTTAGATCCGCGTGCTGCGCGCCGACTGCCCGAAGGTCACGGAGGAGTACACTGACTGCTACGAGCAAGGCGACACGCTCCTCCGCCTTACCGGCCTGCCACGCAACTGGAAAGTCGGCCCCCTCTGGCAATCGTTGCGTCATCACATCACAGCGGCAGAACCCGCGACCGGCCGGATAGAGCGCGTAGCCCACGACATCCGGCGTTGGCACCCCCGCGTCTTGCAGGCGAAGTGACACTTCAAGCTCCCAAGGAGCGCGTCCAGGCCAGACGTATCTATCGCCGCGGACGGCGGCCAGTACACCCCCATGCCACGCGTGGCGCACGACAACATCCAGAACGGAGCCAGGCAGCCGAACACCCCACGCTGTTGCGCGCCCCTGGAACGCAGTAGCACCCGGTTCTAATGCAGCCCACGTGTGTAGCGAGGATGCTGTAGAGAGAGCTGTGCGCACGCCTGCGACCGCCACGCTGCGCGCAACGACGGTTGCGTCGCCGATGGTGAGTCGCTCGTATCCTGTAGGTGCAACGACGTCCGTTCGAGTCACCGTTTGACGCGAAAGACCGGGAGCGCCTGGCCCTTTCCCTTGAGTTCAATTGATGGCAGTGGTTTGAGCAGGGACAGAAAACCGAGTGCTGCACGGATAGGTGCCGAGAGGAGTATTTCGCCATAGCCCCTTGCGCCGCAGAGACTGATCGAGACATTTACCGGATCACCGATGACTGTGGACTCAATACGCTGATCGCTCTTGATCTCTCGATATAGGTCTGCGCCAGAGGATTGGGTAGTCACCCCGTTCGAGAGCTTAATCCCAAGGTCGTGCTGGAAGACATTCGTGACACCGCCCTGCGCCAAAAATCTCGTCAACGAGGGGAGGCTCAGATCGGGTTGTGATGGATGCCACGTTGGAGGAAAGAGCAGCGAAACTTTCATGCTGATTCACCAGCAACTGGGGGGCAATACGGTGAATTCTCAATGAATTATGACTTTTTTATACACCCCGATCTCGACCAAATGCAACAACTCGGAGACCCTCTTCTCCAGTGGTACAACCTTACCCCTAACAGCACTCTGTGTAACCGAATTTTTGAGGCTTCACACCGGAGATCGACCGGCTCGACTCGAATGCCGCGGGAGGGTATCAGTCCTTTGATAGAGAGAATAATTTAACGTCGTGAAGAAAGCGTGGAGAGGGGCAAACTATTCGCACGAAATCATCTCCCGTCATCTTCATTACAACACGGCAGATGGTCTACCTCTGATGATTTCGGCCCCCTTTTGAGATCACGCAGGCAGAACGCATTACATTGAGGTAGGAACACAAAGGGCAGGGTGTTCGGGGGAACGCCCTGCCCTTCGACGATGGAGGCCGGTCGGCGGCGTTAGAGCCAGGTCACGCGCTCGGCAGGCCGAATGTAGATCGGCTCCTCGACCTGAATGCGCGCCACTTCCTTCCCC
>DATENE010000110.1:0-10471 GCA_035275205.1 Nitrospiraceae bacterium
CCCTGCGAAAGCGTTGACCACGACGGGAACCCCGAAAATCCATGCCGCCAGTGATCCATACAGAATGGGTTTCAACGCGACGTGGTGAACGATCGCGGGCTGTTCACGACGATAGAGCCTTACCAACTCGAGAACGGATGACATTTCTACGAATGGATTCTTACTCCGGCGAAACAGACTGATTGGGATAAGCCGGAATCCTTCGCGCTGAATCCGTTCACCATGATCGGTTACTCGTGTTGCGATCGATACGTCAAATCCAGCCTGGGCCGCAGCACGCGCCAAATCGAGACGATGAGACCAGAAATACCAGTCTTCAGTGATGAGAAAAAGCAGGCGCGGACGATGGTTCATTCGCACCCAGCCATGCTTGAAACATCAACACGTTCCATAGCCAATACTGCCAGTTCCGTCTGCCTGAAAGATGCTCATTCCACTTTTCTCGAATGGACGCGGGATGCAAGTAACCCTCGCGACGAAGACGGTGCTCATCCAACAATGCTTCGGCCCACTCCCGTAAGGGCCCTCGCAGCCATGTATCGAGTGGAATTCCGAAGCCTTGTTTCGGCCGCTCGATTAACTCACGCGGCACATAACGATAGAGCACTTGGCGTAGCAGCCACTTACCCTGTCCGTCGCGGATCTTCATCGCCAACGGTAGGCGCCAGGCAAACTCGACCAGGTGATGGTCCAGCAATGGCACGCGGGTTTCCAGGCTCACGGCCATGGCAGCCCTGTCCAACTTGGTCAGGATGTCATCGCTGAGGTACCCTACAAGATCGTGAAACATCATACGCTCGGTAAAATCGCTCCGGCCGAAGGCTGCCGCCTCCGCATCAGCCCAGATTGACGTCTCGTCTGCGCCGACTACCAGCGAGCCAGGCTCTCGGTGCTGAGAAACAAGTCGACGATACAACTCATCCGGGCCATCGACATCGATAACACTCGCCAGCTTGTGAATACGGTCACCCAAGGTCGGTTGCCACAGGCCTCGAGGAAGCAGCGTGCCGATACGATCCCATGCCTCGGGACTCAGGGACGTCATCAGTCTGCCTACTCCATGCCTCACACCTTGTGGTACCTGACCGATACGATTCCAGATCGACCGCCCCCAAAAATAGCGATTGTAGCCTCCGAACAGTTCGTCACCGCCATCACCGGAGAGCGCAACTGTCACATGCTTGCGGGCTAGATTAGCTACAAGATGTGTCGGAATTTGTGACGAATCGCCGAACGGCTCATCGTAGATTTCCGGCAGCCGCGGGATGACACTCAGCGCCTCTTCCGCAGACAGATACAGCTCAGTGTGATCCGTGCCCAGATGCGCCGCGACCAGCTTTGCGTAACGCGCCTCGTCATGATCCGACTCACTGAAACCTATCGAAAACGTCCGCACGGGACGTGAAGACTGGCACTGCATCAGGGCGACAACGGTGGAGGAATCGATACCCCCCGATAGGAACGCTCCCAGGGGCACATCGGATACCATCTGCCTACCCACCGCCTGGCGCAACAGAGAGTCGAGCGCATCCGTTTCTGCTGCATCGGAAAGATCGGTGAGCGGCTCTCGCATCGCGACCTCGCGCGCCGACCAGTATGTGATGGGCACAGGTATACGCCCAGGCGGATCATCGACTGAAATCTTAAGCCACGTACCGGGCAAGAGCTTGCATATCCCAAGATAAATTGAATGCGGTAAGGGCACGTAGCCATACCGCATGTAACTGGCCAGCACACCCCGGTTGATATCCCCCCGCCACGATGGGTGGGCACACAGAGCCTTAAGTTCAGATCCGAACAGAAAGGCTTCGCCGCACCAGCCGTAATACAGTGGCTTTTCGCCCAATCGGTCACGCGCCAAAGTGAGTTGTCGATCAACGCGGTCCCAGAGGGCAAAAGCAAACATTCCCACAAAGCGTTGTACCGCTTTCTCGATACCCCACTCCTCAAAGGCCGCGAGCATGACTTCTGTGTCAGAATGTCCGCGAAACTTCTGACCAACTATCTCCAACTCAGACCGTAACTCGGCGAAGTTGTAGACCTCACCGTTGAATACAATCACATATCGCCCCGAGACCGACACCATCGGTTGATGCCCCTCAGGTGACAAATCTAAGATAGCGAGTCGTGCGTGGCCGAGTCCAATCCCGGCACGCTCATCACACCAGACTTCGGAATCGTCAGGACCTCGATAACGAATAGCCGCCACCATACTCCGAACACTCGACGTTAATTCGGTGGTGGACTGACCCATGATCCCAGCAATCCCGCACATTGGTTGCGTTCCGAAACCTAATTGAGGATATGATCGAGGCTATGCACTTACACGCTCAAGGGGCCAATGAACCGTTGACGCTAAGATCCGAATAGAGCGCAGTATATCGATCAACAATTTTTGACAGAGAGTACTCTCCTTCAATTCGTGCTCGCGCTGCGCGTCCCAGACGTTCACGCGCCGCAAGCCCCCGATCAATCATACCGATAATGGCATGTGCCAGCGACGCTGGGTCACGTACGGGAACAACCACCCCGGTGTCGGCAATAATTGAGCGTGCATCGCCAACATCCGTCGAAACACAGGGAATTCCACAGGCCATCGCCTCACCAAGCACATTGGGGAAACCTTCTCCAACAGAACTGAGACACAGCACATCCACACCCGGAAGCAGCCGCTCGATATCGCTCCGGTACCCTAGTAGGCGAACTCTGTCCGTCAAACCTCTTACAGACACAGCGGGCGCCAGGGTCTGTGTGTCCTTGCCGACTAAAAAGAAGTGCGCATTTTGTCTAGCTTTGCTTACCTCTTGAGCCGCATCAAGAAAGGTAGAGTGGTCCTTCATCGGATCGACACGTGCTACAAGCGCAACGATCACCGCATCGTCCGGCACGTCCCACTCTTTCCGAAGTGGGACCCGTACGCTCGAATCCGGATGGAAACGCTGTGTATCGAACCCGTTAGGGATGACATCCCAACGGCGAGGTTGATACCCTATCTGCTCATGCAGCTGCTTCCCCGCCTCGCTATTCACAATTACTGCGGCGGGAGTAGCAGACCACTGCGCAAGCACCCGTTGCACCCATCGAGTGAGGGGAGGATAACGCGTCAAGTCCATCTCCGAACAGCGCACATTCCAGACCAAGATAGGCGAACCTGCAAACCTCACCGCCAAGGTGCTCAAAAAATCGGCATGATAAAGCCAACTCTGTACGATGGTCGGGTTGAGCGACTTAAACAGTCTGATCAACCGCGGCAACGCGGAAATATCAGGCCGCCCCCGTTTCATTCCTAAAGTGTGTACGACAACTCCCGATGATTCAATCTGTTCACCTAGCTGACCTCTGTCAGTCAGAGAGATCACGGTATTGGAGAATCGGGCGCAGTCCATCGCTCCTACCAGCTTCGCGAGCATGATCTCGGCCCCTCCGGTCTCAAGGTCCGTGATGAGATGCAACACGCTAATCACGGAAACCCAAAAACGCAGGGGAGTAAAACAGCAAGAAAGAACGTGATCTGTCAACGGCGGTACCGTTCAACAGAATCGGAAATCTAACTGGTTCTCTACCGCAGCTTCTGTACAAGAATGAATTCATTGCATCCTTGACGACGGCCTACCGCCTTGACGCAGGTCGCTTGGAACCCTCGATCCGCGCCGCGAGCCAGAACGTCCTGCGGTGCAGCGACCTCAAACGGCCAGCCCCCAAGCCAATCGATCATGTCATACCAAAGAGACATGCCCCTTTCATGACCCTGGTGCTGCCTAAAAAGACGCACAAACCATCGAAGCCCGATAAAGTAGGGAGCGTAGAAGACGATCAGTACCGGTCGCATGAGCGGGACATGGATATAGAGCCACTTCACCGCTATCCAGTACCGGCTTACCCAACCCTGGTCGTTATACAGGGCAACAAGCAGTCTTCCATCAGGTTTGGTTGCCGACAGCGCGTGGGCGAATCCCTTCCATTGATCCCCAGAGTGATGGAGAACTCCCCAGGCATACACCACGTCGAACCGACCAAGCTTCTCCATGAATTCGGGATCTAACACGGACCCTTGGATGATCGTCCATTGGCGGTCGCCGGGATAGAAACGCTCTTTCAAATATTGTGCACATTTTACGGAGTCTACGTCGTAATCAAATGATGTAACCTTTGCCCCCAATCGTTTCGCGGCCAGGCTGAACAATCCACTTCCACAACCGATATCCAGAAACTCCTTTCCAGCCAGTGCATCTTCTCCGATCGTCTCCAGGAGCGACTCCTGAGCGTCGGCGATTCGTTCCTCCGTCAGATGACGAAGAAACCTCGCCCAATTTTTCCCAAACCGAAACCGAGCGTCTTGACTCACACCGTCATCCTGTTTGCTATTGAGATCGAGGGACTCATGAACCGGGCGACATGCCATGGATGCTTGCCTGGGGCAGGATCAGCCGTGCACCGCGAGTGCTGGCAAACAAGCCAATCAAAGCGTTCATAACTATGATCGCTATGCTCGCGTGATATATACGTGATAGTCGCCGAAGCGATTGTCCTCTGCGGGACACAGCTCTTTATGAAACCGATCAGTGAGATAGCCGTCCTTCGTGAGCAAATACCGCACCTCAAATTTGCGAACGACTTCCTGGATCGGCACCATCAGGCGAGGAAACAAGGGCTCGAATAACTTGAACCCATACCCATGCCCTCCCGTCAGTACGGACTGTCCGGTCTTGTACGCCACAACATCGGACCACTGTAGGGGAAGACACATCACGGTCCCTTTTGGCGATGCCTTGAGAAACTCCAGAGCCTGATCAAAATTTCCATCATGCTGGGTTCGCTCGGACTGGCCCACAGAGCGATAGTACAACCCTAACGCCAGCAGGTTCGCTGCCACTGCCGACCATAGAACTCCTGCCCATTCCGGATAGTGGCGAAGAAGCATCGCCCCGGCTAGCGCAACTGGAAACGCCGCGTTATAGAGGTAGAAATATCCTGACCCTAGACATTTCAAGAATGGGACAAAGAGAGTCAGGAGGGAGAACGCCAGACAAAGGATCCCCCACAAGACGACAAACCGATACGAGGCTTCGCTGGAAAGTGCTCCGGCTGCAATGGCAGCCGCGACGACAATCCATGCAGCGGGACCGAATCCGACCAGATATCGCACATGGTTAAGAAAGCCCAGGAGACCCTTCCTATAAAACTTTGTGGGAGTTTCATAGCCTGGCTCTCCGTACACTGGAGATTCTTTTACAGGGTGGACCTGGAGCCACCGCCAATTCCTGTACCAGAAAGTCACGATATCCCAATGGGCCTGCATCACATAAATGTAAAATCCCTTGCTCAAGAGCACCGCGACTCCGATCGAAACAGGAATCAAGAGGACGAACCTCCAGTCACCCAAGATCAAACCAATGGAAGGACAGAGAAACCAGAACAACTGTGTGGTCATCTTATGAGTCAGCAGCATGCATCCAGCCAACAACGCAATGATTCCCCAGATTAGCCAAGAACTATCCAGAGGTTCAGCCCATGCAAACAGACAGAGCACAGAGTCCAAGACCAGCGCCCCAAGTCCTCGCGGATTTAGTTGTGTGTTGTAGGACACCAAGATCGGACTGGTCGCATAGATGATTCCTGCCATGACCATTGCCATCGCATCCCCTCCAGTTATCCAGAAGGATGCAGCGAGAACGAGAGACATCCGAACGAGATCAATTCCGATCGCTATGAGTTGATTGAAGCGGGCGAAGACAGAGTCTGGAAGTGCGGTGATTAACAAAGGGAATATAGGCGGGTACCATTGATGCTGGTCAAGTAGATACTGGGGCAACTGCGGAGGGAACCGTTTATTGACCCTGTAATTCTCAACATAACTCTTCCAATACCAATGGTCGACGCCTTGAACTCCATTTGCCAAGAGCTTGGGGAGCATCCGAAGAACCAGTGCGCCCAGTCCTAGTGAAAAAGCTACAGCAATCGCTGTCATATTGGGAATTGAGCTTTCCGTTGAACAGAAACGACATGCTCGCCTTTAAGGGAACATGTGTTGTTTTGAGGGAAACGAATCAAAGAGCTGGGCTTAGGAAGTGAGCTAATCCTTTAGGGAGGAACCTCTTGTAATCGTGACCAAAGTATCTTTTGGAACGCTATGATCAAGTTCGTCCAAAAAGTCGAGCCGTTCGGCATTGAGGGTATGCAGTTTGACCTCAAAGCTCATGGGTTGAGCATGCTGGAGCTTAGGCACACCAAATCCTGAGCAGAGATTGCAAATTTCCACCTTCCCCTGTTGAGTAAGGATCTGCCTTCTGAAGCCCGTGATTTCGGGTCCATTCCATATTTCACGCAACGGCCGTTCAAAGGCATTTCCGAACACGTGTAAGCCGTGCGGGTCTCTACAACAGGGGACAACACTCCCATCCCAATTGACCAACACCGCATTCCACACCCATGAACACTCATTATCTAGAACATGTTTGGGTCTGAGCACACCTTGCTGAAATGCTTTCTCATCGTAGAACCAGTACTTCCTGTCCTTCGGGAGAAACACGTGTCCCTCCTCCACACTCCGCACGCATGGATCAATGATGTTCGCCTGATCGATGCCCACTTCTTTCGCCCATTGCAAAAATGAAGGTATCTCATGTTCATTATGGCTCATGACAATAAAGCCAACGTTAATCTGCACGCTTGACTTGGGATTCTTCCGGCGTTCGTCTATCAACGCGTAAAGATTGCGATGAATCTTCTCGATGTTGCTTTTCACTCGATAGATTTCGTGGGTTTTCTGTGTCATTCCCCCGATTTGGAAGTTAATTTCGTTGATATCTGAGTAAATAATCCCCGCCGCATCGACAAAGTCTCCATTCGTACAGCTATCAACGTAAATGTCCTTCTCTCGAGCATATCGAATCATCTCGTACGAACGTTTATGAAGAAAGGGCTCACCCATAAAGTAGTACATAAGCGCCGCGGTCGTGGGAGCCACGTCGTCGATGAACTTCTTGTAGAGATCAATGTCCAGCATCCCATCCTTCCTGGCCATTGAACCATTTCCGGTTTCACAGACAGGACAGCGAGCATTGCAGAGGTTGGTCGGCTCGATGGTGATGTGAACGGGCATCATGAGAGGGCCCGCCATTCTCGCCTTCGCCATCGCAGAATTATAGAGCAGCGACCGCCAGCCTTTGGGCCGATCCTTCGCCAGTGCCCAAATGCGCGGTACGTATTGGATCATTGACCGTCCTCCGCTTCGTGTGTGGCCAGCATCCTAAGCATAGCGCTTCTCTAACGTCAATGCCCAGCTTGCTGCAGTTCCCAGAGTGCGCTGAATCTCGTTTTCTTCGCCAGAAGTTCATTCCATGTGCCGTGCTCAACCACTTTCCCCTCTTCGAGAACATATATTTGATCGGCACTTTTCACAGTGGAAAGGCGATGCGCGATCATGATGATGGTCATCTCGCCGTGGAGAGCTTTGATGGCATCGAGTACATATTGCTCCGATTCTGAGTCGAGAGCACTGGTCGCCTCATCCAAAATGAGCACAACCGGATGATGAACGAGCGCACGAGCCAAACCCAACCGTTGCTTTTGACCACCCGACAAGCGCACCCCACGATCACCAACAACCGTACCATAGCCGTCTGGTAGGCTTTCAATGAACTCATGTAACCCGGATTTCTGCGCTGCCTTGATCATCGTGCCGTCCTCGGCATCCTTCGCTCCCCATAGGATATTGTGACGGATTGTGTCATGAAAGAGAAACGTTTCCTGGGACACATACCCGACGCAACGACGCCACGCAGCCAATGGCAGCTCCTGAATCGGAACATCTTGCACCAGGACGGCACCCACTGGAGGCTCATTCAGCCTTAAGAGGCAATCGACCAAGGTGGATTTGCCCGCACCTGAGCTTCCCACAATACCGATTGTCTTACCCTTTGGAAACCTCATCGTGACATGATCGAGAATTAGACGGTCTCCATAGGAGAAAGACAAGTCTTCCAGGGAAATCGTCACGCCATCCGAAAACAGCGGAGACGTCTCACTGGCTGTTCCCAGAGTCTCGACATGAGCGGCTGCAATCGCATCGGAATGGCGCACGGTTTCGATCGATGGCAGATACAATCCCAGCAGCTGAATGTTCTGCTGAAGACTGAAAATTCTTGGGACCAGTCTGACGAATAACGCCACGATCATGAGAATTGAGGCCAGATCACTTCGAAAGATCACTGTCCCGGCTACAATAACCAGACACAATAGTGCCATCCCAGAAAATTCCACGATAGCCTTGAGAAGACTGGGATGAAAGGCGGCACTTGAATGTGCTTCTTCTACCTTAAGATTTATACTCCCGAACCACGATCGAGCCCGCCCCTCTGTCGCAGTTGCCTTTACCAGTCTCGCCCCGCCAATAAACTCTTGAATTCGTGAGTGCAGCTCCTTGTTATGATCTCCGATAGCTTTGCCTATGGCATAGCCTTTTCTCACCAATGGATATGTCAAAAGAAAAACGCCTGTACCTCCCAATAAGAGCAACAGCGTCGCCTGCCATGACGCATACAAAGACAATGTTAGATAGACCGTCGTGACAATTGCCGCATTCAGTAACTGGCTTGTAAAATAGAATACTCCACCAAGGCGATCTGTCTCACTGAGAAGCGTATTAATCAGTTCACCAGTTCGGCTTTTGACGAAGAATGGCCAGCTCGCTGCCATATATCTGTTGAAGAGGTTCTCTCTCCAGAGTGCCATATACCTAAATTGAAGCCTTGAACCCAACCAGCTTTGTGTGAGAAAAACCATGCCCTGGAGTATGGAGATTCCGAGTATCAACAAGACGACCGTCTTCAGCTCTAGCGGAAGGCCCACGCCGGCAAAGACGTTCTGGAACCACGTAAGTACGGCACTTTCACGCCCGGCTCCGATCCCCGCCAGGCTGAGCAAGGGGATCAGCAGGGCAAGCGCGACCCCTTCCATGAGACTGTTGACCATCATGAGCGCGACCAGGAAAACGATCCGGAACCGGAACTTTTCCCAGACGTCTTGCAAAAATAGCCCCCACAGATTGGTCATGACAATATAGCGACCGGCCTGTTCATTTTTTGCTCTTTCCAGAGGACACATCGACTAGGCCACATCGCCGGCCTGCCGTAAGATGATCGACTAAATTGTGGGCTGAGGAAAACAACGCAGGACTATGCGCACGCTAATAAGATGAAGCGCATGAACAACGTCTCCGTACACTCCATGCTCAATTCAAGGCACGCTCAACGATGGCCCGCAGATTCTGCGGGTACGTGTGGCCGCCGGGATGCGTCACGCATTGGAAATTTTTCACCAATGCAGCGAAGGCCTTGCATGATTCGCCGGTTGCTGCCTCATGCTGGTATACCGGAAGATCATGCTCGCCATATGTCATGATCACTTTCCTGTTGTGGAATTCCTTGGAGAGTGCTGCCGGAGTCATGAACGGCAACATCCCATCGATCAGGATCTGATGGGAGTTTGACAGCATCCCTTTCGATGCATCGAAATACCCAGATATTGCCACCGTCAAGTCAGCATCAGTCACTGCACCCACCATCAGCGACGCGCCGCCGCCCTGCGAAAGACCGGCAAGAATCACTCGTTTGCCGTGACTTGTCAGATACATCACCGTCTCGATAAGCTCTTGCAGATACCAATATGAGTATGAAGAGCCAATGGCGACCATTGACGAATAGATATAGTCAAATTCTGCGCGCCGACCGCCGTACACAATCTGGCGCGAATCGTGATTTGGCTTCACATAGACCAGCTTCTGACACGGCAATTGGTCGATGAGTTTTTCGTGATACCCGACGCGCTCTATGATCTTGGCCGCTTCGTCATATCCGGTTCCCGGGACAATGATTGTCACGCAGTCCGCGATCTCGGATTCCGACGAAAAGAATTCGGGGCGCGTCCACTCGAAATCAAATATATGACGAAAGTACCCATGCGATGTCATGGCAGACGAGTGACTGCTGAGCTTTCCGGTCAAAGTGCGCGTTCTGGCGTGCAACATCAGATCGCTCAGACTTGAAGCGCCGGCAGCCGGACTTACATTCTTCGGAAGCACGCTGATCAGGTCTGGACTCGTAAGCGTCATGCCGTCAAAACCAGGAACAGGATCAAAAGAAAAAACAGCCTCGGCCGGAGATATACTCTTATACGTAACCAATACCGGATCGATTCCGAATATCGCACGCTTGGCGGCTTTCACCGGCCACCCAACGCGATCAAGCGCATCCTGCCCGAATGGGTGAAGACCGATATAGAGACCGCCGACAAATGCCATATAAGCCGCGACGACGGCAACACCAAGCAGCAGAAACAATCGTTTCATCCTTCCTGCCCAATCCTGCCCCAACGCGCTTTACCTGGTTTTTTCTTGTTGATCGCGTACGTGCTTTCCCCATCCTGGTTCAGCGTACAGGCAGGCATGTCTTCAGAGTTGCAATTCGCTGAG
>DATENE010000111.1:0-13409 GCA_035275205.1 Nitrospiraceae bacterium
ACGCCGATGAAACGGTTCACGACCAGTGTTGGCCGCCGGCCCGTACCTTCCATTGGCGGCAACAACTTCACGGAGCCTTCGACGCTCACCATCAATTCCTCACCGGGTGCGCGCCGCACCTTGAGATATTCGCGTTCAAGCACGGCGTTGTCGTCCTTCTGCGCCACCGGCCAGCGTTGCCGGGTTAGGCACTCAGTGAACGTACCGGCATCGGCGAGGTACCGATACATCCCTCGCATCGTCAGACGCGCCTCGATTGCCTCGAACTGCCCCATTCGCGAGAGCGAGTAGTTGAGCGCGGACTCGATCTCGCGCCCATCCATATCCAGCTTACGCAGCGTATTCTGATCGATCACGCGGAACATCAGCGGCCGCTCGTGGTCTCCATGCAATGTCAGTGTCCGGCGATCGCTCGACAGGCTCCACGATCCGATATCGTATGTGGCAGAGCCATCACGACCTGTGTAGACCGTGCTGAGGAAGAAGGACTGATCGGTGAATAGATTGAGCCGGTAGCGTAGCGCCTGGCAATCCGCGCAAGGCAGATCGCCGCTGAAACTTGCGGGTAACTCACCGAGCATAGAGAAGTCTGGCCCCGTGCTATCCGGCCGTGCACTCCCGGTCTGGCGCAGCAACAGCTCAACGTCCCGGCCGTTGCCTTGCGTCAGCACCGGATACACCTGATCGGTCGTGAACAGAATCCGGCCATCCACGGTAATCGTTGCCCGCACCGAATAGCGGTGTCGTTCATCGACCCGTTGCGGGTCGATGTCGATCGCGAACCTGATCGGTGGATTGCCGGGCCCGCTGATGCGCACCGAGCCGATCGATTCAGCCCGTGCATCGGCGCGTGAGATGTCTTCCACGTGCGCTTCGAACACAGCGTTTGGGGGCAACGCGATGCGTTGCAGATAGGTCGCGGCGCCTTTAACCTGTTCAGCCTGTGATGCGTAGAGCGGGAAAGCGATGAAGGCCAGAGCCAACCAGGCGACGTGGAAGTTCATCATGACATTCCTCCCAGACGCAGACCGGCGAACAATGATTTTGTCCCGCAGAAGGTCCAGACCTTCTAGCGGCGGTAGTATCCTGCCAGGATTGGGACCTCAGTCCAAGCAGTTTTTTGCAGAGGGAAGAATAGGGATCAGGAGCACTTTTCTATTGGACAAGAGTGTTCCCCATCTCTATTTCTGGTCCTGTGCCTCAAGTCGCTAGGTCTGTTTCTACGGTGAGGGCTTAGGCGAGACCGCATCTTGCTTAAGCGATTGACCCTCCGCCTGCGTAGCCGATGGGTTCGTTGCAGTGTCCGCCGCCAAGTCCTGCATGAGTCGTTGAAACTCATTGTCATTCCGGATGAGACGAGACGCAGCCAGGAGCAGATGGTCGATTTCATCATCGGTCAGCGCCAGGTTCGTGGGAATATTCATGAGGCGCGCTTGTTCCTCCGGATCTTCCAATTCCGAAAAACGGACGTTGATGAGGTAAATGTCGGCATCGGGCGTGAAGAGACTCTCACTGGCCTGCGGTCGCTGGCGCAGTTGTTTCCGCCATTGTGTGACGGCCTGACTCATGAGTTCGAAGGTGTCGGTGGAATACCGGTTGATCGGGATGTCGATCAAGGCATGGCTCACGCGGGAGAGGCCCGGGATATCGCTCAGCTGATACTGGTTCACGTCCGGATCGGTCTCCGCGCTCACCATCAGGTAGACCAGCTTCCGGATCTTTTTCACTCCGAACAGTTGAAACGACGACTCAAGGTCACCGACGAGTGCTGTCGTTTCCAAGACACTGCGCATGCCGATGTTGTCGGAAAGCCCGCCGTCCAATAGATGGATATGGGGGCGCTTCTCGGCATCGAGATACGATCGCAGCTCGCTCGCCCGCCGGCGTCCCCACGAGGTCGGCCTCTCCACTCTCAGCCGTTCCGGCAGCTGAAATCCGCACTGTCCGGCGTAGTTCTTTATCGAAATGGGGCTGAGGACCAAGGGTAATGCGCTGGATGAGGCGGTCGCAACTGACAGCGGCAGTTGGCTGAGGTCTGAACAGATCATGTCGAATTGTCGCTGATGGAATTCGAACCGCGAAAGGGTTGCCATGTCGGAAGCATGAAGGCGGATGAGCGGCCGCTGGTGTCGTGAGACCAGATCCCCGTACGTGTGCCCGTCGAACAGCGCTTCGTCCAACAGTTCGGCAAAGATGTGGGTGCGGCCGAAATAGGGGGACCACAATCGGAACCAGTTGCCGGGGGACCGGAAGATCCGCGCGCGAAGTTCGCTCTCCCAATCCTTCCGAAGAAAGCGATACTCGAAGTCGTGAAAAATGCGATCGCCATAGAGGGCGTAATAGGTCGCTGTGAAGCTGCCACCCGACAACGCATAGATGATGTTCAGTTCATCGACCAGTCGCTTCTGATAGCCTTCCCACACGATCGGCGTCCGCGCCAGTTCCCGCAACACGCCATAGGACAATGCCGAAGCCCGCGCGCCGCCACCGGAGAACGAGGCCATGATAAAGAGACTATCTGAACTGCCGGTCCGAGACGGAGGCAAGTTGGTGGAGCGATACCCATAGGTAGGATCCCATTGAGGGAGTGGCGCGTTCACGGTCGGACGCACATACTCGCAACCGAGCGTCAGGCTCAACAAGCCAATGAATGCCCATGCAGCTGCCTGCCGACCGGCACCTACGATCATCTGTGACGCGTGATTCATGATGTCGGGGAAGGGTACGCAGGAGAGACGGGAGTGTCAACTAGGAGGAAGGAACATCGGCGGCTTCTGGATAAGGCGTTGATTCAACGCCGTCCATCATACCAAACCGACAACTGCTTCTTGTCTTGCAATGTCCGACGTGGATGGAGAATGACTCGCAGGAGCTGAGCGGCAATCTCTCGCCCGGAGTAAAGCGTCACCTTGCGCGGTGACGTCTCCAGCGGATGCGTTCTCAAGATGATGAATTGAAGGCCGCGTTGGCGACCCCACCGCTTGAGGTCCTCACTTAAGCGTATTTCGTCAGCAGCGTAGAGTTCCTGGTTGAAACCACCGACATCGCGAAACGCATCGCTACGGCACACAACCAGCGCACCCGCTGCCCAGCGAAACAGAATCGACGCGCCCTTCCACAGTTGGAACATCCAGTTTCCCCACCATGGCAACCCGTGCATCTGTAGTGTGCTGCCACAACCCACGCTCTTACCGCCTTCGATCAATCGCAAGATGTCAGCAAGCAATCCAGGATTTAATTCACTGTCCGCATCCACAAACAGCAGCCAATCTCCTGTCGCCTTGGCTGCGCCGGCATTGCGTGCCCGACCGATTTGATTGATGGGCTCAAATACGACTTGAGCCCCTGCCTGCCGTGCCAGATTGGCCGTGTTGTCGGTGGAATTATTGTCGACTACGATAATTTCCGATGTCACACTGGTCGTGAGATTTGCGGCGAGTGATGCGGCAATAGACTCCAGACAGCGTTCAATCAAACGCTCTTCATTAAAAGCTGGGATGATAATTGAAAGGCGCATAGAAAAATGGATTCTGGTTGTACCCTCGACCCTACCATTATCCTGGGATAAAAGGGGGCTGGAGTCTTTTTTGTGACCCACGTGGCCGCCTGCGAAGCCGCTATGCAGACTTCATCCCAACCGCCACGACTTCCGCCGCACCCAGCCTTCTTCACCAGAATAATGTGAACATGCTACTTATTCAAGGCGGCCTGGTCCATTGCTGTGTGAAGGATGGTGATTGAGAAAGAGTCTAGCGGGTGCGCGGGCTCGCAAACTCTTGCACGCTCAGAAGAGGTATGACAGACTGAGGCCACGCACAGTAGCAGCTCCGTCACGTATCCAGTCCAACAGGTTCATACCACGCGCGTATAAAAGGAATCATGGCTAAGAATACATCCATTGAGCTTAAGTCCTTCCTCGAGATACCGTATGACGAACTGGAAGAAATGAATCTCAAGGCAGGGCAGCGCGCCGAGACTGTCACCGCAAAAGAACTGGAACAGGACTATACGACGTGGCTGAAAAAGGAGAAGCATGTCAAGGCCGTGACGTTGTGCTTTTCGGATATTGAAGGACGTCTTCACATGCTCGATTACGACAAGAAGTTCCTTCTTGGGTCGTTGGGTAATCTGACGTTTGACGGATCGTCCATCCGTGGATTCACGCCACAACATGAGTCGGACCTGCGCCTTGAGGTTGACTGGTCGTCCATCCGCTATTTTCCGGCCGACGTGATTGGGGCAGGGAAAGTGATCTTCTTTGCGTCCGTTTTAAACGGTGACCGAACGCCGTATCGTAGTGACTTCCGCGGCATGCTGAAATCGTACACAAAGAATCTCAAGAAAACGCAGGGGATGACCGCGTATGCCGCCAGCGAAATAGAAGGCTTTCTCGTCGAAGGGCCGAACGCCGAACAACGCTACCGCGAGAATGGGTTTAAGTTTGTCTCAACCGGTGGATACTATCACTCGCTCCCGATGGACACGCTTCGCCAGTTCATTGACAAGGCGGCGGAGGCACAGCGCGCGCTGGGATTCAAGAATGAAAAAGATCATCCAGAGGTTGCGCCCTCGCAGTTCGAAATGAACTTTTCCTACGCGGAGGTCGTTCGAGCGGCAGACAATGTCCAGCTGTACAAACTGATTTGTCGCCAAGTGGCTCGATCCATAGGGCACACGGCCACGTTCCTCCCGAAGCCATTCGTCGGGATCAATGGTTCCGGCATGCACACCAATTTCTCCTTGGGCAAGAATGGCAAGAATATTTTCTACGACGCGAAGGGAAAAGACGGCCTATCCGATGTGGCGTGGGACTTCATTCTCAAACTCCTGAATCATGCGTCCGAGATCTGTCTCGTGTTTAATTCATCTGTGAATGCATACCGCCGTCTGGACCCGCATTTTGAGGCGCCGAACCAGATCAAGGTCTCGGCAATCGATCGCGGTTCGATGATCCGCATTCCTATGGCCAACGAAAGAACTGCGCGCATCGAGCTGCGTTCAGTCGCCCCTGATGCCAACCCCTACCTCGTGTTGTACACGATGCTCAAGACCGGCTTTGAAGGGGAGCGCCTGGAACAGGTTGAGTCGACAGGCGGCCGCGTGCAATTCCTTCCAAGTTACCTCAATGATGCGATCGCACTGTTTAAGTCGTCGAAGTTTATCGGCGAGATCCTGGGCGAGGACAGCCAGCAAAAGTATGCGAGCTTCAAACAGTTGGTGGCAGATCGTTCACCGAAAGAGCTCGGCAAGATCGTGAAGGCTTCGGAAGTGCTCTTTCACCATGAAGTAACAAACCAAATGCTCTGGAACCAGTTCTAATTATCAAACGTGCCGGGCTTGCCCTGCCTGATTCCTTTTCCTGTCCTCCCAAGACGCAGTCCATCTAATGTGTTCGGTAATGGGCCGTTGAGTCGACATGTGAAGACCTCGAGACTGCTCGGTCAAGCAATCACAGTGGCGCATGATCCTGTCATGGTCCTCTTGGCGAAGGAAACACACGAGGCAGACCAAAGAAAGCAGACGAATCAGATTACCCGGGTCTCCGGTCTTGTTTCATCTGGCATCTTCGGAGCGATGGCAGATTTCCAAACGATTGCCACTGAGGTCCTCAAAAAATATGGCATAGTACCCATGCCCTTCATAGTATCCGGGACCTTCGACGTTCCTAGCTCCTGCCCGGACGACGATCCCAGCCAACCGATCGACCTCTCTGGTGCTCTGCGCCCAGAAGGCAATTCGGCACTCGTTGGCGATATGCCGCGACGACTCAGTGACACCAAAAAACTCAGTGGCGCCATCCGTTCCGGCAGCTTCGTACTGCAGCCAGCCTTCCACCTTGACGTTGCGTGTGAACCCTAGCGCGGGCAGTATTGCTTCGTAGAAGGGGCGCGCCTCGGCCAGACTGTGTACCCTCAGATCGATGTGATCGTATCGCCGCATTCGTGCGCCTCTCAGCCCTTGAATAATAGCAGGAAACGGCCACGGCCCCTTTTCTTTATCCTTCGTGCTTCAAGGGTGATCCCTAGTTCCCCGCTGTGAGATCCTGTTCCACAGTCCAGAAGGCAGGCGCAACCGGGCGAACGGTGCCTGCCCAATACATTGCGAACTCTGCTCCTCAACTGAAGGTAGGAGGTAGATCATGGCGGAAAAACCATGCGCGCATCCGAACTGTACATGTCCCGTCGAGCCGGGGAAAGAGTTTTGTTCGTCTAGTTGCCGAGAGGCAAGAACAGGCGACCCCTGTCATTGTACCCATAAGGGATGTAGCGGCAAGCGTCAGTAGGTCGGGCACTCACATGTCATCACAGACGACGGCTTGAACACGGTGTCAAGCCTAAGGGGACCGATTCGCAGTTGAGTCTCTTAGAACGAACCGACGACAGATTGCGTAAGACAAATGAGACTCATCACGAGAGAGCCATAGGCCGTCACATAGGCAAAGCTCAGCACATTCTTGGGACCCCAAATCATTTTGACGACTGTGGGAAAATAGATTACGGATGTCCATTCTGGTGGATCAGTGATCCAGCGCCATTGCTGTTTGATTCCGTAGGCCAACACCAGGCCATACACGACGCCGCCTGCGCAGACCAGAATTTCCATAAGGTCGATGGAGCGAGCTTCTTCCATTCTGCCTCCCCACACATTCATGAAGCGGACTCATTCTACTTTTTCTGGCTCGGCGGGTCTATGCTTGCGCGAAGGGAGGAGAGCTCTTGCCCTGTTGCTCACCACCCTCCTAGAATGCACCTCTCCCGCGGGATCCCTATGCGCTTTATCATTCGTCCCTATCGCCACTGCTCCATGCAATGCGTTGCGTCTTACAGCGCTGCCAAGTTCCTTAGGTTATCGCTGGCCTACCGTTTGGGATTCGGGATACTCGGAATACTGTTGGCGTATAGTGGCTCCGCGCATGCCGAGTGGGTAGCGGTTTCTGCAATCGACAAAGCAGGTGTGATTGTGTACGTCGATCCAACTACCAGTCATCGCAAGGGGGATCGGGTGACGATGTCAGAATTGATCGACTACGAGACGATACAAACCGAGAAGGGCGCCTCATTCTTGTCGGCAAGGTTGCAACGTGAATACGATTGCGCTGGAGATCTCCATCGGACTCTTACCTTGGCACAGTTGTCTGGCAATATGGGAACCGGCAAGGTAATTCTGATCACTTCAGACACACAAAAGTGGGAACCCGTCGATCCAGGAAGCGTTGCGAAACGTCTATGGAGATTTGCGTGCGACAAGAAATAGTCCCGCAGTCACAAGAACCTTAGCCCCACGTTCCTTTCCGCCGGAGGCGCTGTATCGGAATGGTTATCGGATTACTTCTTTCGGAGATTCGTTAAAAACACCAAGATGTCGCGCACAGAAATCATGCCGATCAATTTTCCATCCTGAGTCACGCCGAGATGCCGGACACGCGTTTGGGCCATCAGATCGCTGGCATCTAATACGCTCTTATCCCCTTCAATCGTCAAGATCGGAGCCGACATGATTTTTTCAGCCGTTGTCGTGAGAAAATCGACTTCAGCCGCGACCACGCGCCGAACCATATCGGTATCTGTTAGGATGCCGATAATCTCCTTCCCATTCGTCACAAACAAGCTGTTGATGCGGCGATCGCGCATAATCCCTGCCGCAGTCTGCACATCCGTACCTCGCTCAACCGTAATAAACATCTCACTCGGAACCATGAACGACTTGATTGGATCCATGCAATGTTCTCCCTTGGCTAATTCAATCCATCACCCTCAGCGCTGCCCTGTGCTTCGGCCCATCCGCGCAGAGAGGAGGAGCGGATTGTGAGAGCATAGGCAGTCTCGGTAATCTGAAGGGCGCAAGTTTACTGCAAAATCGTGGACATATCTATCACTCTGAAGATGGTGTGGAGCCGTGGGTGAGGTAGGGTAGGGGCAGGGCGGTTCAGAGGCAGTGTAGCTGGTCGATCTGGTTTTTATCGTGCTCTGGACCAGAGAAACCAAAGAAACCAATTAGACCAGACAGACCAGGATACCCCGCTCCGAAAGGGAGCGGGCCAGACCAAAACCTCAATCTTCTAATGAGTTATGACCTGGCGGTTCCGCCAGGTGCCTTGGCGCAAGTCGATGCGGTAATCTGGCTGTCACTCATTTAATATAGTACCGGCTCTCTCATAAATAGAGACATGAGGAGGGCGATATGCCGCCTACCGTTGAACAACGCAAGCACCGTCGCCATCCCGTCAACCTCCAAGGGGTCTACTCGTCTGGTCCAGTGCAGGTCAGGGAAGCTATTGTGCTAGACCTTTCCATGGGAGGGTGCCGGGTGGCAAGCACGATTCCCATGCCCCCTGATTCAGCGATTCAACTTCAGATTCGGCCTCGTCTAACCGCCCCCATTTATGTCCCCAACGCGATCGTGCGTTGGGCAAGTGGCTACGCATTCGGTGTGCAGTTCCAAGAATTGCCTGAACGCGAATCTAAAGCGCTGACTCACTTGCTGGGGTCGTTGTCCTCGTCAAGGCAGGACGATACATCGAATCCTCTCCGCGAACCCTGAGGCTCTGCCTAAGGCTATTGAAGGTGTAGACAGTCAACGGGGTGATGGGTCAACGAGGGACTCTGTCCCCTTGACGGAGCCTTCGAGACAGACGTCCCCGGTGGTTTCGATAGTCCTAAACAGCGCCGGCGCAAAACCCAGGCTACCACTGAAACTTCAATCTAATTGCACGACGGTGATAATAATACTAGGGATTGTCGGCTCACCATCAGGCGCGATTGCCTCAAGTCCCATGCCTTCCTCGATTGTCTCCGCTGCCATCACAATATTCAGTGTATCGCCTCTATTGAGCGGTAACACGGAATTCATGATGGCCACAGTCTTTTCCTCGGGATCGATCAATACGGCCCGTATGTTCGAATTCGGCACATCGATGTTATTCACCCTGAGCCAAAGATCGATCCAGCGGGGAGTGGCGCCTCTCACCTTACCGACCTGCGGACCTGCGATGATCAGGTACATGCCCGACTGTTTGATGATGATATCGCCCTTGTTGAAATCTATCGTATGGATTCCTCCACCGGCATCAGCTTGCGCATCCAGTAGAACCTCAACAGGTTTTAAGGTCGAAATTCTTTGAGTTTTATTCGATGAAAATTGGCCGAATGCCTTTCTATAATCGCGACCGCTTTGATTTCGCTCGTTGTCATCACGTAGTGCCATTTAGCGTTTCACCTCCTCTGCCAGATCAGATTCGGGCTCGACGATAGAAGTTCTATATGGTTCATCAACGATGTCCTTGAAGGTACGAGTCTCACGGGAATAGGTTTGAAGTAGCTCGATCAAATAATTGACCTTCATTCTGCACACATCATATTTCGGGAACTCCATCGTGCCGTCCGCTTTTTGCTCTACAGATATTTCGCCAAGATAGTTGCACACCCCATCCACCCTATTCACCATGTCAGGGTCGAGCACATCATTCGCAGCAGTGAGGAGACTTCTCACCGATTGCAACACACGCCCCAACTTTGCTTCATCCCTCCTGAGCTCAGAGAGCGTCACGGATTGCATCCACGTCGGTTTTTCATCATCGTTCAACCCCACGGTTAAGTTGTAATGAGAGACCGATCGTTTCGTGACGCTCATCGTGAAAAGAGTGAGCTGAAAGAGCTGCTTCAAATGCTGGGCCGCATAATCCATCCGCCGATTTCTCAATTCTTCCTGAGAGGCGATTATTTGGTCTAGTCGTTTCTGATTACGCTTCGACAAATAGTGGAAGAATATCGCCAAGAGAATTCCTATAACGACATCTACAAGCAAGAAAAGAGTCGGCGAGAGATCACAGTGCCGGCTGTAGTCGAATCGTCCGCAAGTGGGATCATCCGGACCGGAACCGAAAACTAGGTAGGGAACGAACGTACCTGAGACAAATCCTGCAACAATCACCGCTGCTACAACGGCGGGCTTCTTACGCCACTTCCAAATAGGCATGAGCCTGAGTTTGTGAACGGCCATGATTTCACCCAGACCATTGAAGGCAATTTTCGCGAAGTGTAGTCCTAATTCATTTAGTAAGCAATTATCGAGGCAGGGGGCTCATCTGCGATAAAGTCAACGCGCAGGCGTGAATTGCGGCTGACTTTCCGCTCTCTCCACTCTTTAATGGAGAGCCCAAGCATGCCCTCGATTGGGCACTCCCTTCTCCTAAGTAAAGGCGATGGCAGCCGTCAAAGTCGTGAGAAAAGTGGCCGGTCTCATTAGTTTCTTCTAATCGCGCGTCTCGTTTTCTCATCATTGTTTCTCTTCTGACACACACGCCAATCGCACTTCACGGCATCCTGTTTCTAACTGCGCGATTTTTCAATTTCTGATATTCTACGTATGCTCGGCATGAGGGTTGCTGATACACTCATGAGTGCACAACAACTAGGGTAAAGGAGAGACCATGAACGTTGCCAAGTTGTTTTCTCCCAAACACAATAGCCCCGTGAAAGTAATCGACCCCAGACGGAATCCTCGAAGAGCAGTGCGTTTTTCCGCAACCGTCGCCGCCAAAAACGGTCTTGCCGACGGAGTGGTGACAAATATCTCCGAGACAGGGTGTGACCTGCGACTGGTTACCTCCTCCTTCCTCAAGCGATACCTCTCCCTAAAGCTCTTTTCTCGCGATGGGCTAGCCCTGACGATCTATCCGTATGATGGGACCCCTGCGTTTAAAATTACCCTGGCGGTAATCCGATGGGCCAAGAGGAAATGGGTTGGTGTCGAATTTGTGAAGCTCTCTCAGGAAGCCAGAGAGAAACTCCAGCAACTCTGCCAACAGCAGGTCGTTCTCACCGTAGCTGGTTAGGTGCCGACAATGCCGACCCCGGCATCTCTGTCAAGAGAGCTAGCAGTGGTTTCACCGATGCCGCTGCTAGCCCCCATGATAAGGATGACGTTTCCAACAAGTTTCTGAATAGGCGATGGCGGGTTCGTCTTTTCGAGAAGCTCTCACATGCTCGTAGTGATTACCGAGTCGATTGAGCAGGGTCATCGAACAGCTTCGTCCCTGCTCGGTCAGTCGATCAAGAAGAATCCGAACTTGCGACTCGGGTTAGCTGCAGGTTCGACACCAATTGGTGTGTATCAGAGCCTGGTAGATCTGCACCGATCGACGCATCTTGATTTTTCGGGCGTGGAGTTCTTCAGTCTTGATGAATTCATTGGGCTACCCTCCACGAGCTCGAAAAGTTATGCGGCCTTCTTTCATCAACATCTGTTCCGACATATCAATGCGAATCCAGCTAACATCCATCTGTTACAGGGAGAGGTTCAAGGAGACATCGCCTCGCATTGTCACTCCTATGAGCGGCTGATTTATGATCGCGGCGGTATCGATGTTCAGTTGCTTGGCATCGGGATCAATGGCCATCTGGCATTCAATGAACCGATGTCAAGTTTCAGATCTCGCACAAGGGCGAGCCTGCTGAGCGCCGAGACTAGAGAAACACTTTCCCGGACTTTCAATGAAACTGAGGTGCCTGAATGGGCCGTCACGATGGGTCTCGGTACGATTGGCGAGTCTCGCGCTCTGTTGATGCTGGCATTCGGTAAAGAAAAGGCAAAGGCTATTGCCCAAGCAGTAGAAGGACCATTAACTGCGGCAATTCCCGCCTCTTCCATTCAATTGCATCCACATGCCGTCGTGATTCTTGACCAAGAAGCCGCCGGGGACCTCAAATTCAAGAAATATTATCAACAGCAATCTTCAAATTTGGCCATGTTGCTGCCACACGGGCTGGCGTAATCACGTCATTGATCTGGAAAGTGAGTGGCCTACCACGCGCCGCAAAATGATTGCTGACATCTTTTCTACTCACTCCGCATGGTATGCCCCACAGCCTTCGGATTAGAGCAGGCGAAGAAAATCATCAGTAGTCTACAAACGAAACAAGTCAATCGTGAGGGTTGCGCCGTAGGTCGGACCAAAGTCGGTCCTGTTGATACTCCCAATATTTCCCATGGTGTCGTTCCACGTCTCGAACCGCATCGGGCCGGCAGTGAAAGCAACAGACCAAAAATACTGTTTTTGGCTTTCCCCCGCGCTATTGACAAAAATTCCTGAATCCCATGTGGCAGACAGTTCGAGTTCCCATGTCGGATATGGTTCGCCGTGTTCGCTCACATCATATTGTCCTATCGCGATGGCAGGCTGGAGTAGGTATGACGCCGGCTTCACCTGATGGAGTACGGCACCACTCTGCAGCAGACTTACACGTCCCAGTCCGGATACACGCACACTCACATCTCCCCACTCTCCACTGTATAGATCAGGCGTGATTTGAAATCGTCGGACACCCGCGCGGAGAAATTGTTCTTGATAGACGGTGCCTAAAGAAAATCCGCCACCTAGAAACACAGCTCTGTTCGAGAAGAACCATTTAGTGATGGACGCGTCTATCATACCGTCGGTTTCCTCGCGCGGCTGTATGGCCGGCACTGACCCGAGGCGGTTTACTTGGTGAGCGACATGGTTCTGAAAAAAATCACTGGGCTGGTTGGAGGTGGGGCCGATACCTCCCGTGAGATTGAAACTCCAACCGGGAAAGCGCACATCTCCGTGTTGGGTCCAACTGAATGTAATGAGATTAAAGCCCAGCGTATTGGGGACGGTGGAGTCATATTTGTTGCCGCTTCCATCAACCGGCGTAAATCGGTCGGTCGTAAACCCTGTCGTGAACGTTGAATACTGATCCGGGAACGCCAGGCTTCCCCAGTGTACGGAGGGCGCGGGTGTTTCGCTATATGCGGGAGGACACACCGATGCGAAAAGAAACAGAACGCTCGCGGCAACGATACAGCTTCTTGTAGAATTCTTTCTGTTTGTCCGAACTGGATTGATCGCTTTCACGTCCTGAGCAACTCATTTTGTGTCATGGAATTGCTCCTGGCCATGTCGGCAGGTGTAGCACTCCAGAGAAGGTGCAAGGGTGTTGTGTGGAGGAGCGCGATTCGATGCATTCTAACTGATGTATCGAGTATGTGTCACTGCCGCACTCGGATTTTGAGAAAGTCCTGGTGGACTGAGAGGCGATGGGTTCCATTTAATAACACCGCGGTCTCTGAGGTATTTGAATTGTGTACTTGCGCGTAACATGGTATACACACACTCCTTAAGAAGATCGGCATGATGTGGACTTATGAGGGAGCATCGTATGAACCGCTATGTCGCCGTTTTCTTGTTTGTATTAGGCACGACGGGCTGCACAAGTGTGAACTACAATGAGGTCGACTGCGGCTCACTTCCCAGCGATACGTTCTGGTCAGGCAATGTTGCGCTTCAATGCCAGGAATATAGACGTCTCCAGGCGGAAACGGCCTACCGAACAGAAGTCACGGAATCACTCAAGAAATACCGGGAATGCGTGAGTAAGCAGCAAGGT
>DATENE010000112.1:0-3461 GCA_035275205.1 Nitrospiraceae bacterium
CGCGAAATAAACACGTCGAGCGGGAGATGGAGGGCGTGGCTGAGTTGATAGCCCACGACCACTCCGCCTCTGGGAAGGGCCAAAATGAGACCCCGAGGATCGTTACGATACTGCAACAGCTCAGCTGCAAGCTGACGGCCCGCTTCTTCACGGTTCTTGAAAATCACCGTCACTCCTTCTTCCTCTTCCTGTCGCGAGTCTCACTGCGGGAGTTGCTGGATTTTAGCCGCACCCACAGAGTGTTCCCGCGACCTGCTAGTCTTCGATTTTCGAGGGCTCGTGATGAAACGCGGCGACCTTCGGTCGAACGAGATCGGCAAAGTCCTTGTACTGTAGCTTGATCGCGCCGACATACGTCCCGGCTTCAAACACGATAGACTCGTCTTCCGTCAGGAGTTGATCCACATACACTTCCACGCCGTAAAGATTCCCGAACGGCGGCATCGTTCCCACTTGGCAATCGGGGAACAGATTCGCGATCTCTGCTTCCGTTGCCAGGCGCATGTCACGGACGTCCAAGGCATCCCGCAATCGTTTCAAATCTACACGCCAGGTTGAGGGAAGCACCGTCATCACGAAGTACCGATCGGCCTTGACCACGACGACTTTCGCGACGAGGTCTCCGGACACATCCAGCGTCTGCGCCACATCGTGCGCCGTATAGGCCTTTGGGTGGCTGACCATTTCATAGGGAATGTTGTTGGCATCGAGATAACTCTGGAGTCGTTTGAGGATCGGCATGGTCACCTCCCTCGCTGATAGACAGACATATAAGTCATGCGCGCATGATTAGTTTAGTCTTTCGCGTGAGCAAAGGAAATGCCATGAATGTTTGGGGAGTGATCACCCAACAGTGAGAAGAGCAGAGGGGTTAGAGCGAGGTGCGCGGAGGATCGAGAAAGCGCTGACTTCCTGCTGTTGCATTTCACCACGGTCATCTTTGCTGCTGTGGCAAAAGGCTCCTAGATCGTCTAGTTCCCCTTCTAATATCGCGTATTTTCCGCGGCACATCTCCTGCTGATTCTTTAAGGGGAGTTTCATGACTATGAGGCCAAAAGCTTCGAGCAGATGCTGAAACAGTCTCTTTTTTCACCCGCCAAGCCCCGGCGAGCCAGGACACGTCCTTCACCAGGCTCCGCTGCACGGCTGTTGAGCTTCACCATCTTATGGGGTATCGTTCTGGAACGCCGTTAGGGATATCCTCTTGCCGGAGTGATCGGGTAGACTTGTGCGGGCCGAAGGAGAAGTCCTATTGCGTTCAACCGGTATGGCAACCGCGAGCGAGAGAAAACATGAAGAGAAACTGGATACTCAGGATGTCGATGGTCGGGTTTGTGAGTGGTCTTCTATTCGGGACTGTGGCGCAAGGACAAGCTGAACCTAAGGTCCAGGGTGGTGATGTGGCGCGTGGCGAGATCTTGTTTGTCAAGTACTGCACCGGTTGTCATGGGCCGGAAGGTGGAGGGGATGGGTACAAGTTTTTTCGCGGGCCGGATCCGGCCAACCTCACATCACCGGCGACTCAAAAGAAGTCCGATGCCGACCTGCTCAAGACTATCCATAACGGCAAACCGAACATGCCGCCTTGGAATGTCCGTCTCTCGGAGAAAGAGGGTAGAGACGTGCTGGCCTATGTGCGGACGCTCGCCAAGTGAATGAACGCGATCGGTAGTGCTGTCGGCAGGGGTAGTCGAGGGGGGAAGGGGCCGAAGTCTGTGTTGCAGCGCGAACAGCATGCACTGTCATGAAGAGAGAAGAAAACTACGGTGTAACGCCGCGTTCGGCAGAAAGTAGCCGGTTTTTGTAGGTTTCATTTCACACAGAGGAGGATTCCATGTCGCGAATCAAGGAATTCAGGGCGTCGCTCGACAAGAAGTTGGATGCGTTGGAGCACCGGGCGCTGGCGCTGGAGGCGCAATTGACCCAGACGAAAGATCAGGCCATGCAGCGGCTGGAACAGCGCAAGCAACAGCTGCGGGACCTGCTCAAGCAGGTTCAGGGCGACGTGCAGAAGTCAAAGGAGATGGCAGAGCAGGCGAAGACGGAGGTCCAGGCCAAGCTCGAACATCTTCAAGTGCAATTGGCTCTCGGCAAGGCAGACGCCCGCGACACGTTTGAGGAGCAAAGGGCAAAGACTCTCAAGGCCCTGAACGAGTTCGAATCCATAGCGGAACAGAAACTGAAAGGGGCTGCGTTCGAATCGGGCAAGGTCTGGGAGGATCTCGTGGACCGGACGAGCACGCTAGAGGCCGAGTTTGAGGTGCTCAAGGACCGGTTTGAGAGTGAGAAAGTCAAGCAGCAAGGCACACTGGAGTCAAAGAAGGAGGAGATACTTGCCAAGCTGGCGGTGTACAAGGACCAGCTTAAGGCCAAGCGCGAGGTGGTGCAGGCCAAGACCGATGTGCTTGAAACCGATTTGCGACAGGGGCTGGACCAGATTAAGACGGGGGTGAGAAAGTTCTTCGAATAGAGGGGAGGGAGAGCAGCCTGTTGGTCTCCTGTGCTCGCGCCATGCGCGGCCTCCGAAGATCCTCACTCGGGTATTGGGGCGTTTCGGCATGCCATTGGGTGGGCGCGTGAGAAAATTGCGCGCAGTCGAAGATTAAACAGGCCGCGCGCCGGCAAGAAGATGAAAGAACGGTAGAAAAGGTAGAACGTCGCTATTGTGCTGCGCCGTTAGGCTTCTTCCTTGCGCCGGCTCTCTGTATAGCGGCTGTGCAGTTTGACCGGTGATGATTGTTTTCTGCGCATGCGAATATTGAGCATCTCCACTACGACGGAAAATGCCATGGCAAAGTAGATATAGCCCTTTGGCACATGCACGTCGAACCCTTCCACTATGAGAGTGACTCCCACAAGAATTAGAAACGACAAGGCAAGAATTTTGATCGTCGGATGCGCATCAACAAAATCTCCGATGGCCTTTGCCGCCATCAATATGACGACGACCGCCAGAATGATGGCGATTGCCATGATAGACACCTGCTCAACCAGACCGACTGCCGTGATCACAGAATCCAGTGAAAACACGATGTCCAGCAGCGCAATCTGGACCAGGACCATGCCCAGGCTTGCCGCGCCCACGGCTGGATCGCTTCCCTCGCTTCCTTCCAGACTGTGATGGATTTCAAGTGTCGCTTTGGCCAGAAGAAACATCCCGCCTCCGATCAGAATGACATCGCGCCCGGAAATCGCTTGGCTGAACACTGTCAGCCATGGTTCGGTGAGTCCCATCACCCAGGAAATCGCGAACAATAAGGCAAGGCGCGCGATCAATGCGAGGGCCAGGCCGACTCTTCTGGTAAAGACACGCTGATTCGCGGGGAGCCGACCGACAAGCACAGAGAGAAAGATAATGTTATCGATCCCCAGCACAATTTCCAGCGCAGTTAAGGTTCCCAGCGCAATCCACGCGTCGGGATGGGCCAGCCATTCAAACATCGACATCCCCCATTCTTGAA
>DATENE010000113.1:0-24721 GCA_035275205.1 Nitrospiraceae bacterium
GAGAAGCATAGCGACAAGGACAAACACGAAGATGGGGACATGCAGGAGAAAAACTAATCGGTAACGTCACGAGGGCGCCATGCGCTCGAAACGAGGCGGTCGATCCTTAGGGTCGACCGCCTTTATGTTTGTGGGAATGTGAGCGAGACAACAGGACGTGCGCGACAGGCGCGACTCGTGAAGATGAAATTTCTGAAATGATTATGAAACGACGGCGCTTAGTGTCGGCGCCGCGTGAGCAGGAGGGGCAGGTATTTTTTCAGCCGGTGGTATGCCCTGGACAAGATCTGTGACTCGTTCGCGGTCTCCCTGACTGTACCGAAGAAATTCCACCCCGAAGTTTCCGTCTTTGCACCAACGAACCACCGAAACTTCTACGGCCACGGGGGTTGGTTCCTGCGCAACGGCAATGCGCAGTGCGAGATAGGTTCCTGCATTCAGTGCGATGTTGCTGCGCATCCTGCAGCCGGCAGGCGAGAGGTCGAGCAAGACTCCCTCTCCGGCCCCGGTATCGCTTTGGATACTCGCGGGGTAGACGACTGGGATTCGCATGCGACAACGTGGTTGCATCATCATAATATCCGTAGATGAGCCTACTTGTACGTATCGGTACTGGCAAGGAAAATTTAATATTTGGATGGCGGATGTGAGCGAGGAAAAGGAAGTCGAGCGTGCGAAGATTACGCGGCGATCTTGGACAGGAGTTTCTTCACTTCGACGTGGGCGAAGATCACGTCGGGGTCTCGCTGAAGGGCTTCGTAGTAACTTCGTTCGAAACCGTCTCCTTCCTCCGAAGGACGGATAAGGGATCGTGCTTCGATCAGAAAGTGCTCCACTTCAACCGAGGATAGTTCTGACCCCTCTTCCAAAAGGTCGTCGATTCTCACCACCAGCTGAGAGACGGGGTGAAGCCAGGTAAACCAGGGGTCGTTCAAGACCAATTGCAGCAATTGACCGGTCGATTCGACCCGGCCATTGATACGCTCATAGGTCACCTGTTCCGCTAGGATGAGGGCTTTGTGGAGACTCAAGAGGCTGCTCCGCATGTCGAGGATCCTCTTGCGGAGAGGGCATGATTTCTTGGTGGAGGCCTTGTGTGATACAGGCGCCATAGAATTACTGTAGCAGGTTATTTCAAAAATGGTGGCTCATAGTATTCATTCATGTGATGGATATCCCGCACTATGTGAATATCGAAATATTCAGCTTTGCGCGTTAGCAGGCAGTAGAAGAGACTACCAGAGTAGGAGGCCCGTTATTTGGTTTATGTTGTTTGTCTCGTTTGTCTGGTTGAACGAAACTAACCAGATAAACAAAACAAGCCAGATCAACCAGATGAACCAGACAGACCGGGTTCGCGCTTGATGGAGGTACGCGGCTTTTGCCAACAAGATGCGTGTGACCTGGAAATGGGCTATTGCACAATAGGAATCGCCACGCCGATCCGAGAGGGCTGTGCTAGCCCTCGAAATAGATCACAACGGTGGACTTAGTACACGAAGAACAGGTCCCTTCTTTTGTCATAGGGATCTTGCCGTCGCTTTCCGCCGCTTTGATCTGCGCATCCTGAGCCCGCCCCACTTTGTTATAGCAGTCGCTGCAATAGGTTGCCGTCTGTCCCATCGTCCCTCCTTGGACCCTCTTGCACGATGTATTGCGCGCGTTGAATCACGCTGTATTCAGAGCAACTCAGTGCGACGAACCAGACAATATAGTGAAATATAGCGCAAATTGATGATTTGGCTAGTCCAATAACGGAGCGAGACACGCGAGACTGGCGGGCCGAGCGAGACGGGGGAGAGTTCGAGGTGTTCGGAACTTCGAATCCAGAACCTCGAACGACGGATCGGGCCTTTCTCGCATGCCACGCGTTCCGGCTAACGCCCCACTCGAGTGGCAAACTGCGCAAAGAGTTCCCCTGTCAGATAGCCAGTATTGGCCGGGTCGCTGACATCCTTACGGCGAAGATAATCGTTGAGTATTCGGCCGTCGACGGTTTTATGGACGTGAGGCAGGCCGAGATTCATGCGGTAGCGTTCGATGGCGCCGGCGACGCGACTGATGAAGATCACGGTGCCATTCGATTCCTGCCGTTCGACAATCCCGACGTGCGTCAGCGGGTCGTTGGCCTTGCCGTCTCCGTTGTAGTCCCATGTGTTGTTGAAGAAGACGAGGTCGCCGGGATGCGCGGCTGGTCCCTGGTGGAATGTGCCATGTTCTTCTATGTGCGAATAGATGATCCGTACACCATTCGCATCGGGATCGCTCGCGTCACCGTCGTACAGATCGATACCGTGTTTGAGAAAGATAGCTCGGGTGACACCGGCGCAGTCGTAAGCGATGTGCCGACCATTGCTCTTGATCGTTTTGGCGCCTACAAGTTTGGCCGCTGTCCGAACAATCGCGCTCCGGCTCGGCATGCGCTCGCCGGATTGACAGCAGGAAAGCTCTGTCGGTAGCGATGTGCGAGAGCGTTCGGCTGGTTGCGAGGCACAACCTACGAGCGTCGCGATTGCTATTGTGGCCATGATGAAGAGAAGTCGCATCGACTTCACCGTACGTTGACAAACCGGCCTTGCGCCGTTTCCCGGAGCTGATCGATGTCTTCACGCCGGGTGACGGAGAGCGGCACCGTATTGGTCAATTCCTCAATCAACAGATCGGTCGTCAGCGGTGTTTTTTGGTGGAGTGCGCGATAAAGGGCGGCGACCACAGCCTGCTCGATTTCCGAACCGCTGAAACCGTCGCTGGCGCTGACGATCTTGAGCAGATCGAACCGTTTCACATCCTGCTTCCGAAGACCAAGGTGGATTCTCCAGATGGCTTCTCGTTCGCCGTCATCCGGCAGGTCTACGAAAAATATTTCATCGAATCGGCCTTTGCGCAGGAGTTCAGGGGGAAGCAACGACAAATTGTTGGCGGTGGCCACGACAAAGACTTCTTGTTTCTTTTCCTGAAGCCACGTGAGAAACGCGCCGAACAGACGGCGGCTCAAGCCCGCGTCGGCCTCGCCGCTTCCGCCCCCTGCGGCCATCGCCTTCTCGATTTCATCGATCCAGAGGACAATGGGCGAAAGCGACTCAGCCATCTCGATCGCCTTGCGGAAGTTCTTCTCCGACTCACCGACGAATTTATCGAACAACCGGCCAGCGTCGAGTTTTAGGAGTGGGAGCTGCCATTCCCGCGCGATGGCCTTCGCGGCCAGCGATTTGCCGCAGCCCGGCACACCCACGAGCATGATGCCTCTGGGAGGCGTGAGATTGAGCGCCTTGGCTTCCGCGGTAAAACCGACCTTTGCACGTTCCAGCCAGGATTTCAGATTGTTGAATCCGCCCAACTCGAACCGGTTGTCTTCGAGCGGGTAGTACTCGAGCAGACCGCCGTCTTTGATCGCCTGGACTTTACGCTTCAGAATCATCTGCACGTCATCGGCGGAGAGTGTGCCGTCTTCGACGACGCATTGCGTGATGACTTGCCGGGCTTGATGGAGGGTTAGTCCCTGTAGGGCGCGAAGGATGGCGTCACGCTCGTTGACCGAAGGGCCCCGGTCTGCCGCTTTGGAGTTGCCGATGGAGTTGAGGATACTTTGCACCACCGTGGTTGACCGTGGGCGAAGCGGTGAGGTTCTGAGACTGAGCGACTGCAGGACACTCTGGAGCATGGACTGGAGTTCATCTCGATCCGGCAGTTGCAGATCGAGCCGCACGACGATTTTTTCTATATCGGGCGGTAGGGTCATCGGTTGGCCGGTGATCACGCAGGTGGAACGTGAGCGATCGTGGGTTGCTGCAACTTCTCGGAGTTGGCGGGCAACCGCGGGATCTTGTAGATGCGGTGCGAGGTCCTTAAGCCAGAAAAGTGCCTCGACAGTCAAACTCTGCAGATGTTGAAGGACTGCCAGAGGCGTCGCAGTCATTTTACTGAGTGTCGGTCCATCATCGTGCCGGGTGAGTCCTCTGGTGACGGACCACTCGAACAGCGGCATGCGTTCCTGGGCGGCAACTGATTGCAGCAACGCCAGTACCCGTTCCTCTTCTACCGTCTCGATGGCAATCAGCGGGTGGCAGGAGCGAATGAGGGTGCGGAGATCGTGCACGCTGGTTGACAGAGCCATAGGAGAGAAATGCTAGCACGAGGCTCGCATCTTACCAAGGAAAGGGAGCTTTGCCGCGGGCGCATAATCTGTCCAGGGACAGATTATCTGTCGCTGGTAAAAGCTTCTATACATACAAGACCTTAGCGTTGTTCTCTTGAATCCTGGGACAAGCTGTGCGCGGGTGACGCCACCACTCCATCTATGTGCGTCGTTCATATCTGATTGAAACAGAGGCTTCAAGTGTCATGTGGGACAGTTGGCATTCCCATTGCCTACTGGAGAGGGTGTAGCTCATTTCAAACGAGAGGGAGCAGTTGTTGTAGCGAACGGCTAAAAATGGAGATTCCTCATGGCACACAGACTTTTTCTTGTTGCTGCAGTAGTTCTTAGCCTCGGCATGATTCCAGCCACATATGGATTACAGTCCCAGCCTAATCGAGATCCATATACGGAGCCGGCTACAAACAAGATTGATGCTGGATCAGATCAGATTATGGATGGCTCGAAAGTGACCCTCCAATATGTCGCAACGACTCCAGGCTCGACCGCGATCGACTACGGCAATGTCAGCGAGTTTGTTCAAGGTCGGCATGAGATTTTCCCAGCGTTGGAGCGAGAAGTGGTTGGGATGAAACCTGGAGAGGAAAAGAACGTTACACTGAGTCCCGAGGAAGCCTTTGGCCCTCACGATGATAGGAAAACACTGAAGATCTCCAAACAACTGTTGCCGCTTGGAACGAAAGCAGGAGATGTCTTGCGGAATGATGCGGGCGAACTCGCCACTGTCGCAGAGGTAGCAGATACATTGGCGGTGTTGGATTACAACCATCCACTCGCAGGGAAACCGCTCGTCGTGAAGTTGAAAATTCTCAAGGTCGAAAATCCATGAGTAATCATCTTCGACCATGACGGGAACGCGGAAGCCAATTTATCTCTCGTCGTGATTTTTCATCTAACCGAGGAGGCTACTCCTCGCTCAGATAAAGCCGCTCCCCCCACTCACATCTAGGGAATGACCCAGCTCACAGCCCGCATTCCCGATGCCAGGCTCTATGCAGGAGGTCGAATACCATGGAAAATCTAAGCTCAGGAGTGGCTGCCGTGCTGGTCTTTATCTGGGGAATTGTCTCGGTAAGTATCGTGCTGATGGTGTTTCCCTAATAACCATCCAGCGCGAGGAGACTGGAGCATCGCGTTTCAAGTCGCGCGCTAGGCGCCCCAGATAAGACTCGCGCCATCGAGTGCGGGCAGGGGCATCGTTGTCATGGCGCAGTTCCTCCAAGGCTTGCCGGGTTTGGCACGCGGGAATTTGATATAGGCCGCGACGGTTTAGCGCGGGTCGTACGTATCGCGCTCGTGGAGGATGCCCATCTTGGTCAATTCACGGATACGCCGGTCTGACAAACTGAGTCAACATGCGAGGTCTTCCTGATTGACCGTTAAAGTTTGCAATTGCAGGGGAGTCCCGCGGTCCGGTCCGATGCATTTCAGCGCACAATTTCGTGAACGGCAATTTAGCCAGAGTGGGGTACCATGGCGAAGATTCTGATAATTGATGATGAACCGAGCGTGCGAGCTCTTCTCGACATGAGACTCCGTCACGAGGGATATGATGTGTTCTTTGCTGACAGCGGTTGGAAGGGCCTAGAGCTATATCGCCAAGAACACCCTGATGTCATAGTGCTGGATCTGAGAATGCCGGAGCTCGACGGAGTTGCGGTCTTGAAAGAGATACGCAGTGTTGATCTCAAACAGCCGGTGATCATTTTGACGGGGGACACTACTCCTGAGGCGGAGCGGCAGGCCCGTGCGCTTGGGGTGAGCGGGTTCATCGTAAAAGGCTTCTCGATGAAACTCCTGGTGGACACACTCAAGTGCTTGCTCAAACCTTCTACCCTGGCGATGAGCGGCTTGGCTGTGATTGAGAACGTCGTATTTTGAGCGGAACGAGCCACCATGGAGGGTCAACCCATCGCGATGATTCAGGTGGACACAGCGAGCAGACCGGTCAAATGTTGTCATGACCACCTCCTCTGGAGCGTGATATTCAAGGACTACAATTCATTCGCTTGAACCTGACACCAGTAGTACGGTTTCTCCGATGGCATCCGCGGCCATGGTATGAGCTAGGGTTTCTCCTAGTATGCACGATTCCAGGTAATGAGTAGCCTAAGAGTACTTCAGAAACCACAACGGAATGACTAGCGCGCAATCCTCCCAGGTTGTCATGCAGTCAGATCTTGGTGGAATCTGAGGTTGGCTCGGCTCCGAAAGGAACCGAGCCTTTGTTTTGTGTAGTGAGATCATCGTTGGGTTGGACCACACTGAAAGCGTGACTACGCTCCCTGCCCACAATTTTAAGCGGGGCAGTGCAGATCGTGACTATGGGAGCAACGTCGTAACCAAGATGCTGATCGCAACGACTCCACCCACTACATATAGAACTGCGTCAAATACCCAAAGTATATCCCTCATGGCAGTCATCTCCTGTACACAGATCATTATATTGAGATGGCGTTTCCGTGAACCTAGGATATCCCCTAGGCTTGGAGGAAAGTGTCTTGGGGATTGGGAAGAAGCGAGCCATCCTTGGAGGGCCCATAGTTTTAAGGAAAGGAAGACCTGTGAGGTAAAAGAGAACAGACTTCAACGTGTGCTTCGTCTGCGCGTGGTTATTCAAAAACACGACACGACCTGTCTACGATAATTTAGCGGGCAGTACACTCGCCTTTTCATAACACCAATTTACCCTTAGGTTGTAGGTCCTGCTAGTTGCCATTCAAGTGAAGCTGGGGGGATTCCTAGTACTGGAAGCAACTTGGTGGAAGTACATTGGGTACAGGATTCACATCTTGCCTTGTCCTGACCGCACTAAATGGAGAATCACGGAAGGAGGTTGAGAATGGCTTCTGAAACCGTACTCAATCAGTTAGCGTGTAGGGCGCCGTCGGCTTCGAGGACCAAGACGACGATGCTCCACATCTGTTGTATCTGCGGACTCGTTCTAGATGAGACCGATCCTTCCATTGATCAGGAGCACTGGGTTACGCAGCGGACGCTTCGGATGACACATGACGTGAATCCAGCAAATTGCCTTCTCACTCACACGTATTGTCCGGTGTGTTTCACGCAGGTCATGGATAGAATCAGCGACTGGCATGGCGAGTGAGCGGTTCTTGAGCAGGCGGCCTGGTTCTCCATGCTTTCCGTTTCATTTCTTTGCATATTCTCGCCAAGAATCGGAACTGTCAGATCGGGATCAACTATCTTCGATTGGCAGAGAGAGACTTTGTGATGAATGAAATGACTGCCCAAGAAGATTCAGCGCTCAGCCATCGATTCTCTGCTCTACGCAGCATGGTCGCGTCGGGGGTCGTTGTCTTTGTGTTCTGTTTAGGGCTTGTGCCGGCCACCATCGCGGCCGATGATTCCTACATTGCCGGGTATGCCGCCGCGGTGCTCGAGCACGAATTCAATGTGCCGGGAGCCATCCTACAGGTGCAAGAGGGCGTGGTACTGGTGACCGCCGACTCGCTCGGCAAGGTCGACCGGAACAAAGTCATCGCGGCGCTGGAGAAAATCCCCGGTGTCGTGCGCGCGGAAGTCCGGGAGGGCCTGCCGCCTTCCGCAGTTCCGGCGGCTCCTCCACAGGCGATTCAGCAAGAGGTGCCCAAGCCCGAGTCCAACTTCCTGCCGAAGGGGCTCCTCGTGGCGCCGTTCCATGCCGACCCCCGCTGGCCGCATTTCTCCGTCGCGTCGCGGCGCTTGACCATGGGCCAGGAGCCGAGCCATACCGGGGCGGCCAATTTTGGAGAAACCTTTGCCCTCTATCGGAACGCGGCGCCGTTGGAGGGCCAATGGGAAATCGCCCTTCAGGCCGGCGTGTTCAGTATCTTCAACATGGATGCCGCCTCGACGGACCTCGTCAACGCCGATTACACGGTCGGGTTGCTCACCAGCTATCGGACCGGGCCGTTCTCCGGCTTTCTCCGCTTCCACCACCAGAGTTCACATCTGGGAGATGAATTTATTCTCAACAGCCCGACTCCGATTAATCGCGTCAATGTGAGTTTCGAAGAGGTGGACCTGAAAATTTCCTATGAGCTGGCCTCCTGGTTCCGGATCTACGGCGGCGGGGGCATGCTGGTGGGGCGAGATCCGAAAGATATGTCACGCGGCACGAGCCAAGTGGGAGTGGAACTCACCAGTCCATGGACCGTGTGGGATGGCAAGGTGCGTCCGGTGGCGTACACCGATTTTCAGGCCAACGCGCGCAGTAACTGGCGGGTCGGGAGCTCCGTCATGGCGGGCCTGCAATTTGAGAGTGCGAGGATCGGAGATCGCAAAGTGCAAGTGCTGGCGGAGTATTACTCCGGCCCCTCGCCCAACGGACAATTCTTTCTGCAAAACACCGAATGGTACGGCGTCGGCGTCCATCTCTATTACTGATCCATCATAACAGCCTCGGAATTGGACGATACTGTCAGTCGGAGGTGCTCCCTTCAATAATGTTAAGAAACTCAGAAGACTAGGGGACCCTCCAGTGTTCGGGAGGGTTTCACCACAGTATTCTAGAGCGTGCGAGATCCATAACGAGGATCAGCATATGTTTTAACTGCGATAAAGGAAAAGGATTGAGCGATGGGCAAGTCCGATAAAACATCACTATCAAGGGCTGTAGCGCCGTCAATACGATCTGACACCGATCGTCTACAGCGACGGAAGCGGTCCGGTATCTATCTCGAATCCACCGAAGCGGAGCAATTGGGAGTCCTGCCACACGAATGCATCCGAGTCAAAGATGGCATGAGTCGTTCCGTGACCATCGTCACTCCCTTGACCGAGATTGAGGAAACGGTGCGGCTGATGAAGTCGTTGGGCGTCGGCGCCGTCATAGTCTGCCACGATAGTATGTTGGTCGGGACGCTCTCAGACCGAGATATTGCTCTGGCGAACGTTCCCCCGTCAGAGCCCATTCACAAGGTTATGAACCACGAGTCGGTCTATTGTTATGAGAATGACCTGCTTCTCGATGTCCATGCGATGATGCGTGCTCGCGGATTGACCGCTGTTCCCGTCCGGAATATCAAAGGGCTTTTCTCCGGAATAGTGATGAGAACTCTATGACCTTCTTCTTGCTAGCATCATTGTGGATAATGATCGTTTGGTTTTCCCCGGCCTGGGCAGCAGATGTCACCCCTGCACCCTCCGTACCTAGTGAGGTACGCCCTGAACATCCTCAAACGCCAAATACGCCGCCACCTTCACGTATAGACCCGGGCATTGAACGACGTCCTCAGACAATTCCTGATCCTCGTTCGGCGGTTGTCCCTCCGACAGTCGATCCCAAAATGGCGATCGATCCAGAAACGGCTCCTTCTGTTCCTGAGAATACAAAGCCAGGTGGTTCTAACGCAGCCCCTAGTGTGCCTTCGCCTCGCTGAGTGGTCACGTAATTCATTCTCCCCGTGCATTGTGACTTCAGACTGATCTTCTCGATTCCTTCCTGCCCTAGGGCGTGGTCGTCAATAAACTAGGAAAATTCATAGGTCTGGAAACTCTCCGGGAAGTGTACAGATAAACTTGTTGCATTCATTTCGATCTAACCGAGGAGGCTCCTATGGTATCGATTCCAAAAGTCGTCGGTGTTCTGTCGTGTGGTTTCCTGCTGTGCCTCGGGCTGTCCAATTCCGCGCAGGCAGAGCATACGCCTGCGCCCTCAGATGTGATGAAAACTGACTCCGTCACTGATCGGCAAGGTTTTCAATCTGATGATGACAAGCAAAAGAACATAGACAATGAGAAGGGAAGTGATAGCGCGAAAGGAGCCAAAACGATCAAGGGCGAACTGTTTCGCGTCGAAGACGGTAACTATTTCGTGAAGGCAAAGGATGGTAAGCAAGTACGTGTGCATACAGATAAAACGACTCAGATGATAGGAGAAATTAAGAAGGGGGAGCGTATAGAGGTGAAGGTAAACAATGAGAATCATGCGTTGTCAATTCGAAAAGCTGATGCAAGTCAGTGAACTCAAGATAGCCGTATGACTGACTTCACTCTTGAATCAGGCAAGAGCAGGTCGAAGGGATAGCAGTACGTGTCTCCGTAAACGGGAACCGTGTCCTTCCACGATGCGGATGTGACCCTGGGGAAGCGGAGAGCCTGCGTGTAGGAGGAACATCACATGGAAAGACAACCGCAGAAGCATTCAGAGAAGAAAACAGTAATTCGATATCAACGACAGCCGTTCGATAAACCTTCCATGCAAAGCCAGGCCCCGCTGCAAGTGGAAGAAGAGAAACAGAACAGCAAGGACACGCATACGTCCAGGAATATTCAATCTAAAGCCGTGTCGGACGAGGATCGAACACGAATCGCAGAATTAGCATATGGGCTCTACGAGCAACGCGGGCGGAAGCATGGGCATGATCAGGAGGATTGGCTTAAAGCGGAGTGGCGCATTATGACCCAAGGACAGTAAAGCACACTCAAATAGTGAGACCGTGCACTACCGGGGAGGGGAAATCGTGAAGGCACACAATTGGGTCACATTCTATGCGGCGCTGGTTGTCGGAGCGACGCTCATCGCTGCCCAGGCGCCCGTGTTGGGTAAGGCCAGCGACAATCCACCGTTGGCGCAAGCGGTACCACAGCAGGGGACGAGCTATGCTCCCGTTGATCTCAAGGAGGACATTGCCGCCGTCATCGCCCGCATGAACACCGCAAAACCTGCGGTCATGAAACGGCAGATGGAGTTACTCAAGGAGCGGTACGACCTCGCCAACCGTCCGACCAAAGATATCACGATGTCTCGCGGTAAACCTGTTCAGGAAGGGATACGCGTCACACTACCGAAGGGATCGACCTGGGAAAAACTTCAGGCCATGAGTCCCGAGGAGATCCGGGAAAAGGATTCGTTTCCGGCTGGATTCTTTCCGCTTCCCCATCCCAACCACCCGGAAGGAGGGATGGTGTTTCCCAAATTTCACATCGAGGAGATTCAGAAGCAGGAGGGTCGTGACCTCACTCGCTTCGACCTGGACTTCGATCTGCCGGACCATTTTTTACCTGAGTTCCCGCCTCCCATCTACCTGACGACACGGCCCGATCTCGGTGACGTGTCCCATGGCAAATTGGTGACCCTCGACAATTATTACGAATTCTTCAATGGGATTCTGAATCCGAAACAGCTCGAAGGCTTGCGGTTGCTCGTCACGACGTTCCCACAGCAGCAGTTCAACCAGACAGAAGACCGTCGCACCGTGCGCCCAAGCCGTGGCGTCACCTGCTTCGAGTGTCATGCGAACGGCCACACGAACGCCAGTACCCATCTGGCCGGAGACATCCGCCCGCAGGAGTTCCGTCATCGCATTGATACTCCCACGATGCGCGGCGTGTACATCCAGCGGTTGTTCGGCTCGCAGAGGGCGCTGAAGAGCGTGGAGGATTTCACTGAGTTTGAGCAGCGCGGCGCCTACTTCGACGGCGATCATGTGATCGGGACAAAAAAAGGGGCCAACATTCTTGAACGAGGGAGCCAGGTGCACTTTATGGCGGAGTTCCAGGAACTCCTGGATTTTCCGCCAGCTCCCAAGCTGGGCATTGAAGGCAAGTTGAATCTCACAAAAGCCAACGCCTCTGAGAAGCGAGGGCAGGAGGTCTTCTTTGGCAAAGGGACATGTGCAGACTGCCATCAGCCGCCGTATTACACGGACAATTCCATGCACAATCTGAAAGTGGAACGATTTTACAAGCCACGAATGATTAATGGACGCATGGCGAGCGCAGACGGTCCCATCAAGACGTTTCCCTTGCGGGGTATCAAGGATTCGCCTCCGTACTTGCACGATGGGAGGTTGCTGACGTTAGAGGATACCGTGGAGTTCTTCAACGTGGTGTTAGGGACCCAGTTGACGGCTGAAGAAAAGCAGGACCTGGTGGCCTTTCTCCGCGCTCTTTAATGTTATGAGGGAGAAGCTGTTTACACAGACTGACTCCAGAGGGACGCATATATAGAAATGATGGTAGAGATTCTGAACAATCAAACGAACACAGGAGATGGCACATGAAAATGGGAGACTCCTACAACGTCAAGCCATTTGACTTACACGGGCTGGTCGGGATTTCCGACCGCACCCTTGAGATGCATCTCAAGCTCTATGAGGGATATGTTCGGGGCGCGAACGAGCTGACGACCGAGATTGAAGAAATGCTCAAAGACGGTTGGATAGATCATGAGGAAATGCCGGCTTATTCGGAGCTGACACGCCGTTTAGGGTTTGAATACAACGGAATGGTCTTGCACGAATATTATTTTGAGAATTTGCAGAACACTGGAACCGCGAAACCGGATCGAGACTCGGCGTTTGTGAAAGCGGCAGAAGACAGTTTCGGCACCTATGACATGTGGAAATTGGACTTCTCCAGCGTGGGGAAGATGCGAGGCGTGGGTTGGGCCATGTGTTATTTGGACCCACACAATGGCCGACTTTCCAACCACTGGGTGAGTCTCCATGAGCATGGGCACATCGTGGGGTTCATCCCGATCCTCGTCATGGATGTGTGGGAGCACGCGTATCTCCTCGATTACAAGCCTGCTGAAAGAGCGTCCTACATCGAGGCGTTTTTCGCCAACGTCGATTGGAAGTCTGTGGAGAGGCGATTGCAGTTCGGCGAGTCGGATTTGGTGGAAGCCGCCCGAGGAAGACAGGAACGTCCTGGGCGATTTGTGATCGGCAGAATAAGAAACGGAGACCTCTCCGAAAGGAGGGAACTGTGAAAGCAGCTCCATCGTCAACCGCGCTATCTGAAGCAACAGGATCGCGCGTTTCCAGACAGGAAGTCATCGTCAAAGAAGCCATCGGTCTAACCGATGTGCATACGCTTCGGGCCCGGGCGCGCCAAGGGATTGAGGACGGGGCTATGACAGCAGGGTATAGGGCAAAAGCGGGATCGGTGATCACGCTGCTCAATGAAGCACTCGCCACCGAGATCGTGTGTGTCCTTCGCTATAAGCGCCATTACTTCATGGCTAACGGGATCAATTCTCTCAGTGTGAAGGAGGAGTTTCTCCAACATGTCATAGAGGAGCAAGCCCATGTCGATCAATTGGCTGAACGCATTGTCCAACTTGGCGGTGAGCCGAATCTGTCCCCGAAAGGGCTGTTGAGCCGGAGCCACTCGGAATATGTCGAAGGCAGGTCATTGGTGGAGATGATCACTGAAGACCTGATTGCCGAACGAATTGCGATCGACAGTTATCGGGAAATGATCGCCTATGTCGGTACGGATGACCCCACGACTCGTAAAGTATTGGAGGAGATCCTTGCGCAAGAAGAGGAGCATGCAGAGGACCTGGCCAGCCTCCTGAAGGAGTTGGGTCCGCAAGTGAATGCGCGCAATTCGGTTCGTTAACCGGGCAGAGCAAGAGAGGTCATCATGGGAAAGGCGTTGATTCTCTGGTTGTTGGGAGTTCCGTTCACCGTGCTCGTCGTGCTCTGGGCGGTCGGCATACTCCCGTAAACAGGCTCGTGGAGACACGCAGAGACTAACGAGAATCTGAGAGTGGAGAAGGAATCTACATGATTGTCGCGATCGCTCTATCCGGGCCTTGTCTCAAAGCACAGCGCGAAGGGTGCGGTCACCGCAAGATGCGGGGCTAAACTTGAAACAGTGTTGAAACTGTTGAACGAAACATCATCGACAGTTGTAAGAAGAACATTCAACTCATTAGGCCGACGATCTCATCACACATCGGTCGGCGGAAGAAATCTAATCCAAAGCTGAACATGCTCAAGATCCTTTGAGCCTTCAGAGCCAAGAATAATATTCCTTCCTGCCGCGCCATTGGTGGCGCGACAGGTCTCTTCGACTCCGGCAGTTTCCTGCTCTTCCTTTAGCGTTACTGTTCTTCATACACACCCACTCTTCGACCCGCTGCGTGGTCATCAACTTATATTTAAGTTCTGCGTCCTAATGAGAGCAAGGAACCACTTCCGAAGTGAGAACTCGGGTTGCCTTCGCGATGAACTAGGGAACAAGCCAGTCTACTGGGCCCCATAGCCACGGTATATCTGTATCAAGAGAATGAGAAAGTCATGAATAAAGAAGACGTCAGGGAGACATCGATGAAATTGCCCACAGTCAAATATCCTTCGGGGTTGAAAGTGAGTCTTGCGGCGTTTCTTCTCAAGATGGTTTCCCTCGACGTGGAACAGGCTCAGCGATGTTCCATCAACCGGGAAAGTTTGGTGTTACGGACATCGAACTCCCGTCACTTCACAATCAAAAGGAGGGAGACATGAACACCGATCATTTCAAGGGCAAGTGGAACCAATTCAAAGGTGAACTAAAGAAACAGTGGGGCGCGTTCACGGACGACGATCTCATGAAGATCGAAGGGGACTACGACAAGTTCAAAGGAGCGATCCTGGCGCGATATGCCGACCGGAAAGACGAAATCAGCCGGTGGGCGGACGAATGGTACCGTTCTGTTCAGACCCAGAATCCGGCCGGAGTGCCGGAGCGAAAGTAGGTCGGCATTTTTGCCCTTCTCTTCCGAAATTACAACAACGGGTATGGTTGGACGATGATTCGACCGCACCCTCCACAATCGAAGGAGGCACCATGAATAATTTTGCACGAATCATGATGGTGAGTGTTGGGATGTGTGTACTGGCAGTCGTCGCGTCCCCAATGTCGTCGGCGGCATGGAATCAGAAAGGACTTTCGATCTCCAGCACAGGTGTTCCAATTGTCATGGTCATAAATGAGGATCAACTCAAAGGTAAATGGAAACAATTCAAGGGGGACCTGAAAAAGAAATGGGGCAAGTTCACTGACGACGACCTTCTCTATATCGAGGGTCACAGTGACAAGCTTGAGGGAAAAGTTCAGGAGCGCTATGGAGATCGGAAGGAGGAAGTGAAGAAATGGATCGATGACTGGTTCGAACAGAACAAGACGTCCAATAGATGATGATCCAACCCGAAGCTTTATGGAGGTTCGAAATGAAGTGGGTATTATCAGCCTGCGTGTTCGTGATCGCTATGTCGGGTCTATCTTCGATGTTCTTACAGCAAGCCGAAGCTGCGGATAACGATCTGTTCCAGCAAATGGATATCGGCGTTTTCTCGATCGGGGGTCGAGCCGCATACTACGATCCAAAAGACACTCAGGCACACTGGTTCGGCGGCGCGCAGGTCAGAGTTAATCCATTCAAATTTTTGTCTTTCGAAGGATCAGCCGACTATCGGTCACAGGATACGGCTGGATCGACCATTCACACCTATCCGGTGCAGGTCTCAGCGTTGATCTACCCGCTGGGCCATACCAGATTGGCTCCCTTCCTGCTTGGCGGCGGCGGGTGGTACTACACCTCAGTCAATGGTCCTGGCAATTTCGACGACACACAAAATCGATTCGGCCTCCATGCCGGGGGAGGCCTTCAGTTTTTCTTCAACAACCATATCTCGATCGACAGTACGTACCGGTACATTTGGCTGGAGGATATCCAGTCTAGAGACCAGAACATCAGAGACAAGGATTTCAACGACAACGGCCACATGATCACCGCAGGCCTCAACTTCCATTTCTAACCGATTGCGGAGAGGCGCGATGAAGGCGCAACTGTAGTGAAATCATTCACACAGCTCTTGTTCGGCAATTTCTATCCAAGGAGGTGCTATCATGCTGCACTGGGCCGTGACATTTCTCATTATTGGGCTGGTCGCAGCGCTCTTGGGGGTCACTGGCGTCGCTGGTACAGCGACCTACATCGCCTATGTGCTGTTTGTCATATTTGTCATCGTCGCCGTCGTCAGTTTGGTTATGGGCAAACGGCCTCCTGCATAACAAGGGGCGCGTGACACCACGGTTCTCTGCAGACGCGACGGTTCTGGCTGAAGGTGCGGAGGAGGTCGATTCATATCGACCCTCCCGCAGTCCTTAGACGGAGAGATGGGATCTGCTATGCGTCCGAGATTTCATACGACGGACAGCCGTTTGGATCGTGGAATACAGTTCGCTCCCAATCGTTTCCTTCGGCAAGAACGCTGCGGCCCCGGCAGCCAGTATGGAGTCGGATACATGCGAATCGGTTTGAATGGACAACCCAATCACAACAATCGTGGGGTGTTCTTTCAAGATCCGCCTGGTGGATTCAGCCCCATTCCAACCAGGCATATGCATGTCCATAATAATGACTTCTGGCATTAGCGTGCCGGCTAATTGAAGCGCTTGCTCTCCGGTCGAAGCCTCTCCGATCACCGTCAAGTCGTCATACTCTCTTAAAATAGAGCACAAGCCTTCTCGAACCATTTGGTGATCGTCGACGATCAGCACCCGAAGCGGAGTCACGGCATTCGGCTCGCCGGGAGAAGGAGGCACCAAGTCTTGCTCGAAGGCTCGCCGAGACGCCACGTTCTCGAAGGAGGGAGGCTTTACTTCTGTCTCAATGCGTTCGCTGGACACTGTAACAGGCAGATGGAGCGACGCAACCGTTCCTCTTCCCGGTATCGATTGTAGATCGAAACTTCCACCGAGGGCTGTCATTCGCTCTCGAATACTCAGCAGGCCGAACCGATCGGAATGATCTTCGCTCAATCGTGAAACATCGAAGCCGCATCCTTGGTCTGACACCGTTATGGACAAGATATTCTGGGTATACTGCATGGACACAGATGCACGATTGATTTTTCCATGTTTGAGCACGTTGAACAATAATTCACGAATCGAGTGGAAGAGCAGCACCGCATCCGCTTCAGGAAGTGGAAGTTCGGGCGCGTCGACATCGACGTCGACGTTCAATACCGCTTGCCTGCGCATCTGATCCCCCAGCCATCGGATGGCGGCGCCAAGCCCACTCTCGTAGAGAGCCTGAGGTGTCAGCTCCGACACTAGCGACCGGGTGTAGTCGAGCGATTGGTGGAGCAACTGATCGATGCCTTGGAGAGTTTTCCCCACTTCCGGATCGTGATCCAGTGTCAGCAGCTGAGCCACCTTCATGCGACTCACGACCAGTATCTGGGCCAAATAGTCGTGCAGCTCCGTCGCAAGCCGGCGTCGTTCCGTTTGCTCAGCAACCGTCAAGTCTGTCGCGAGGGCGCGGAGTCTGGCGTAAGAGGTCGATAGCTGCTGGGTTCGTTCCCTGACCCGCTCCTCAAGCGTGCCGGTCAACTGGCGAAGTTGATCTTCGATCTGCTTACGCTCGGAGAGTTCACGAGCCAGCGCGCTATTCGCAACCTCGAGTTCTGCTGTTCTCTCAACGATCCGCCTTTCCAGTTCCTGGTTGAGGAGCCGCAGATCTTCCTGCGCTTCGGCGTATTGGGAGCGTAGCTGACGTTTTTCCAAGACATGCCGCACCGCCTCGCCCAAGCGGGCCATCCGCTCCTTGAGGATATAGTCGGACGCGCCGTTGCGCATCAGTCCCACAGCCTCTTCGTCCCCGATGGCGTGGGACACGACGATGAAGGGAATTGCCAGCCGGCATTCGTGTAGACAGCGCAATGCTTCCGCCGAACTGAACTGCGGCATGACATGGTCTGAAATAATGACATCCGGTGGATCTTGGGCGAGGCAATTCATGAATTCCGCCTGCGTATCGACCCGTTCCCACTGAGGGTCGTAGCCGCTTTTCTGCAGTTCTCGGACGACCAATTCGGCATCCAACGGATCGTCTTCAACGATTAAGACGCGTAAGTAGGCCATACATTTAGTCTCCGTTGTAACCTATTCACTGGGGGCCGCCGGCTTTTCTTTTCACAAAGTTAGTTTCCGGCGGGAGTTGATTCAGCCCCATCCAATACAGACAAATTTGCCGAATGGCTTCGGTGAATTGGGAAAAGTCGAGCGGCTTGACGACGTAACTATTCACACCGAGATTGTACGTATTGGTCAGATCGCGTTCTTCCTTGGAAGACGTGAGAACCACGACGGGAATGTTCTTGGTGCGCGGGTCCGATTTACACCGTTGCAAAACCTCGTTGCCGTCGATTTTTGGGAGCTTGAGGTCAAGCAGAATCAACCGGGTATTCGAGCAGACCGTCTGTCCGGCGTACCTCCCTGTGCTGAAGAGACAGTCCAACGCCTCCTCACCGTCCCGCACCACGTGAACGTTGTTCGCCAAATCATATTTCCGAAATGCCCGCAATGTGATTTCCACATCTTCGGGACTGTCTTCGATCAACAAAATCTCCATCCCGTTCCTCATGCCGTGGCCTTTCGCAGGGAAACAAAGAACGTAGCCCCCTCGTCGACCTTGGCTTCGGCCCAAACTCGCCCACCATGGCGTTGGACAATGCGCTGGACGACGGCCAATCCTACTCCGGTGCCGTCGAAATCCTCTCTCCGATGCAACCGTTGAAACACCCCGAATAGCTTGTGCGCATAGGCCATATTGAACCCAATGCCGTTGTCCTTGACATAGTAGATCACCGACTCTGCGCTCGCCTCATCCGGCATCCATCCGACTTCGATCCTGGTCTCTTTCCGATTTTTGGTGTACTTGAAGGCATTGGTGAGCAAATTGTTCCAGACGAGTTTGAGGAACCGCCGGTCTCCCTGGCAAGAGGGCAAGTCCCCAATGGTCAGATCAACCTGCCGGCCTTCCTGCAGGATCCTCAAATCGTCGACCGCCTCCCGAGCCAAGTCCGCCATCTTGACCAGACGGAAACTCATCCCCTGACGGCCCAGTTTGGAGAACTCCAGCAGATCGTCGATCAGCTCGCCTGCCTGACCGACCGCCTTCCGGACGATGGTTAAATTGCGGCGCCCTTCGTCGTTCAAGCAAGGGCCATGTTCTTCTTCCACGATGCGGCTGAAGGCATCGATGGTGCGCAACGGAGCGCGCAAGTCATGGGAGACCGAATAGGAAAATCCTTCCAGCTCCTTATTGGCTTCGGCAAGCGCCACCGCCTGTTTCTTTAAGGCCTCGTTCACTGTCGTCAAGGTGCGATCGCGTTCCCGCAGTGCTTCTTCCACGCGTTTCTGTTCCGCAATATTTCGGACAATTTTGGAGGCTCCGATGACCTTCCCATGCAGGTCGGTCAGAGGCGATACGGTCAGCGAAACGGGGAACTCGGTCCCGTCTTTTCTTAGGCGGACCGTCTCGTATTGATCGATTGATTCGCCTCGCCTGATTCGTTCAAGAATGCCCGGTTCTTCATTGTGTCGATTAACAGGAATGAGGCGACTCACAGGTTGTCCGATCATTTCCTCCGCCGTATATCCGAACAGCCGTTCCGCCGCACCATTCCAACTCGTCACAATGCCCTGTATATTTTTGCTGATGATCGCGTCCTCAGAAGACGTCACAATCGCCGCCAAATGTGCCACAGCGCGCTCCGCCTGCTTGCGGTCGGTAATGTCTACCAGCATGTTAATGGCGCCGATGACCACGCCCTGAGCGTTCCGCATCGGTTCCGGATGCGGCAGCACATGGCGTCTTGTACCGTCTGGCCGTTCGATGACGATTTCTTCGTCGCGAATTGCCTGGCGTTCACGTAATGCCATGGCCATCGGACATTCATCCAAAGGTAATGGGGTTCCGTCTGGTCGATAGATCTTCCACGATCCACACCACAAATCCTTGCCCGCTTCAGGTTCGCGCCCCCACAATGTGACCGCTGCTTGGTTATAGAGCGTAATACGGCCTCGCTCGTCGGTGGTATACACGGCAGCGGGCAGAGCCTGTATGAGTTCCCGATAAGAGGCTTCACTGAACCGCAACGCCTCTTCGGTTTTGATGCGTTCGGTAATATCTCGCGCGATGCACGAGATGCCGACGACTTCCCCGTCCTGGATCTCCGGTGCGCCGCTGATGAAGAGATCGCGGCGCTCGCCGGTACTGGTCACGACGGCTGTATCAATTGCGAAGCCCTGGCGGCCAAAGGCGGTGCGGAACGCCTGCCTCACGACTTCTCGCTGATCGGGCGCGCAGAGATCCAAGAAGGGGATGGTCTTGAGCTCCTCGAGCGTGCGAGTGATGAGCCGGAGCGCGGCGGGATTGGCCGCTTTGAAGCGCTCCTCGGTGTCGAGGAAAAAGATCGCGTCGAGGCTGCCGTCGAAGAGGGAACGGTATCGTTCGCCGGTCTCGTGCAGGGCGGCGCTGGCTATCTCCAGTGCTTGTGTGCGTTGAGTCACGCGCTGATCGAGCGTGTCGTTCAACTCGCGCAGTTGCTCCTCGACCCGACGGCGCTCGGTTACTTCGGCAACCAGGGCACGGTTTTTCCTATGCAGTTCGGCAAAGACGGCAACCTTCGAGCGGAGGATGGCCGGGTTCAAGGGCTTGACGAGGTAGTCCACCGCGCCGGTCCCGTAGCCCTCGAGCACATGTTGGTCTTCGTTGTAGTAGGCGGTCAGGAAGATGATCGGCACGCTGGCGGTTTTCTTTCTTTGCTTGATCATCTGAGCCAATTCAAACCCGTTCATGCCGGGCAACCGGATATCCAAGATGAGGAGGGCGAACTCCTCTATGACGAGCGCGTGCAACGCCTGGTCGGCGGATCCGGCCCTGACCAGCCGGTAGTCTGGGTTGTCGAGGACGGTTTCGAGTACGGTGAGATTTTTCGGTTCATCGTCCACGATCAGGATGTTGATGGGGCCCGCGTGAACAGCGGACGCTGGAGCCACGGCAGGGGAGCGACGTTGGGAGGGCAGATCTTGCACCTGGTCGTCGGTCGACGGTGAGTTGGTGTCAATGTTCATGGGATGACCTCGTCATGTCTCGATCGCGTTCACCTGAAAAGCCACACCCGCATCAGTGATAGGAGTTGGTCCGTATTCACCGGCTTGGCGATGTAATCGCTCGCACCGGCGTTGAGACACTTCTCGCGGTCACCTTTCATCGCTTTCGCTGTGAGGGCAAGGATCGGAGTGGTGCGGAATTCCGGGGCTTTGCGGATTTTGCGAATCGTCTCATAACCATCCATGTCTGGCATCATGATGTCCATGAGAACAATGCTCACGTCGGGCGTGTTCTGAATGATGTCGATGGCGTTGCGGCCATTGGTTGCGCTGACCACGTCCATTTCTTGATTCTCGAGTAGGGAGGTCAACGCGAAGATGTTGCGCACGTCGTCATCAACTACGAGGACCTTCCGCCCGCGCAAAATTTCGTTGGAGCCGTGGAGCCGATCAAGCATCTTCTGCTTTTCTTCCGGCAAGTCGGTGACGACACGGTGAAGGAAGAGCGCGGTCTCGTCCAGCAGCCGCTCGGGTGATTGTACGTCTTTGAGGACAATGCTCTTGGCCATCGCCTTGAGCCGTATCTGTTCCTCGTCGGTCAACTCCTTGCCGGTGAAGACAACCACAGGGACGTCCGCCAGGGCCGGCTCCGCATGCACTTTCTCCAGCAGTTCAAATCCGGTCATATCGGGCAGGTGCAGGTCGAGCACGACGCAGTCGAATGACTTGGCAAGCATCGTCTCCAGCGCCTCGCCGCCGGTGGCGACGGCCACCAGTTCGATGTCTGTGTAGCCGAGCAGTTCCACAATGGACTGGCGCTCAATGTCATTGTCTTCGACGATCAGAAGCCGCTTCGTGCGTGGGGCGGTGAAGTCCTTGATCCGGTCGAATGCCGCTTTCAAGCTCTCGGTGGTGGGCGCCTTGACGAGGTAGGAGAAAGCTCCATGCGCGAGGCCGTGGTGGCGTTCTTCTTCCACGGTGATGATTTGCACCGGGATATGGCGCGTGACCGGGTCGAGCTTGAGCTGATTGAGCACCGTCCAGCCAAGCATGTCCGGGAGGGAAATATCGAGCGAGATGGCCATGGGGTGGAACTGCCGCGCAAGAGAAAGGCCCATCGCGCCCTTGGTGGCGACGATGCCCTTGAAGCCCTTGTCGCGAGCCAGGCCGAGGAGGATGCGCGCATAATGTGGATCGTCCTCGATGATGAGCAGGATGGGGTTGCCCTCCTCGATCTGGGTGCGATCGTCCTCGATGCGCTCTTCGCGCGCGACAGGCAGGTGAATCGAGAGTAATTTTGCCGCCTCGAATGTCGCAACGCTGGCCGGCGCAGTTCTCTCGGTGTCGGGGCCGGAATAGTGTAAAGGCAGGTACAGGGTAAAGGTGCTGCCCTGTCCGAAGACGCTCGCAAGCTTGATTTCGCCGCCGAGCAGCATGGCCAGCTCACGACTGATGGCGAGCCCGAGGCCGGTACCGCCATACTTGCGGGAGGTGCCGGCGTCGGCCTGCTGGAAGGCCTCGAAGATCAGGCGCTGTTTCTCCGGCGCGACGCCGATGCCGGTGTCCTCGACGGCGAAGGCGAGGACATGCGGTGCTGCGTTGAGCACCGCATGATCGGCGCTCCAGCCATGCGTGGCGAATCCCACGCGAACCTCGACCTGGCCGTGAGCAGTGAACTTGACGGCGTTGGACAGCAGATTCTTGAGGATTTGCTGAAGGCGCTTCGGATCGGTGTGCATGAATCGCGGCAGGTCCTCGGCAAACTTCACGTGCAACGGCAGGTTCTTGGCTTCGGCCACGTGTCGGAAGTTTCGGTCGATGGTGTCGCGCAGACCGGCGAAGGAAATTTCTTCGACCTCGACGGTGACGGTTCCTGATTCGATTTTTGAGAGATCCAGAATGTCGTTGATAAGGTGGAGCAGGTCCGAGCCGGAGGAGTTGATGTTGCGGGAAAACTCAACTTGCTTGTCCGAGAGGTTACCCCCGGTATTCCCTGCGAGCTGTTGGCTGAGTATGAGGATGGAATTGAGCGGCGTGCGCAGCTCGTGGGACATGTTCGCGAGAAACTCGGACTTGTATTTCGACGTGAGCGCCAACTCGGCGGCTTTTTCCTCGAGCGCGCGACGAGCCTGCTCGACCTCGGAGTTCTTCCGTTCGACCTCGGCGTTCTGTTCGGCCAGGAGCTTGGCCTTCATGCCCAGCTCCTCATTGGTCTGTTGGAGCTCCGACTGGCGGGACTGCAGTTCGACGGTGAGTTGCTGCGATTGCGTGAGCAGGCCCTCGGTGCGCATCGTCGCCTCGATGGTATTGAAGACCGCGCCGATGCTCTGAGTGAGTAGCTCGAGGAATGCGAGAGACCCGGCGCTGAAGTTCTGGAGCGTGGCCAGCTCGATGACCGCCTTGGTTTGTCCCTCGAAGAGCACGGGCAGCACGATGATGCTCACCTGCCGCGCCGTGCCAAGACTGGACGTGATTGAGATGAAATCAGGCGGCACGTTGTTGAGCAGAATGCGCCTTTTTTCCACTGCGCACTGGCCGACGAGGCCTTCGCCGAGAGAGATCTGCTCCAGGAGCGGCTCGTCCCCGCCGTGCGCGTAGCTCGAGAGCAGGTTCAGTGTGGGATTGCCGTCTGTGCCGGTGAGATGGTAGATCGTGCCTTGGTGGGCATTGACCAGCGGCGTCAGTTCGGTGAGGAGCATCCGACCCACCGTATTCAGCTCGCGCTGACCCTGGAGCATGCCGCTGAACTTGGCGAGGTTGGTCTTGAGCCAGTCCTGCTCGCGGTTGCTTTCGGTCGTCTCGCGCAGGTTGGAAATCATCGTATTGATGTTGTCCTTCAGTTCGGCCACTTCGCCGCGGGTCTCCACCTGGATGGAGCGTGTGAGATCACCCTTGGTGACGGCCGTGGCGACCTCGGCGATGGCGCGCACCTGTGTGGTGAGATTGGCGGCGAGCAAGTTGACATTGCCGGTAAGATCCTTCCACGTGCCGGCTGCGCCGGGGACGTTGGCCTGGCCGCCGAGGCGTCCGTCGACGCCGACTTCGCGCGCCACATTCGTCACCTGGTCAGCAAAGGTCGCAAGGGTATCGGTCATGTTGTTGATGGTATCGGCGAGCGCAGCCACCTCACCTTTGGCCTGCACGGTCAGGCGCTGGTTTAGATTGCCGTTGGCCACGGCGGTGACTACTTTCACGATTCCGCGGACTTGTTCGGTGAGATTGGAGGCCATGAAATTGACGTTGTCGGTGAGGTCCTTCCAGGTACCGCCCACGCCGCTCACCTGCGCCTGGCCGCCGAGCTTGCCCTCGGTGCCGACTTCGCGCGCCACACGCGTGACTTCGCCGGCGAAAGAGTTGAGCTGGTCGACCATGGTATTGATCGTGTTCTTCAACTCGAGGATTTCGCCTTTCACATCGACGGTGATCTTTCGGTTGAGATCGCCGCGCGCGACTGCGGTGGTGACTTCCGCAATGTTGCGGACCTGCGCGGTGAGGTTGGCGCCCATGGTGTTGACCGAGTCGGTGAGATCCTTCCACGTCCCCGCGACGCCGGGCACCACTGCCTGAACGCCGAGTCGGCCTTCGGTGCCGACCTCACGCGCCACGCGCGTCACCTCGGAGGCGAAGGAGCGGAGCTGCTCGACCATCGTGTTGATGGTCTCTTTGAGTTGCAAAATCTCGCCGCGCACATCGACGGTAATTTTGCGAGAAAGATCGCCATTGGCCACGGCGATGGTCACCTCGGCGATGTTGCGGACCTGGCCGGTCAGGTTATTGGCCATGGAGTTAACGTTATCGGTGAGATCCTTCCAGGTGCCGCCCACTCCTTTGACCAGGGCCTGGCCGCCGAGCTTGCCTTCGGTGCCGACCTCGCGGGCCACGCGGCTGACCTCGCCGGCGAAAGAGTTGAGCTGCTCAACCATGGTGTTGATGGTCTCCTTC
>DATENE010000114.1:0-4842 GCA_035275205.1 Nitrospiraceae bacterium
GGCCTCGACTACATCGGCATGCTCCGCGCAGCCTGGACGAATGTGCGCCGTGGGGGCAAGGTCGAAGGGGCCAGTACAATCACCCAACAGTTGGCGCGATCGCTGTTCCTCTCCTCCGAACGCACGTTTGACCGCAAAGTCCGCGAGCTCATTTTGGCCTACAAGATGGAATTGGTCCTGACGAAGGAGCAAATTCTCGAACTGTATTTAAATCAGATTTACTTCGGACAAGGCGCTTATGGTGTCGCTTCGGCGGCACAAACTTATTTTGGGAAAGACCTCTCCGCGCTCACGATAGGAGAATCAGCATTTCTGGCGGGTCTTCCAAAATCGCCGAACCACTATTCGCCGTTCAAGGCCTACGACCGCGCGAAAAAGAGACAGGAGCATGTACTGGCTCGAATGGAAGAGGCAAAGTTTATCACGACGGCAGAACGCGAACAGGCTGCAGCGGAAATACTCAACTTCCGCCGTCCTGGCGCTGAACAGGCTGCGCCGTATTTCGTGGAGTATATCCGACAATTGCTGGTTGCGAAGTATGGCGAAGCGATGGTGTACAAAGGCGGGCTCAAAATCTATACGACGTTGAACATGGAGATGCAGAAAGCTGCTGAACGGGCCTTTGCGTTCGGTCTGCGCGAATTGGATAAGCGCCAAGGATGGCGTGGCCCGCTCCGAACGGTCGATCCGACGGCGCCGACCCCGCCCATTGTCGCGGCGATGACTGATCAAGCGCTGAAGGTAGGAGACTATCGCGAAGGGTTCGTGGTCAAAGTAGCGAAGGACCATTATCTCGTGCAGATCGGCACGGCGGTGGCCAAACTTGAGTTTGATGATATGGCATGGGCGAAGCGCCGACTTACCGGGTTGGATACGGCGAAAGATTTCGTCGTCAATCAGAATCTCAAGCAGGTGCTGAAACCCGGTGATGTCATCGAGGTGATGGTAAAGAAGCTGGATCATGGCGTCGTCCATGTGCAACTGGAACAGACTCCCCTCGTCGAAGGCGGGTTGATCGCGATGGAGCCAGCCAAGGGCGCCATTCGAGCCATGGTCGGCGGCTACGATTTCGGCCGCAGCGAGTACAATCGGGCCGTGCAGGCGCACCGCCAGCCCGGGTCTGCTTTCAAGCCAATCATCTACGCGACGGCCGTGAATCAGGGAATGAGTCCCGCGTCGGTGATCCTCGACGCGCCTGTTGTCTATGCCCAGGACCAGGACGAGAAAACGTGGAAGCCGGAGAACTATGGAAGGAAAATTCATGGCATGGTGAGTTTGCGGGATGCCCTCGCTCACTCGCATAACCTGGCGACGGTGCGATTGCTGGATAAGGTCGGCGTAAAGAATGTGATTGAGTTTGCCAAAGTGGTTGGGATCACGAGTCCGTTGGCGGCAGATCTGTCGTTGGGGTTGGGCTCATCTTCCGTCGGGTTGATGGAACTGACCTCCGCTTATAGTGTGCTGCTCAATCAGGGGAGCCGCGCGGAACCGTACGCGATTATGTTGGTAAAGGACAACGCGGGAAAGGTGCTAGAACAAACGGAAACGCAATCCATTCCTGTGATTTCCAAAGAAACGGCTTATTTGGTCACGAACATGATGGAAGACGTGATCCAAAAAGGAACCGGTCAGGCTGCCAAGGGGATCGGGCGGCCGATTGCAGGGAAAACAGGAACCACGGACGAGTTTATCAATGCATGGTTTATCGGCGGTGCGCCGAACTTGGTCACGGGCATCTATGTTGGATTTGACGATCGACGCTCACTCGGCGAAACGGAATCGGGGGCGCATGCCGCGTTACCTATTTGGATCGATTTCATGAAGGAAGCGCTCAAACCGCTGCCGGTCGTTGGCTTTACCATTCCGGAAGGCGTCACGTTCGTCAAAGTCGATCCGACGACAGGGTTGCTTGAGGACGAGCAGGAGGGGCAGGGCAGTACAGTCGAACTCTTTACCAAAGGCAGCGAGCCGACTCAAGCGACTCAACGTCGACTCGACCCGATTGATTTCTATAAGCTCGATCAAATTCCCGAGGGGGCGCTATAGCAGGATGCTGAAAAAGGCCGCGAGCGACGTTCTCAACTCGCAAGAATCCTCAACGGGGACCCGGCCGCCTCACCACTCGGCGGCGCGCACAGACGTGGTGCTCCTTATTCGTCGCACCGTGCGCCCCTGAGGGTACGCCTCCGGTTCTTGCTCCGCCTGCGGCCTTGCCGTGGAATGGCGCGTCTTGGCGCGCAGGGGTTGGGCGGGTGAGAAGTCTGGCCTTTTTCAGCATCCTGCGTACATATTCTTCTATCGTGCCGTAACGTAAGAAAATGTAGCCTGCCTCTTTTCGTGTTTCAAAGGAGGGAATGATGAAGAGACAAGGGCTTCTCACCGTCTCGCTGGGCTTGCTGGTGCTGGGTGGGTTGCTCACGGCGGGATGTGTGTCAGGGGGTGATCCGACCGTCCTGGGAAAGAGCGCGGAGGTGGTCGAACTGAGCGGCGTTCCGTCAAGCTGGGACAAGGCGTTACCGTCCACGCAACGGTTTGTGTTGTTGGCAGCGTTCAACAACGATGCGGTTCGAGACAACAACACCGGGCTAGTTTGGGAGAAGTCCCCGCGGCCGGCACCCGTCACGTGGAACGGCGCCCGCTTCACTTGCATCAATAAGAACGTCGGCGGTCAGAAAGGGTGGCGCCTGCCGTCCATCCCAGAACTAGCAAGTTTGATTGATCCCTCCATAACCTCTCCGGGCCCGACCCTCCTATCGGGCCACCCTTTTATGAACATCCAGTCGGCCGGTTATTGGTCGGCGACAACGAGTGCTGAGGATGTCTCCGAGGCCTGGTTCGTGTACTTCGGCAGAGGCTTCGTAGACCACGACAGTAAGACCCACACCGGCCACGCCTGGTGTGTGCGCGGTGGCATGAATGTGGATGCGTATTAGCGAAGCGCGCGCGACGAGCGCGAAAGGCAAGCGCGCACTTTGCGCGCACTTTATCAGGCCCGCAGCTTCAGAATCTCTCTGAGCGCCTGTTCAATGTCCTCCGGTAAAGTGAGGAGGCTCGGCGCTAACCGCGCATATTGTGTCGCGTACGGCGTGACGCTCCCGATAATTTTCTTCTGCCGAAGCCGTTCAACCACTTGGCCTGGCGGCATCCCCGATACTTCAAAGCAGATGATGCCGGCTGAAAGGTCTTGCGACATCGGTGTGTGCAATGTGATATGCGGCATTTTCGCCAATCCCTGCTTCATCTGCTGATTCAGTTCATAGATGCGCTGAGTCACGCGAGCCTTGCCGATCCCCCGATGGAATATGAAGGCCTCGTCGAGCGCCCAGCGGTGCTCGAAGGAATGAAACCCGCCCGGTGTCATGTAGACGGACTTCGGTAAGTCAGCCGGGGGGCGTACCTTCATCCAGATGTCATAGGCGTGCGTATTGAAAGTCGGAATGATGGGGTTAGCCACAGGCCAAGTCCGTTTCTGCCCCCACACAAGACCAGTGCCTCTTGGGCCAAACATCCATTTATGTGTCCCTGCAACCAGGAAGTCGCAGCCCACGTCTGAGAGGCGGAAATCTTCGACACCCAGCGCGTGGACTCCATCCACGCAGAAGATCACTCGGTCCTGTTCCGCGCGGGATCCGTTGAATTGGTGAATCGCCTGGGCCATTTCCTGGATCGGGAGCTTCAACCCGGTGCTCGAATGGACCCACGTAACCGCAACGATACGGGTATGAGGTCTGATGTTCTTGATCAGATTGTCGAGTAACTCTTGGCGCGATACATGCTTGAGGGAATCATAGAGAGAGATTTGGCGTACAGTGGCTCCAGTGCGTTCTGCGCGAAGCCGTAAAGACGTTTCAGTTGCATAATGATCATGCAGGGTCGTGAGGATCTCCTGCCCTTCACGCAGAGTCAGGCCGCCATACAGGAGGCCCAACCCCATTGTTGTGCTGTCAGTAAGAGCGATCTCCGTCGGATCGACCGCAAGATAATCCGCCGCGGCCCGCAATACTGCAGCCTCCTGCTTTTCTTCCTGCTCGAACCAGTAGCCGATGGGATCGGCGTCCAATCCGTGCCGGTGCCGTTCGATCGCTGCGCGGACCGAAGCAGGATGGGATGAAAGAAAGAATCCCGCAAGGTGAATAGAGTCGCGGGAAAGTTGAAATTGCTCGCGTACGGCCTGCCAGGTATCAAGCTTCAGAGGCGGTGAGTTTGCGATGGCAGTGGAAATAGGCCCCTCGGCAGCCAGCAGCGCCGCCCCGATAGCCAAGCCGCTGCGAACAAGAAAATTCCGTCGGTTGATCGCATCCATGAATGCGTCCTTTCTCTGAAGAGGAGTATGCGGGTATTCGTCACTCTACTGCGATGACCAAATCGTGAGCAAGCGGGTCATGCCGGCAGAGATGTCTCTTCTTCGGGGCTGCTCAAAAAAGTTCTCTGAGGAGGCTGCTCAAAATTTCCGCCAGCAAGGCCGCAGGAAGCGGGACGACTGAGGCGTAACGTTCTCACCCACCCAACCCCGAGCTGTTGGAACAGCTCTTTTCCCGTCTGCGATACGTCGCAGGGAGGCACGCGACTGAGAACGAAGTCAGGGACCTTTTTCAGCAGCCCTGTCAGTAGGTGTCGGTTGGCGGGCACGTGCAAATCAGATTCCGATCTCCATAGGCTTCATCGACACGGCTCACGCTGGGCCAGAATTTATGGTCGCGTACCCAGGGGGCAGGAAATGCAGCTCGCTCACGGCTGTAAGGTCGATTCCATTCGTCGGCTGCTACGACCTGTGCCGTGTGGGGAGCATTCTTCAGAAGATTATTTGTACGCGGCTGCCGGCCCTCGACAATGTCTTGTATC
>DATENE010000115.1:0-2325 GCA_035275205.1 Nitrospiraceae bacterium
AAGGTCGTTGTGTTCCTTCCAAACCCGATCGCAGGGGGAAGCTCGCTCTTGCCCACGGGACAGACGGTCACCAGTTCGGTGGTGCAGCTCCATGTCCTGAACATGCTGCTGACCGATAATCAGCTCTACCCGCTTGGCACAACCAGCCGCGCTTTGATCACGCTGTTCGTAGCCGGATTGGTCGCCTGGCTCCTTCTTCATTTCCGAGGCACGCTCAGCCTGCTTCTTGCCGGGAAAGCCATTGTCCTGTATGGAATTTTCATTTTTCTCGCGCTCGCGCTGGCCCATTTGGTGCTTCCCCTCGCCATGCCTCTCACAGCAGCCCTGTTGGTACTCGTCGGCACGACCATTTGGAGTCACCTTACCGCTCATCAGCGGCTGATGCTCTTGGAGCAAGACATGCTGCACCTGCAACAGGAAGCCGTCGCCGTGCGCGAAGCGCTGGTGCTGCGCGAGACCCGAGCAGAAACGTTGCAGGAAGATCTCACCGTCGCACGGGCTGCCATCACGCAATCGACCGGCCAGCAGGAAGAACTCACTCGCTCAACAGATCTGCTCCGCTCTCAGCTCGCCGATGCCCAGGCGCAGGAAGATGACGCGCGCCGGAAGTTAGAAGGGCTTGAACATCAGCTCCATAGTCTGCGCGCGTCCACGAGCGAGCCTGTCGCAATGGGCGATGTGGAGCTCGATCGCCTACGAGACGAATGCAAGCAACTGGGCATCATCACCCAGGATGCCGGAGTCCTGCGCCTCTATCGGGATCTCAAGAAAGGCGCCAAGTCGCCTCTGACGGTTCTGGTGCTTGGCGAACCGGGAACCGGGAAAGAACTATTCGCCCGCGCCGCCCACCTGCTCAGTCCACGAGCCGGCAAGACCTTCATCGCCGTCAACATGGCAGCCATCTCCCCTGAGTTATTCGAGAGCGAACTCTTCGGCCATACGAAAGGCAGCTTCACCGGCGCCACCGCCGATCGAAAGGGCTATTTCGAATTGGCCAACCATGGGACCATCTTTTTAGACGAAATCGGCGATCTCCGCTTGGATCACCAGAGCAAGCTGCTGCGGGTCTTACAGGAGAAGTCCTTTTATCGCGTCGGCGCGACGACCTCAACAACAGTAGATGTGCGTATCGTGGCCGCAACGAATCGTGATCTACAGCGAGGGGTGTCCGAAGGCTGGTTCCGTGAAGATCTGTATTTCAGGCTGACAGGTCTCGTATTCCGGTTGCCGCCGCTGCGCGAACGTACCGGCGACCTGCCGATCCTCGCAGATATGTTTCTCAGCGACCTCGCCGGTCAGATGAGGAACCCGGTTCCGAAGCTCTCGAACGAGGCACTTCGCGCTCTGGTGGAGCAGGAATGGAAAGGCAACGTGCGGGAGTTTCGGCATTGTCTGGAACGGGCGATCGCACTCAACGACGGACCTTTGCTCGCCAAAGAATCATTGCGCCTCGGTAGTGCATCCGCATCACCCGCTGGTCGAGCCAAGCCGGCACAGATTCTTCCTGATCCGGCCAGCGACGCAGCGGTATTGAACTGTCTGAGGCAGCATGGCTTTGACATGCAGGCGACGGCGAAAACATTAGGATGGGATCGCAGCACCGTGACGCAGCGATTGAAGGGCCTCTGCTTCCAGGCACTGGTCGAGGCTGATGGCGATCAGGCTAAAGCCGTGCTGGCCATCGCCGGCGATCCCAGCCATCTGAGAACTGTCGAACTGAAGCTCATGGACTACCACAGCCATCTCATGTCCGTGATCGAGCCCTTCGCCACTGCCAACGAAGCGCTCATCGATTGCAAGCGGCGATTCAAGAACCTCCCGGATCGACATTTCTCTTCAGTCGAGGAGCTGGTACGACGATATTTTCGTTGGAAGAGAGAATCTAACTTTCCATCAACGATCGAAACATAATGATCGCATCCTGATACATCCCATCGTTCTTCCGCACCGCTCCGGGGAGCACACCCACTGTTTTGAAGCCAAGTTTTTCCCAGAGACGTCGCGCATCCACATTTTCAGAAAACACAAGGTTGAAGATCACACTGTGATAGCCGAGTTGCTTGGCGTAGGTCAGCATCGTAGCGCCCAACAGCCAACCCAAGCCTTTGTTGCGCCAGTCCGGCGCCACGATGAATCCGGCATTTGCCACCTGTCTAGCCCGGCCAGGCCAGTTCGCCTTGAGGTAGAACGCCCCGACCATCCCCGCCGCACCGGCTCGATTCGGCACATACGCCGCCACCGTACTCTTACCGCGAAACCAATAGTCCATGAAGGCATCCTGATCCGGAAAAGTGTCATGCGGGTAGGAATTCCCCTCTTCCACAA
>DATENE010000116.1:0-4993 GCA_035275205.1 Nitrospiraceae bacterium
CCGGAGAAAGACGCGCTATTGACGATCAACTACGATGGCACGTTTGAGGAAACGACGGGTCGTGCGGTCTTGGCAGCCGGCGAGGCTGTTCAGACGAAGATGCTGGCCTATCTTAAGGAGCAGCGGCTCGCCACGTTGTCATTAGAGCAGGCGTTGGAGCTGGCCTTGCGCGCCTGGGCGATCGGTTCGTTAGCGCAGCAACAGGATGAGGCGGACCAACAGGCTCAGGCCACGCCACCGGCGAGTGGAGCAAGCTCATCGGCTGACGTCATCCCAAGCAGTGATGCGTTGATCGCACATGTGCGGGGCCTTGCTGGTGACCGGACGATCGAATGTGCGGTTCTTGAACGTCAAGCTCCCGGCGCCTCCAAGTATCGGGCTCTTAAACCAGCAGACCTTTCACGCCTCTTACCGGCGGCACTTCAATCTGTCGTGGCGAACTGAGATGTTGAACCGTATTTTCGGACTCGAAACCGAATACGGACTCTTGGTGAATCAAGACCGGCCTGACCATTCCCCCACCTGGTTTGCCCACAAGATTCGAGACCATCTCTTTCATGTGCAACGGCGAGGTGTGCTCGATCTGCACCACCGAGGGCACGATGAACCGCCCGGCAACGGAGGGTTTCTCGCCAATGCCGGTCGTATGTACCTCGATATGGGACATCTGGAGTGGGCGTCGCCGGAGTGTGAATCGCTCAGTGATGTGGTGGCTTCCGACCGTGCCGGCGATCAGTTGCTGCAGGATGCGATTCAAGACCTCGGTCTGGCCGACACGGTGTCGTTGATCAAAAACAATGTGGACCATGAAACCGACGCGACCTTTGGATCGCACGAGAATTATCTTGTCTCGCGGCGCTTTCCCTTCACGCGGCGGGGCCTTGGACCGTTTGTGACGTTCCTGGTTACCAGACAGATATTTACTGGAGCGGGACGCATCGGCTCGGCGGCTCCCCAGGACGCCTGGATTCAGATGGACCGGCTGATCGTGCCGCGAGGCGCGAGCCACCGGTATGCGCAGGAATCTTTCCTTCCTTTTCAGCTCTCCCAGCGCGCCGATTATATCGTCAATGATTTCTTCGAATGGGTGCAGCAGAATCGGGCCATCGTGAATACCAGAGATGAACCGTTGGCCGATCCGAATCAATACAGGCGTATTCATTTGTTATTGGGCGATTCGAACATGGCGGAGGTGGCCACGGCGTTAAAATTGGGTACGACAGGGTTGGTTCTTCAATTGATCGAAGAGGGCCATGCGCCGATCGGTCTTGATCTCGATGAACCGGTCGAAACCATGCAGGAACTGTCACAGGATCAGACGCGGCAATGGATCGTTCGGCTGGAGTCAGGGAATACGATCTCCGCGATCGACATTCAGGCAGCGTTTCTTGCGGCGGCGCGCGCGCACTATCGTGGACAGGACGATGAAACCGATTGGGTGCTCGATCAATGGGAGGCGGTCTTGCGGGATCTCCGCGGGGACTACACGACGTTGGTGGGTCGGGTCGATTGGGCCTCGAAATTATGGCTGCTCGAAACCTTTCGCGAAGCGGAGCAGATGACGTGGGCAGACCCTGCGCTCAAGAGTCTCGATCTGGAGTATCACAATCTTCATCAAGGCAAAGGGCTCTATTATGGCCTCATGGAAGAAGGGCGGGTTCCACGCCTCATTACGGATAAGGCGATTACGTTGGCTATGGACCATCCACCACGCAACACCAGAGCGTTTGGGAGGGGTGAGCTTGTTCGGCATTTGCTGGCCTGTGGACCTCCTGATGACCCAGATGATTCCAGGCCGGAGGAACGGTTTTCTCCCTCGTATGTGATCAACTGGTCGATCTTCCAACTACGCGGCCAGGTGCCCTTCCCTATGCCGGACCCCTTCAAGACCTACGTGCAGGAAGTGCGGGCGCATCTTCACACAGCCTGATCGGGTTGGCCGGCACGCACCCGCTTTACATTCGTTCCTGTAAGAAATCCATAATCCGATTCTCCGCCCAAAAATGATCTTCTCCATTGCGGGACCATTGTAAGAACCCGCAATGGCCCCCGTAGCGAGGCGCGATCACTCGAATCTTGGGATTGCGCTGAATCGGTGGCACGGTAAACATGGAGTAAGGGATGAAGGGATCATCTTGTGCCGTGATGATGAGGGTGGGGACGGCGATGGAATCGAGCACACGGCATGCGCCTGCGCGCTCATAGTAGTCGGCTCCACTGGCATATCCTCCGTCCGGGGCTGTGTAGATGTGGTCAAATTCACGCATCAAGGCGACGCGATCGAGATCCGTGAGATCCCACTTGCCGGGGAGGAGCGCGGCCTTTCGGCGCAGTCTTGCCTTCAAGCTTACGAGAAAATGTCTGTGATAAATCCAGTTGCGTGGCTGCTCCAAGGCATCGACGCATTTCGGAGGGTCGATATTCGGGCAGACCGCGATCGCGCCGGCCAACGCCGCCTCTGACGAGCCGGCCTCCCCGGCTGCTTTCAGGATGAGATTCCCTCCCATCGAATAGCCGATCAGCCAGATGCGATCGAGTCTATCCACGCGCGCCAACTCTTGGACGACGGCTCGATAGTCCTGACTCAAGCCGCTGTTGTAAAGCGTTGGTGTCAGGTGCTCGGTTCCGCCACATGTGCGCTGGTTCATCCGGACGACATTGAATCCCTCCCGATAGGCTTTGGCTCCGATGCCGCGCATATAATGCGATTCGCTACAGCCTTCAAGACCGTGCACGAGCACCACGGTCCGGCAGGCGGTGCGATGCGGCTGCCAGTGGCAGTAGCCGAGTAGCTGGGTGTGCGGTTCCGAGGTGAAGAGCCTCGACTCGGTCGGGATTCCGTCAAGGAGCGCTCGGCGAGGCCAATAGCCTGGGACAATGGTCATGAAATGGGGATTACGGAGCAAGCCCGCCGGTGTAAACTCTCGCCGGTCTGTTGACATGGAGGTTATTATAAAAAATGTTCCATGACTCCGCAGCATGAATCGTCAGGGCGTGAAAAGCATAGATGGGAAGGCACTCCTTACATTTTCACTATAACCGCCCAATCCGGCGACAAATGGAAGATCAGAGGAAATCCGTCTCAGTGGTAGAAGAAAGCAAAAGGGGCACTTCACTCTGTGAAGTGCCCCTGTTCGTTTGGATTGGCTCCCCGGGCAGGACTCGAACCTGCGACCAGCCGGTTAACAGCCGGCTGCTCTACCAACTGAGCTACCGGGGAACAAGAAAGTTTATCTTCGGGGTGCCCATTCTAGCAAAAGATGGTAATTGGGGGGGAACTTTTTCTATTAGGGCGATCACTTGCCCTGCTGGCGCTTATTTTATTAGACGTCGAAATCTTCGGTCTCATCCTCATCCGAGGACGCGTCAGTATTGCCTGATGCGACGGAGGCGTAATGCTTTGCCCAGGTCAGGTAGAGATTCCCACTGTCGCGCATGGTGTCGGCGGCCTTGACGAGTGTGTGTGCCAAATCCGGATCTTTCCCGCTGGCAAGGATCTCTGCGGCACGCCGTTCGAGCACTTTCGGGTACTCATGGATCAGGCCGGAAATCTCTCGAAGGAGTTCATCGATGACGTTGTCTTCAGTTTCCATTTATCGATTCCCTTCACGGTTTGCCAACAAAAAACCCCATAGCGAGACGCCATGGGGTCTTGCGCGGGAGACCCGCTAGATGAAACGGTTATCCTTGGTAGGCCTGCCCCAGCGCGGCAGACTCGCCTTTTTTTGTCATCAACTGTCCGCTGGCGCTGACGGCCTGCATGGAAATAGCATTGTGCTTGGCCGCGTCGCAGACGATCACACAGAGTTCACAGCCTTTACAGCGGTCGATAATCACTTCGGCCACCATCTTGCTCGGATTGAGATCCAGGCAGTTTGCCTCAGGACAATACATGATGCATAGCCGGCACCCCTTCTTGGCTACGCATTTTTCATCGATGACTTGCGCGACGTTATACATGCGAGCTGGTTCCCTCTCTCGTTACGCCGCTACGGCAGGATTGCCGACCCGCAGCTCGTACTGATTCTTCTCGGCCCATTCACTGGCGATGTCGTAGGCTGCCTTCACGGTTGCCAGGTTCTTGGCCAGCAACATTTCTTTCTTGGCGAATTTCTTCTTGATCGCTTCATCCAAGGACGCGGTTCCGCCGGACGCGACGAATTTCTTTCCGAATCGTTCCTGGAGCGCCCCGTCCAGTGCTTCCATGGAGACGCACTTGGTGATACCCGCAACCGATCCGAGCATCGACATATTCGTCGACAACTCGGTTCCGGCAACTTCGATGGCGAGCTCAGTGCCTGCGATGTAAAACAAGGCGACGTTTAAATCCTTCAGCCGTTGAATATCTTCTTCAGAGAGAAGAGGTTGGGCGGAATTGATGATAACGAGGCCCCCTTCCTTCACGCCGGAGTAGAAGGGCATGGTATAGCTCTTCCCCATTGTGATGACCTGGGGGTGAAAAACTTGGATGACGTCAGGAAATACCAACTCGCCACGGTCGTAGATCCGTTCGATGCCGATCCTGCAATAACTCTCCGCCGGCGCCATACGTTTTTCAGCGCCGAAGAAGGGATTGGAGATCGAAAACTTGCCGTCGCGGTTAGCGGCCATGGCCAGAACATGCGCGGCTGTGACGGCACCCTGTCCGCCGAGTCCCGACATTCGGACATTCAGTCTCTTCTTGATCATGATCGTCTCTCCTCCAGAATCGGATTAGGCTCCCTGAGAGGCGAGCTGTTTTGCCGCTGCCTTCTTTTCCTTGTCCTTGGCGGCTATCTCTGCCAGAAGTTGCTTGGCCGGCTCGCTGACGAATTCTTTGTATGCAAACCGCTCGGTTGGTTTTTCTGAATCCCGCATTTCCTGGAGCCCTTCCATGCTGTTCTTCCCGATTTCGAGAATACAAGGCGTATAGAGCTGGAGATAGGTCGGGCCGATTTCGCGCGCGATCACGACCGCGTTCCGCACCACTTTCTCGACGAGAGACGGCTTGCTG
>DATENE010000117.1:0-6819 GCA_035275205.1 Nitrospiraceae bacterium
CGATGATCCCCTCAAAAAGGCCCGCCTGACGAAATTCATCGAGATCCTTGGGTGCGATAGTCGCGAAGGGGGACTCTAACTCGTTAAAAGTGAAACGTCAGACGTGAAACGTTTCAGTGGAAAAGCACATGGCAATCCGACATTTCACGTTTCACTTCTTACTTTTTACTGTTTCTTAGAGCGACTTTTTCAGCGGCCTGCTAGAGTTTGATCGACAGTAAATCCCGCCCTACCACGATCTTTCCCCCGAACGTATGCCCCGCTTGCTCCTGCACATTGTATCGGTCGGTGATCGGATAGAAATGCGATAGCACGAGCCGGCCGACCCCGGCTTCTTTCGCCACCTGCCCGCATTGGCCGGCATGCAGATGGACCGGACTTGGCCGACTCGCCGGGAAGGAACAGTCCAGCACCGCGAGATCGACGTCTCCACAGAGGCGGACGAGACTCTCACAGTATTGCGAATCGCCTGAATACGCCAGAGCCTTCCCGCCATATTCGATTCGATACCCCAGGCAATGAAGATTCTGCGTGTGGGTCACAGTTCGGGGAATGATCGTCGTCTTGCCGATCGTAAACGCCCGATCCGACACTTCTTTGAAATGCACCGCGAACGGCGCGTGCGTAAAGCCGGGTAAGGTAGTGAAGAGGGCCTGGAAGAATTTTTTGGTCCCCCGGGGTCCGATCACCGTGAGCGGTGGCCTGGTTCCTCCTTGGTATTTGGTGAAAATCATCGCGTCGAAAAAATAGGTGATGAAGTCGGAAAAGTGATCGGCGTGGTAATGGGAGAAGAGGATGTGGGTGATTCGATGCCGGTTCATGCCGGTTTTGAGTAAATTCGCCAATGTGCGTGGGCCAAAGTCCAAGAGCATCGTATGGTCGGTGCGGACGAGATAGCCAGAAGCTGCTCGCGTGGGGTGTATGTTTGTGCCGGAGCCGAGGACGGTGATGCGCATGGGTCAGATTGCCTCAATCTCTTGGCGGAAGCTATCTCGCAGGCGGAGGAGCAGCGCGCGAGTCTTATCCACTTCTTCGGGGCTCAGGGCACGTTCAAAGAATGGGCGAAGAAAGGCCAAGTGGGCGGCAAAGGTCTTTCGAAAGAGCGCATCGCCCTTCACGGTTAAGGAGATTTTGGTGCAACGGCGATCCTTTTTCATCGCATCCCGCCGGACCAGGCCCTTGGCGACGAGACGATCGAGGACGCCGGTGAGCGTGCCTTTCGTGACGAGCGTATGGGCCGAGAGTTCCGAGCAGGTCATGCCCTCCGTATCCCCCAGCGTGGCAATGACATCGAACTGTGAGGGGGTCAGTCGCAGTGATTTGATATGGCGGATGTCGATCCGCCAAAAGGCCAGATAGGTCTCGACGAGCGGCCGCAACACTTTCAGATAGGGATCGTCCTTCAGATCCGGCAACTCCATACCGACAGAGTAGTCCGCATTAGAACGATGGTCAAGAGAAGAAGGGGATGGAGGGTGTTGATCTCCTTTTCTCGCGCAACGCGCGGTCGGAGACTCCCCTCGTTGCATGCGCGCAGTAGGAGATCAATCACCCCCCATCCCCGAGAGGGAGAACTGGGGATAAGGAGAAGTGGCCAGGTGCCCTTCTTGCTCGCAGTGAAGGGCAGCCTCAGCCACTCCCTTGAAGAAAGGCATGAGAAATTGTGAAGGGTCTCACACTTCACACGTCCATGGCCGAGTTCACCTGCCACCGACGCATTTCATCCCAAACTCAAAGAACAGAATACCCAGGTTTCTCTCACTGACAACATCTTCCCCATTTCCAGTGAACTGTCCGATTCCAAAGTGCAAGGTCAAGCAATGACCCCGCAATTCTGGTCAGAATTGTTGCGCCTGGATGATCGCCTTCAGCAATGCGGTCCGTTCTTCTTGCAGCTTCTTCGATGGCCGCACGCTCACCACAAATCGTTCCGCCGCTGCCGTCAAGGCCTGCAGCGTCTCGGCCATGTCCCCCTGCCTTGAGGCAGGCGGCAACAAGGCTTCACGTAGCAGCGCGCGCCTCCTCCTGGGCCCGACATACATCTGCGGGGCGGTCGGGTTATCTTTTTCCAACTCGGGTCGTCGAAATACCGCCATGGCTCCTCCAAAGCATCAGATAAAGAGAAATAACTCGCACACTGTACTCGATTCGCGTCGGCAATTGCATCGAGGCTTGTGGCACGCCGAGACGTGCCATGAGCCCGAGCGAGGGGCGTCAGCGACCGCGCGTAGCGCGAGCACAGAAGATCATCAGCCTCCATCCCCTCCCATCCCTCCCCCTGCCCTGCTATGATGCTTACCCCATGAGCACTCATTCTGAATCGGGCAAGACCAATCTGGCTGCCATCGCGATCCTCATTAGCGTCGTGATTGCCGGCGTCTGGGCGTGGAAGCGCCTGTCGCTGGAAGCTCAAGAGCAGGTGATTGATCAAGCCGTTCCCATGGTGCTCGAAGGTTTAGTGCTCGTAGCGGGTCTGGGGGTGCTGGCCCGGATGTTCATCCGTCGCAGGACGCAACGGCGTGAACGTGCGAAGTTAATTGCGGCGTTTGAACAGGCTACGGTGCAGGAGAAAAGGCTGGAGATCGCCTTTGCGCTGATTGAAGTGAATAAGTATCGGGCCGAAGGGTTGGAATCTGTGACGCCTGCGTTACGAGACCTCTTCGCGACGACGCTGCAGTTGGCGCTGGGGGACAAGCAGCACCGGGTTCGCGGGATGGCGGCCAGTCACCTCGGCGTCTTGAACGATGCGACAGTCGTTCCCTTGTTGCTGAAGGCGCTGGAAGATGATCATGCCTATGTACGTTCCAGTGCGGCGTTGGGATTGGGCCGGTTGCGCGCCAGTGAGGCGAAAGAGAAACTGACGACCGTCATGGAGGGGGATTATGATCAAACCGTCAGGAGCCGATCGAAGGAGGCGCTTGAGCGGATCAAGCAATCATGATCCATGCAAGGTTACGTCTCTTTGTCTATCCATTCAATGCAGGCGATTTCCGGCGCGCAATTCAAACGCAGGGGAAGAAACGACCATCCAAGCCCGCGATTGACATAGAGCCGGCGGCCAGGTCCTCCGTGATGCCCCTCAATCCGTCCGTTACACCCGGGAGGCAGCCAGAACGTCGGCACGCCGGGTATGCGCCACTGGCCTCCGTGGCTATGCCCGCAGAGGATCAGATCGACGGCGTGGTGATCCTCCAGCTGATCGAGGATGTTCGGCGCATGGGCCAGCAGCAGCGTGAAGCGATTCTCCGCGCTTGGCGGTAGACAGCTTAGGTCGGCCCGATGCAGTGAGGGATCGTCGACGCCGACAATGGCGACCTCGCAACAGTCCGTGGAAATGAAGGTGGCCTGATTGATCAAGAGGGTAATCTTGTGCCGATCGGCGAGTTCACAATACCGATCGATTGGCACGCCGCTGTAGTGATCGTGGTTGCCCAAGGTGACGAAGACCGGCGCAATTTCGCGCAAGCCGGCGAGAAATCGAAACACATGCGGCAGTCCCTCCGGCACGTTGAGCAGGTCGCCGGTAATAAAGATCCAGTCGGGGCGGAGTTCGCCGATAGTTGCGACGATGAGATCGTGCCGCGGCTGATAGCGGTCGAGATGCAGATCGCTCAGATGCACGGCCCGCCGGCCTGCCAAGGGTCTGTGCGCGTAGGTGAGTCGGGAAATCTCCTGGGTGGATAGTCCGATTTCCCAGTGGGGGACGAGGCTAAAGAGCCGATAGAACGGCTCGCTAAGACAATATCCGATGAAGGAACGGGCTCGATCGGGCCAAGACATTGTGCGTCGTGTCATCCCATCACCCGATCCAGTTCGACACGATCGGAGGGGGTGACGCGATAGCCGCGTTCATACAGATCGCTCATGCCTCGCATCAAGGCGTCCATATTGCGGCTTCGGTACCAGCTGTCGAACCGCTCTATAAGAGCGGTGACCTGCGTTGGAGTCGGGTCCTCGTCATGGGACGAGAGAGTGAGGGAGCGGAGCAAGTCTTGAAGTTCAACGGGACTGTAGATCGCATCATCATTCCGGTCGGCGACCAGAGCGAATTCGTAGAAAGTCAGACTCACCGAGAGCAACGCCTGTGTTTTGGCAAGATCATCTCGCGCGTCGTCCATTCCGCTCGGGTAGTTGCGAAGACAATCCGCTTCGGTTCGGGATGAAAGACTGGGGTTCCAGCCGATTCCCTGTACGGTCGGAGGAGGTGTCTTTCCCGCCTTATAAAACCATGAGACGCAGGTGTTCGCTTGCGCAAAGGCCTGTTTATCTTTGTGGATCTGCCTGCCGATATGCTGGGTGAACTGTTGAAAGATCGTATTGTCTCTACCCCAAGAGCCTCCCGGAAGCAGCGCACTTATCAGGACGGTGAAGCACGCTCCTGCCGCTAACAAGAGGACTTTAGGCGGATGGCCTATCATGGAGCGCAATAACATAGGAAAAGTATATCATGCGAGTCGTCGCATCCCTATCAAGATTGACTGAGCGGTAAGGGTGATCACGTGCACATGAAGAAAAGGCCTATTGTGCCATGACCATGCCTTTTTTAACCGCGGCGTTGCCGGGTATCGGCGGGCAGATGCGGACTCTTCCGGAAGACTTTCAAGTCGAGGAACATCCGTTGTATCTCCCCTGTGGAGAGGGTGAGCATCTCTATCTCAAAGTCAGAAAGCGCCTGCTCTCGACTCCGGATCTCGTCCTGCGCCTGTCTTCGGTCTTGGGGGTGAAAGCGCAAGCGATCGGAGTGGCGGGCCTCAAAGACGCCAGGGCCGTAACCACGCAAATGGTCTCGCTTCTCGGCGTCACGCCAGAACGGTTGGATCGACTGAAATTGGACGAGCAGCTCTTGTCTGTGGAAGTGCTGGGCCGGCATCGCAATCGCTTGCGTCCAGGGCATCATGCAGGCAATCACTTTCGTTTGGTGATTCGGGATGTCGCCACGCACGCTCGCGAGACGGTGCCACTGGTCACAGACATATTGGCGCGGCGGGGCGTCCCAAACTATTTCGGCCCGCAACGGCAAGGGCGAAGTGGACAGAATTATCAGACCGGAGCTGAGCTCCTGGTGAACCCTGCCCGCCGAAACAGGCTGAGCCGATCCAAGCGCATGTGGTACCTCAACGCCTATCAATCGCATTTCTTTAATGACATGTTGGCCCGACGCCTCGATCGCCTCGATCGTATCCTGGTTGGAGACTGGGCGATGAAAATGGAGAACGGCGCCTGTTTTCTGGTCGAGGATGCCGCGAAGGAACAGCCACGGGCCGACCGGTTCGAAATCAGTCCCACCGGCATCCTGTTCGGGTCGCGTGCTTCATGGGCCGGCGGAGAACCGGGCGAGATCGAACGGGCCGTAGTCGCTGAGAGTGGAGCCACGCAGGAGAGTCTCACCGAAGCCGCGAAGGCTTGCGGGTTTCGCGGCGAGCGGCGCTCGTTCAGGATTCCTCTTGCCGATTTGGACTGGACTTTGGAGGGGTCGGTGCTCACGCTTTCTTTTTCGCTTCCCCCAGGCGCTTATGCGACGAGTATCTTACGCGAACTCATGAAAACCGAGTAGCAGGCTGCTGAAAATGTCCGCTAGCGTCGTTCTCAGCTCGTGAAAATCCTCAACGTACCCCAGAGGGTACGCCTCCGGTTTTCACTCGCCTGCGGCCTTGCTAGCGGAACATTCTGAGCAGCCTGCAGGGATTAATGCATAGTCAGGATCTGATCTGCAGCTGGTGATCTGGTGGTAGAATCTGTGGGGAGACTAACCACATAAAGGTGGGAATCTGACCTATGACACATGACCAAGAGACCGTGTTGCTGCAAGGCCATATCATCGATTCGTTGATCTTGGCGAAGATCCTGGACACGATTCTGATGATGGGGGGAACGTTTGACCTCCAGGAGATGCAAATCGGTAAAACTCGCGAGGAACCGTCGCGTGCCAGAATCGTCGTGCGGGCCTCGTCTGCGAAACTGCTCAGCGAAATTCTCCATGCCATTCAACCCCACGGCGCGTCGGTCGAGAGTGAACGGGATTGCCGGTTGGGTGCGGCCCCGGCGGACGGCATCTTCCCCGACGAGTTTTACGCGACAACCCATTTGCCCACTCAGGTGCGAGTGCATGACCAGTGGGTCGAGGTGGAGGGGATCGAGATGGATCTGGGAATTCGCGTAGACCCCATGAGCCTGACTGCTCAGACTGTTCCGATGGGAGACGTGAAGCGGGGAGAGCAGATTGTCATCGGCCGTGACGGCGTGAGGGTGATTCCTCTCCAACGGCCCCGTGACCGCGATGTGTTCAGCTTCATGGAATCGCAGGTCTCATCGGAGCGCCCCCATGGGCGCGTCATCGGCGACATTGCCAAGCGCCTCGTGCAATTGCGGGCAGGATTCCGTGAGGGGAAAGCGGGCAGCAAGGTATTGCTCGCAGGAGGCCCGGCGATTGTTCACGCTGGTGGGCGCGAGGCGCTGGCATGGCTCATCGATGAAGAATTTATCCATGTCTTGTTCTGCGGGAATGCGCTGCCCGCTCATGATATGGAAGTCGATCTCTACGGTACGTCTCTCGGCTATGGGCATGCGGCTGGCCGTGTCGTGCCGCATGGGCATGAACACCATCTGCGAACCATTAATCGGATCAGGGCCATCGGCAGCATCGAGGCAGCGATCAAGTCCGGGGTCGTCAAGACTGGACTCATGGCGGCCTGCGTCAGACGGGCGGTTCATGTTGTGATGGCCGGGACGATTCGCGATGACGGTCCCTTGCCCGGCGTCATCACGGATTCGTTGGAAGCCCAGGCGGCCATGCGCGCGGCCATCCCCGGTATCGGAATG
>DATENE010000118.1:0-13573 GCA_035275205.1 Nitrospiraceae bacterium
GCATCCGCTCGATGTCTCTTCGCCTGGATCCATCCGATCACGAAAAGTCCCGTAAAGAACGTTGCCATGAGCTGGCTCATGTCCGCCCCGACCGTGGCGTGAGTTCCAAAAAACCCCGGCTGTTTCAGCCATTCAAGCATGGCGGCCCTGTTGATCGTGGCTTGTTTGGTGTACTTGGTTCATTTGGTTTGTTTAGATAGTTCCGATCAACGAAACAAACCAGAGCAACCATCCGATTCTCAGGCTTCTTAACCCTTCATCCCCTGCACGACCGCCGACGGCTCCAGTTCCGTAACGGTCGAAAATCCGGCTTCTTTCATCCACTGAATCGCATCTGCCGTCTTGTAGCAGCCTCCTCGTTCGGTGTTCACGAGAATGTGGACTGCAAACGCGGTAGTCCAGGCCGGACCGGTTCCCACTTCATTTAAGAATCGATCCTTGATGACCAACCGGCCGCCGGGGGCCAAATGATCCCAGACCCGTTTCACTAAGGCTGCGTTCGTCGAAAAATCTTGATAGTGCAGGATGTCGGACATCAGGACTATATCGTAGGGTCCGCCGAGTTCATCCTTGTTAAAATCGCCGGGACGCAATGCAATCTTCGACTCCAAACCAGCTTCTTTCACTGTTCGTTCCGTGAGTCGGAGCGTCGCGGGCAAATCGAACACCGTGGCAGTCAGCTCTGGATAGGCCTGACAAAATGCGATCGCGTTTGTCCCTGCCCCGCCTCCTAAATCCAGGAATCGCACCGGCCCGCTCAACTGCAACCGCTTGGCAAAATCTGGCCCGCTTTGCTGCCCGATCCGGTGAAGTACCGCCAGTACATTGCTGCCCAACTCAGGGTCGGTCTCAAAGACGTGTCGGTCGACCAACCGCTGTCCCGTGCGAATTGTCTGTTCCAATTTGCCCCAGCTGTTCCATTCTGCATCGTGAAGGAGGAGGAGATGCCCGATATATTGGGGGGAATTGCGGACCAGATGAGTGGCCGCGGCCGTCGAATTCCCATAGGAATCCCCATCCTTCTCCAACAATCGCATCGCGACAAGGGCATTTAACAGCAGTCCAAGTGTCTGTTCGTGAGCACCGAGACGATCGGCTACATCGTGGAGAGTTTTCCGCCTTCCATCCAAGGCAGAAAACACATCGAGCCTCACCGCCGTAAGCAGGATTTTGGTCTCCCAGTAATATCCAAGCTGGAAGATTTCTGCGAGCGAGAGTTCTCGTGACACACCAATTCCCTCAAGCAATTAGCTTTTAAACTCAGCATCTTACCTAGATCGGAAACTGAAAGGCAAGGCGACAGACACAGCGTGGCCGGTTGGAAAAACACGAAGGGCAGCGGATTGCTCCGCTGCCCTTCGATTGCGGGTTATCCCGCTCACATCAATGCTCGATTACTTGATTTCAGCCTTGAGGTTGGCAGTCCCACCGTCGGCCACATCCACCTCAAACTCCACTTTCTTGCCCTTGGCGGCAAACGGATGCCAAGCGACCACCTTGTGCTTGCCGGCCGGCACATCCTTGAGCTCGAAGGAACCATCATCCTTCACAACCGCAAAGTGCGCGTTCGACACCGGAAGAAAGAACCCCTGCATGAACTCATGCTGGTCGCACTGTAAACGATAGTATCCTTCCTTCTCTGCACCACCACGGAACACCACCGGCTTGTCGAGCTTGTCACCCTTCTTGGCCAAACCGATATTGAAACCGGTGGCCGAGCTGGTGCCCTTCACAACAAAGCTATGCGGATTGTGCAGCACACCTTGAACCGACTTGGGGTCATCCGGATCGGCGTCATGGTTCTCGACCTTGAAGGCCTTGTTGTTCACTACTACGCCGGCGAACGGCAGGAACTCGCAGAACTCCGCTACCACTTCAGTGCCTTGGTACCCGTCGACAAATGCCTGATCTTCGATGTCAACGACGGCAACTACGGCATTCTTCAACCCACCATCCTTACCGACCTCGATCGTCTTCAAGAACCGCTTGTCCCCATCCATCAATTCCTTGTGTGGGTTCTTGGGGCAAAACTTGGGGTTGGGGAACTTCGAGAACAAGAACTCCTTTTGCTCGGACTTTCCGGCAAAGGTCACCTTACCTGCAATCGTTCCGCCCGCAAACGAGGTGAGAGGCGCCGCGACAAACGCGACGGCTGCCACGCCAAATACTATGGATAACACGCTCTTCATATAACTGCCTCCTTGTGATTGACGATATGCCCTGATTCCTAGCTCGCTGTTCCCATCTTTTATACCCACCGGCCCGATGAGAGAAAAGTGGGAACGGCTTCCTCTCTGGTGTGCTCGATCGACAATATGCTGGCGAGGCTGGTCTGGGACCGAGTATGTATATAAAATCCTACCGTATCCTGTCAATCTGAAACAAGGGGGCGAAAAAGCCCGGTCGCCGCCGGCTTTCTCAGTCGAACCAGATACACAGCACCCCCTGTCGCAGTCGCCCAACGATGTTATTCATATCGTGCAGGACTACCTTTCAGAAGAGAACACCCTCACGATCACACCAACTCTCACGATGAAAAAAAATAATCATCTTCAATGCGTGGTCGAAAAATGCCGAGCTTCACGACGGAAGCTGGTCAACCCCTCTATGTTCCCTTTCGGTTGCTGCTACGTCGTATATCCATTCAGGCTGATTCTCACTTCACAAAGACGAGTAGAGCTTTCGCCCCATGACGTCCGGGGATCGCTTCTTCAATGTGCACGTCTTCGTTAATGTGAGATAATGACGCCTATGGTTCTGAAACGTTGGCTGGTCGGCGACCCTCTCAAAAGCGCTCAAGCAGGGCACCAACGGCTGTCGAAAACCATCGCTCTTGCGATCTTTTCCTCGAACGCGATTTCTTCCGTAGCCTATGCCACGGAAGAGATCTTGCTGGTCCTGGTCCTTGCGGGAACCGCCGCCATGGCCTGGTCCATCCCCATCAGCCTTTCGATCCTGTTACTCGTCGTCATCCTGACCATTTCCTATCGCCAAATTATCTACGAATACCCGGAGGGGGGCGGGGCTTATGTTGTCGCCCGCGCCAACTTGGGGGAACAGCCGGCGTTGATCGGTGCGGCCGCTCTGATGATCGACTATGTGCTCACCGTGGCCGTCAGTGTGGCGGCAGGCGTTTCGGCTCTGACCTCAGCCGTACCGAGTTTGTTCGAACATCGCGTAGCCATCGGGCTAACTGCGACTGTGTTCATTATCGTCATGAATCTTCGCGGCGTGCGGGAGTCGGGCAAATTCTTTGCGGTCCCCACGTACTTTGCCATCGGCGTCCTTGGAGTGATGGTGGTAGTCGGAACTATTCAGTCCCTGTTCGGGCACGGAATCTCATTGTCTCCGACCCACCAGATGACGGTCGAAGACCTGACTCTATTCTTGATCCTTCGAGCAGTTGCCGCCGGCTGTACCGCCGTGACAGGAATGGAAGTGATCTCGAACGGCGTGAAGACCTTTCGCCAGCCAGAATCCAGGAATGCCGCGACTACCATGCTCTACATGGCGCTGATTCTGGGGGCTTTATTTATTGGCATCAGCGTCCTAGCCTCTCATTATGGGGTCCAGCCCAAGCTGGATGAGACGGTCGTGTCTCAACTGGCGCGTCTTACTTTTGGTACCGGAGTTCTCTACTACGCGCTCCAGTTTGGGACAATGCTCCTATTAGTCCTTGCTGCCAACAGCGCCTTTGCCGCCTTCCCTCAACTCGCTTCGATCCTGGCACGTGACCGCTATATGCCCCGCCAGATGGCGACGTTCGGCGACCGTTTGGTGTTCTCGAACGGGATCATTATTCTAGGAGTCATCGCCTGTCTGCTCCTTATTATCTTTCACGGCGACCCGCATGCGCTGATCCCGCTATACGCCGTCGGCGTGTTTATCTCCTTTACACTTTCTCAAGCCGGCATGGTGCGCCGATGGCTGAGCAAGAAGGGGCCTCACTGGCAAACGAAACTGATTGTGAACGGCTTAGGCTCTGTCTCGACTGGCATTGCCATTATCATCATTGCCACGACCAAGTTTACACAGGGTGCCTGGATCGTCTTTGTCCTCATTGCCCTATTGGTCTGGATGTTCCGGTCGATCCGCGCTCACTACAAAGCCGTCTCGGAACAGGTGGCGCTCACCCGTGATCACCGTCCCCCCCTTCCACGCCGCAATATCGTCCTCGTGCCCATCAATGGTGTCAATCAAGCGGTCATACGAGCCGTCGATTACGCACGAAGTCGTCCGGGCGAGGTTCGGGCGGTGATGGTGGACGTGGATACGCAGGCTACGGCGCGCATACAAATCCAATGGGCCCAATGGGGCTGCGGTATCCAGCTGACGATACTACCCTGCCCGTACCGTTCTGTCCTGAGTTCCCTCCTCGACTACGTCGAGGATCTCCTGAATAAGGAACCGGATACCTGGGTCACCGTTGTGATTCCAGAGATTCTCCCAGCTCGCTGGTGGCACAACATCCTGCACAATCAACGGGCTCTTATGCTGAAGGCCTCGCTCTTGTTCAAAGACCGCGTCATCCTGACCGACGTGCCATTCCATCTCAAGAGATGACCGTGACGCGTGCAAACCCAAGCGTGAAACGTCACACCTGTCTCCGGAACTATTGCCTGTTCGTATTCGCCATCTGCCTGGCCGCGACCACTCCTGTCCACGCGTTCAAAATCATCGAGCCGGCGGAGGGAACCAAGTTGACAGCCGGACAAACCGTCACGGCCCGCGTGGACCTCGGCAAAGACTCCGGCATCGTCCAAGTCCGCTACTACTGGTATGGCGAGCAGGATGACACCCTGGTTGAACAGGAGGACGCCACAGCCACGGGATCGATCGTTGCGCCCGTGGCATTGATCGGATTGTCCGACCACACCCCGGCTTTCGGCGGTCCGCTGCGGGTCCCGAAAGACGGCATCGGACCCATGCGTGTGCTGGCAGTCGCCGAAATCTCACGTGGGCGATTGGGGACGAGATCCGTGTTCGATGAAATTCTCGTACACGTCGAGCCCACCGCTGCTCTCACGACCATCGACTTTGAAACCGACAAGCCCCTGCAGCTCGGACGGGCCGGACAATCCTCTGCGTTCGGTCACGTGGATTCGATGGGCAAGATTTTCGAGCTGCCCGTTGTCGGTGAATTCGCCGACGGCGTCACTCGACGCATCAGCTCTCCTGCTTCCGGCACGGCCTATCACTCGTCAGATCCCAACGTCATTCGAGTGTTGCCTCGTGGCCTCCTACAGATCGTCGGCAACGGCAAGACCGTCCTCACGGTCACGAACCGTGGCAAGCGCGCCTCACTCGATGTCGCGGTGACCGTAAACGACGAGCCCAACGAGCCGCCGATCGCCGACGCCGGAGCGAACATGACCGTGAAAGCCGGATCGAAGGTGAAGTTAAGCGGGTTAAAAAGTCGCGATGCGGAAGGCGAGGCACTGTACTATTCGTGGAGCCAGGTACGAGGCAACAAGATCGCGATCCTGGATGTAGCCAACGCCGAAGCATCTTTCCTTGCGCCGATCGTTTCGGAAAAAAGGACCTATAGATTCAAGCTGCGGGTGACAGATAGGAAGGGAGCAGATAGTGTGCCGGCCTATGTAGACGTCACCGTCGAACCCTAGCAGGCTGCTGAAAAAGGCACCCAACTTCGTTCTCGTCTCGCAAGAGTCCTCAACGTACCCCAGAGGGTACGCCTCCGGCTCTCGCTTCGCCTGCGGCCTTGTTGGCTGACCTTTTTGAGCAGCCTTTATCTGAGAAGAGGATTTTGATCCATTTGTGAGACTACCGTGACATGGAACGTCTTCCCTGTCTGCTAGGCCTTACTCAATCGCACTGGTCCGTAGGTTTGGCGGGCTTGGTGGAGTTCTTTCATATGGCGACGGAGGGAAGGGCCAAACTTTGAGGCGAGGACTGCTTTTCTGTGGGGCGCGATGTTCTGCTCGACCTGATTGATCGCTTCTGCCAACTGTTTGACCAGTCGCTGGCCTGAGCCGGTGAGCCACTTGAGATGCCAGTCGGCATACTCCAAGTCCTGGATCGAGTAACGGACGGATTCCACTTCCTCAAGACAGCGAAACCGGGCTCGCTGGAGATCACGCGAGGTCAGGCCTGCTTGTTTCCATCGAGCCGATCCGCCTCTCCCCGATGCCCACGTTGATAATCGTTCGAACAACATCGCTCCCATCGTAAACGTAAAGGTCGCATGGAGAATACCTCTGAGCGGACGCAGACTGCGGCGCCAGGGAGAGTAAAAGATCTGCTGGTTGCGGTCCCCACGATAGAGAATCTGTTTGCGTAATAAGAGATTGAGATGATGATGGCTGTTCTCGTGTATCACATCGTCGATCAGATCGAGGTTGTCCCGGTCGAAGCAGTTGATAAAGGATAGTCCTGGCCGGTGGCGGTAACTGAAACTGACGACGCCCTTGGCCTTGAGCGGGATGATCCGAGTGGTCAAAAGCGCGAGAAGCTCATGCCCTTGCGGCCAAGCATCTTGCACGGTTGTCCATGCCTGTGTGATTCGTTTCACTTGACCGACAGGAGTCGAAACCACAGTTCGAGGTTGGCGATCCCTCCCGTAGACGAGCGTCGGTCCGACTGTGATGGCCTTCGATTGAATTTCGATGGCCACGACCGGCGACCGAGGCGTCCAGCTCCATTCCAATCGATTACCTCTCCTCATGCACAGAGGCGTCACGGTTCGTCCGATCTTTAGGGATAGCTCATGCGGTTGAACTAGAATGGCTGCCTGGCCGGACGATTGCTTGAGGCTTCTCTTCACTGATAGAGAAGCCTCATAGATATCGCCTTCCATTCCATCGGTCATCGTCCCGAACATCTCTGCCCGTTCGATGTTGCCGCCGAGCTGTGCCTCTACGGTCCAAGAGGGAATCTTACGGGAGGCACACCACAGCATCGAAAGTCCTGGCACGAGGCAGAGCGATTCCTGTGTCAGTTCCTGCGTAAGGCGAGCGCAGAGTTCGTTCAGCCGCCGTTCGAGTCCCGACGCCTGAGAAATCCCGCGTGGGAACAGATCGTCCAGATAACTGTTCTCGAAGAACTTCTCTTCGCACTCGGCATACAACTGCGCCGCGAAGTCACGAGGATTCTGCTCCTCCCGAATTTGCTGCAGCAGATCGATGAAGTACACCAGGTCGTTCAACGCTTCAATCCAGCCGACCACTTTCCAGTGGGCATACGCATCCCGCTCAAGTGCTTGCCCGAGAAACCGGAAATAGGCCACGGGTAACGCCAACGATTTCGCAACATCTGCGTATTGGCTTTCCAAATCCAGACAGAGATCGCCCAGAAGTCGCTTCATCGACAGGCGAAACTCTTCCTGAAGACGAGCGAGCAATGGCACATCGAGCATCGGCATGGAGAACGCGAGCTCCGAGATGAAGGATCAGACTGTACCGGAGGAGACGGACTGCTGCAAGGAGGGCCGGGAGACCACGGAAACTATATGGAGCGTGAGAATGTCGTGCGCCAGTGTCTTGGGATCAGCCGTTTACCTGCCCTGAGAGAGCAATCGCAATGCTACGGATGTTGCTGCGACTGCTTGCGTGTTTTAGCGGTGAATCGTAGAGTGCAATCGAACAGCATTCGGCCTAAACCGCAGTGGCCGATCGGAGACGAATCGTGGCACTGACCGCGACAGAAATTGCGAAGGTGACAGGTGAGCTTGCTCCAGCCTTGACCGGGGGCTGGATTCAGAAAATTTACCAGCCGACGTCCCGCACCATTTTGCTGGAGATTCGCGCACCGGGGCAGACGCACCGGCTCCTCATCTCGTGCCACCAGGAATCCGCCCGTTTGCATTTCACCACAGCAGTCTTTCAGAACCCGCCGACACCGCTCCCCTTCTGTCAGTTTCTCCGCGCTCATCTGCAAGGGGCACGAATCGACCAGGTCGAACAGATTCAAGGAGACCGGATCGTTCAGCTTGTCCTAACCGCCAAGGAAGGTCCCTGCAGATTGATTGCAGAACTGACAGGGAAAACATCGAATCTCTTCGTGCTCGATGAGACAGGCCATATCCGACGAGACCTGAACGGGGTGAAGGATCGTGTAGGACAGCTGTATGCTCCTCCTGCTCACCAGCAACGAGAACGAGGCGCCGCCGGCCAGGCCCGATTCAGCCAGACCACTCCAGAATCATCATTTCCTCTTTCAACTGCCATCGACGCCCACTACCACAAGGCAGAAGCTATTTCCGTCATTGAGACTGCTCGGAACGCCCGAGCAAGGGTACTGAGCAAATCAATTAAGAAGCTCCGCCGTCGCATCGAAGCTTGGCACGAAGACCTCGCAAAGGCAGAGAAGTACAAGGCCTACGCCCGCTACGGCGAACTCATCAAGGCGAACATCGGAACCATCCGCAAGGGCCAGACCGATGTCACGGTGGTGGATTATTTCGATGAGACACTTCCCAATCTGACAATCCCGCTCGACCCGGCCAAAGCTCCCCAGGGCAATATGGACGACTACTTCCGAAAGCATCGGAAACACCTCGCTGCAGAGCGGCAACTGCGCCCACGCATTGAGGAAGGGCAGAAAGAACTGGAAACTCTGCGCCAAGAAATGGCTGCTATTGAACAGGGGACTTGGCAGCCGCCGGACAAGCCCGATCCCATAGGGCGCGGACGAGCCCTCGCACGGACAAGCGGGAAAAGGGATCGTCAGGAACAACGTCACGGTCCGTTCCGTCGCTTCACCTCATCAGACGGTTTGGCAATTTATGTCGGAAGAAATGCGCGCGAAAACGACGAACTGACGTTCGGTCTCGCCAAAAGCGACGACCTCTGGCTCCATGCCCGCGGCACGCCTGGCTCACACGTCGTGGTGCGCTTGGAAAAAGGAAACGACCCGCCGCCCGAGACGATACGGGATGCCGCGACGCTGGCGCTGCTCTATAGCGATTTAAAGAAAAGCGGCAAAGGCGACGTCATCTACACGAGACGCAAGTGGGTCAAGAAAGCGAAGGGCCAGGCGCCCGGGGCCGTCATCATCACCCAAGAAAAATCACTGCATGTGAGCCTGGAGAAGAAACGGCTGGATGCACTCAAAGCTCGATCGGCTCACGAATAGCTGCTCGAATCTCGCACCGCCGTTCCTCGCGTTCCCTATCCCCGCTGTCAGAAACGCGGATTATCTCGCCATGGACCCTGTCCGGTACTATGCTATCGGCAAGAGACCCACACTATGCCGGGACAGCAGGACAGCGCGTCTCAATCAGCCACTCCGACCATCCTGGTGGTCGATGACGAGCTGAGTATCACCAAGCTGTGCAAGACAGTACTTCAGCAGGCAGGCTTTTCCGTCCTCGATGCCGACGGCAGTTCAGAAGCCCTGAAAATCTGCACACAGCACGAAGGACCCATCGATCTGCTGCTCACCGACCTCATCCTTCCCCCTCCGGGCTTTCAATTGGCCTCAAGCGCCAATCAATTTCCTCACGTGCACGGCCACGAACTAGCCGTCCGCGCGGTCCACATACGGAAAGACCTGCGAGTCATTCTCATGTCCGGCAACGTCGACCAGGATTTGGCAGGGTACGGCATACGCCGGGGCGACCTCCCATTTGTCTCCAAACCGTTTGAGAACCAAGCCCTGGTGGCACTCGTGAAACAAACTCTTCATGCGCCTCCACCTTCGATCGAAAGCCTGACAGCAAGTCCGCAGGGAAATCCGACAGTCGGTGATGGGTGGGTTGATTAACCGACAGCCTCCCACGACAACCATCCCTCGTCCAACCGCAATACGCAAAACGGGGCTGCTATCTTGACGATAACAGCCCCGTTCACATTCTCGAATACGGATTACCAGCGATCGCGCTTACCACCGCCTCCGCTACGACCCCCACCCCCACCAAATCCACCACCGCCGCCAGTGCGAGGTTCCTGAGGACGTGCTTCATTCACGGTTAAGGTCCGGCCACCCATTTCCGCGCCGTTGAGAGCGGTAATAGCCGCCTGCGCTTCCGCATCCGAAGACATCTCGACGAAGCCGAAGCCACGTGACTGTCCCGTAAACTTATCCGTGATGATCCGCGCGGAAGCGACGGCGCCATGTCGCCCGAACAGATCGCTCAACTCCTGCTCAGTCGCCGAGTAGGGCAACCCACCGACATAAATCTTTGAACCCATCTGGGGTTCCTCCTTATGAGTATGGTGATATTGACTTGTACACGAGGAACGGGGAAGGAGCGGGCCGAAGACGCGAAAGCTGTGGCGACTTAGGTCTGACTTCCTACGAGATTCTCGGGCAAGGCAACATCGATGCTGTAGACCTGAATGTTTTGCTCCACCTCACCGCCAGGCCCCTGCGATCAGGTCGCCGTAGGCTATCACAGCTTTCTTGACAATGGCAATCCGAGACCCAATCCCCCCGTCAGCTTACTCCCCGGTACGCACCAGCAGTCCCCGTTCTCGGCAAAACGCGAACGTCCAGTGGAAGGCAGCAATGACCATACCGAGAAATAACAAATTGAGACCGGTTGCCCACCCGAGATGGGCAACTGGATCAGGAGAAGCGTTGATCACGGCGCGCATCCCTTCAAACACATGGGCAGCCGGATTCATCCAGGCAATGGCCTGGAGCCACCCGGGAAGCACGTCCATTGGATAAAACACACAAGAGATAGGCTGGAACATGAACACCATACTCCATGCCAGGACTTCCGCTTCTTGCCCAAATCGCATGATGAGAGCCGTTGTCAACACTCCAATAATCCATCCCGTCATTACGAGATTCAAAACGAAGGGAATCAGCCACATCCCCATCACAAAGATATTGTACGAGTAGAACAAGCCCGCGCACACGACCATCACGACAGAGACAGCCATCACCTTGAGGACACTCATCACCATCGTCGCGGCAAGGAACTCGCTCGGCTTCAGCGGACTGGCAAACAGGTTCATGAGATTTCTCGCCCAAATCTCCTCCAAAAACGAAATCGTCACTCCCTGCTGGGCTCGGAACAGTATGTCCCACAGAATCAACGCGCCTAAAAAAAACGTCACCACTCCCGGGATCTGTCCCTGAAATTTCATGAGGTAGACCGTAATAAATCCCCAAATGACGAGATCCAAGAACGGCCAATAGAAGATTTCCATCATACGCGGCAAGCTCCGCCGGTACAGGTACATATACCTCACCACCAACGCATAAATTCGATGCAGTTTCATGGAGGTCAGCCTGAAAGTCATCAAGCCAAAAGTCGTCAAGTCGCTAAGAAGTCCGAGGACTTTATGACCTGAGGACATTATGATTTTCGACGGTTTTCTATTCTTCCCGCGCCAACTTTACAAACACCTCTTCCAAGTCCGCCTGCCCAAACCGGGCCACGATCTCCTGCGCCGTCCCCTCCGCCACGATCTTTCCCCGTTGGAGAAAGATGATCCGATCCGTCATTTCTTCCATCTCGTGCATATTATGCGACGTATAGAGCACGCTGAGCCCTGACGATCGTCGCTCTTCCTTGAGGAAGCTCCGAATCTTTTGTGCAATGTCGGGATCCAGACTGGCGGTCGGTTCATCGAGAAACAGAATCTTCGGCTCGGTCAAGAACGCCTTGGCCAGCCCAAGACGAGTACTCTGACCGGAAGAGAGCTTGCGCGTCACTTTATGACGAAACTCTTCCATCTCAAGCCGCTTCACGATGTCATCGATCCGCTCTTGGATGTGAGATAGACCATACAGCCGAGCGATCACCCAGAGGTTCTCCTCGACCGTGAGCGCCTGAGGCAACGAGACGTAGGTCGAGGAAAAGTTCACTTGCTGTAGAATCTGTTCGCGATGAGCCTCAAGATCGAGTCCGAACATCTGAATGGAGCCGGCGGTCGGTGTCACCACGCCGAGCAACATCTGAATCGTGGTGGTTTTCCCCGCCCCATTCGGGCCCAGCAATCCAAGAATTTCTCCCTGCCTGATGTCGAACGAAATATCGTTGACGGCGACGGACTCGCCGAACCGTTTTACAAGATGTTGGACATGCAGGACAGGTGTGGACATGAATCTTCAGCAGCTTAGCAGGATGCTACCAGCAACAAGAGCGAGGACGACGGCGGCTTTAGCAGGTTGCGAAAAACTCGGTGTAAACACAAACACCGTTGAAGTCTTCCATATGGCGCCGCTGTCAAAATAATCTCAGGATGCTCAAAAAGTCTGTCCAGCAAGGCCGCAGCGAGCGAAGAGGCGAGGCGTACGCTTCGGTACGTTGAGCCTCTGAGCGACGCGAGAACGCCGCTGGCGGGCTTTTTCAGCATCCTGTTAGGTTTCCAGCCCTTGCTCCAAAGGAGATGGCGATCGTGGGAACTGCTTCATGATCAAGGCGGCTATGCCGGCGACATCATCCAGTCCAAACCGTGGTACGGATAAATCTACAGGCTTGTCCGATACCACCGCGAGCAACCCTTCCGCAGACACAGGAACTTCGCCGATCTGCTCACGGACGATGACAATCTTCGGGTATCCTTCGTGCTTCCATCCTTCGGCAATGATCAGGTCATAGGTGTGATCGAGAAACCGATCCCGCACGTCCTCGACACGCAGCTGATCAGATACGTCGGCAAACATCGCCATACTCCCCTTGGAGAGCACCACGACGCTGCTGGCGCCGGCTTGCTTGTGACGCCAACTATCTTTTCCTTCCGTGTCGAGATCAAACCCGTGCCCGGCATGCTTCACCGTCGCCACCTTGTAGCCGGCCCTGACCAACTCTGGAATCACGCGCTCGATCAGCGTGGTTTTGCCACTATTCGAGCGACCGACAAACGAAACAATAGGTACGGCCATGCGTGTATCTGGTCAATGGTCAATCGTCATGGGTCAACAGCGAACAAGAATGATTTGCGCTATTGAGTCATGATCGATGGCTATCGACATCCTTTCTGAATCAGCAACAGGACAGCCGGTGGGAACCGGTGTGATGATGTTCGGAATGATTGGCCCAGGCTTCTCCGCTTAACAGTTGCACCGATACCAGATCGCCCTGGTTCACTCGTTCCACTTCGACCGGGATATCGATCAAACAATTGGCCTTCACCATGGAAGTCAAGATTCCAGACCCCTGTGCGCCGGTCGTGCGGACCTTGAAGACGCCGTTTTCTTGCGTAAGCACACCGCGAAGAAAGTGGCGCCGATCCGGCCGTTTGGAAAACTTCTCCTGGAAAACCGCCTGTACGACCGGCCGGCCGTAACTCCGGTGCCCGCTCATTTTGAGCATCGCCGGACGCACGAGCTGCTCGAACGTCACCATGGATGACACGGGATTCCCCGGCAGACCAAATGCCAGCTTACCTTGAATCTTGCCGAAGGCAAGCGGCTGCCCAGGCCTGATCGCCAGTTTCCAGAAATTCATTTCTGCGCCTAGTTCGTGAAAAACCGTCTTCGTGAAATCGTAGTCGCCCATCGACACGCCGCCGGACAGCACCAGAATATCCGCCGTCAATCCGTGCGAAATCTTTTCCTTCAACGCAGCGGTGGTATCCCTCGCAATCCCCAGCAGCACGGGAATGCCACCCGCCTCCTGCACCGCAGCCGCAATCCCATAGCTGTTGGAGTTGAT
>DATENE010000119.1:0-11997 GCA_035275205.1 Nitrospiraceae bacterium
TTCCTAAGCCTTTCTAGTACTTCCACACAATCCTCTGTCAGAATAGCGGAACGCCGCTGTCCTAGCACAGTTGCGTCGTTTAGACAGATTCGTTGCGTTCAGGTCACATGAGGGGAATTTAGTCGGTGTTTGCTGTAGAGAGAACACGCCGGGAACACATAGGATGTATACGTAACCTGAAAAAATAATCGACGAAATGGTAGGCCACGATGGTGGGGGGCAGCCGATCCAACCGTCGTTGGTATCCCTTCTGCGCTTAGAAATTCAAGGAAGTTCCGCCACAGTTGAGCCACAACTGCCGCCAATAGACCAGAGGGAGGCTCGGCACCATCTTGCTCCGGCACACTCATGTGACGCTTTTTGACCTGCCCAGTGGCTGTGCGCACAGGTTCAAAAACCTCTCACGGATCATCCACCGATTGAGTACAGCCCAGTTAAAGTCTTTCTCTCACTAACGACCCGTCATCTCCCGATGAGCGCGGGCCATCACATCGGCTTCCTCAGCCGCCTTAGCATAGTTTGCTATGAGGTCTCGGCAGTGTTGGCCCAAAATGTTTTTGGCGGGGCCAGACCCAGGCCGACTCGGAATCTTCTGATACTCCTCTGCCATCGCCATCATGTCTTTTGCGCGCTTTCTGAGATGGGCGGCCTCCTTCGCATACCAGGTTTCCAGCCCTGCATGGTCATTCTTGGCCACAAGATCTTGAGGGGGCGCGGTGTTAGTATCAGAAGGGACCGTACACGCGACGACTCCCACCATCATCAGAGCCGCGACAAGGCCTTTTACCAGATTTCGAATCCTCGTCATAGATTTACCCTTCCCTAGTTCTGGCGCATTTAGCCAGGCTTCATTGATGGTTACGGATCTATCTGATTCCATTCCACCCGACGCCTCGAAGGTGGATTGCGCCAGCCAGCATGGCTTCTCGCAGGTCGTGGACTGTCGTCATGCGACCTTCTGATTTCACGGCACCGTCATGAATATTTTCGAGGTGCTGCCATCCGTGGTGATCTCATGGATCGCGACCGAGTGGGATCGTGGCCCAGGCATGCCAGGCAGGTTAGCCGGCATACCCGGAATGGAAATGCCGATAATCTTCGGTCGCTCCGCCAGCAGCTTGTGGATTGCATCAACTGGTACGTGGCCGATCACAACATAGCCATCAATGAATGAGGTATGACAGCCTTCCAGAGCCTCCGGCACGCCGGCCTTTTGGTCGATCGCGTGCAGATCGCGGACCGGTTTGACCTCAACCTTGAAACCCTGCTCCTCGAGAAATTTCACATAGGCCTCGCAGCAGGTGCATTGCAGATCCTTGTAGAGCGTGACCATCGTCTGCGCGGCGAAAGCCTGGGTGGACAGAAGCGCCATCATAAGGAGCGCTGCCAGCAGCGCGGTGCGGCGTCGAAACTTGAGCATTCTGTCGAGCATGTCGATTCTCCTTGTATTTTGATCGTTTCATCGATATTTGACCAGCGTGATGAGTCCGCCTTCCATATGCTCGGCGTTGTGGCAGTGAAAAAACCACGTCCCAGGATTGTGCGCTACGAACTCGATATCATAGGTCTCCATGTGTCGCACCGTGAGCGTGTCGCGCACCATCGGCGTGATGGGCCGTCCGCCGTATTGCAGCACGGCGAAACTGTGGCCGTGCAGGTGCATCGGATGGTCTTCCATGCTCATGTTGAACAGCCGCACACGCACACGATCGCCCTGTTTCACAACTAATGGGTCGGTGTCGGGATACGCCTTGCCGTTGATTGTCCAGGTATTCGCGTCATCCCCACCCATCATCCCGCCCATCATCATGCCACCGCTCAGTGTCAACTGAAACTGTTTGTCGGGGCGCGTCGTTGCGCCGGTTGCCTGCCGCTGGCTGAGCATGGTATCCGGCCAGACTCTGAACCCGCCGGTGTTGCGTGTATCCGCACTCTCGGGTCCCTCGCCGGCCGCACCCTCATAACGCACGAGCGTCTTCAAGCCGCGCTCGGCGTGGCCGGGGCGCACACAATGCAGCGCCCACACGCCTGGGTTGTTCGCAGTCACCTCCATGTCGTAACGCTCTCCCGCGCCAACCTCGATCGCGTCCACCGCACGCGGCGGCGAGAGTGGGTTGCCATCGACGTGCGTGATCTGCATCGTGTGACCTTTTAGGCGGATGACGTGCTTCTGCATCGCGCTCGCGTTGATGAAGCGCAGCCGCACGCGCTCCCCCTGGCGCACGAGCAAGGGCGGCGCGGTAGGGGACGCCTTGCCATTCACAGTGAATATCACGTTCGGGTCGTCGGGCGTGTTCATCATGCCGCCGCCCATCATGCTGTCCATGCCGCGGTTCGGTTGGTGGTGGTCGGGGTGCAGTGCGTCGGGCGACCACTCGCCGAACGTGATGGTGTAATCGCGGGCGTAGAGCGTGCTTTCAGCTCGTGGTGCGATGATAAGCGGCGCATAAAGGCCGAGCTGCAGTTGCTTGTGTTCGGCGAAGTGCGCGTGATACCAGCGGGTGCCGGCGGGTGTGGCGACAAACTCGTAGGTGAACGTGCCGCCCGGTGGCACCGGCGGCTGGCTGATGTCCGGCACGCCATCCATGCTAGTCGGCACATTGACGCCGTGCCAGTGAATGGTGGTCGGCTCGGGCAGGTTGTTGGTGAAGATGACGCGTACAAGGTCGCCTTCGCGCACGCGCAGTTCGGGCCCAGGCACCTGGTTGTTGTAAGCCCAGGCAGTCGTCGGTTGGCCTTTCACAAACTCATACGTCATGGCGCTGGCAGTCAGGCGGAACTCGCGCATCTGTCCGCTGGCGCGCGGTGTGAGCGCGGCGCTTGCCACATCCAGCAGCGCGTATGACATGCTGAATAGTTGCACGGCTAAGAACAACAGCGCGATGAGCAATGGTGTCTTCACTCTCATAAAAATCCTCTTTGAAGGCTTAGAAACTCTTACTGTGCGCCGATTGTTTCTCAAGTGGTTGTGCCGATGCTTTCAAAGCCCGCACCTGCTCTTGCATTATCTGCAATTGCTCTTGCAGCACGGTGATCTGTGTGTCTTTGTCAGCGGCAGGATGTGTGATCCGCGTCATGTTCATGCCACACATGCCTTGCCCGTTCGAGCGCCCCATATACCACATCATCAACATCATACCGACGGGACAGGCGATTGCTATGAGGATGGGCAGATAGCTCAGTAGATATTCCATATGAATTGCTCCTTTTGTTTTCTGCGTAAGAGATGACCTGGTATTCGAAGCGCGCGGATTTCCATTGCTTGCGTGCAGCTACCAGCTCGGGATTCCGAGCCAGGACTTTGGGAGGATCTGTTGAAGAGTAAGCCGCCCCTCCGTGCTCCATCTAGCGTTCCCCTGCCCGTACCTGACAGGGCGTTCACCCCGTCAGGCACGGACTATCCATGATTATGTGCAGCTCCTGTTACCGGCTACACTAAGCTTCACTATTCGAGCTGGCGAAGTGACAGCACGTGTTTCAGATGATCCGCTTCGCCTACTTTCGCCTCAATACGATCTCCTTGACCAATACGTCCGCTCATCTTGGTGGTTTGCTCGATATGCAGGGTCACTTCCTTACCGTCAAACCGCTCGATGAGATAGTTGTTGCCATCAACGCGCAACACTTCGCCCTTGATGGTTTCGATGCCTTGCCGTGTTTCTTGATCGCACAGCAGGAGATTGGGTTGTCCACCTTTTCTTTGAGCACAGGGGTCGCCCGTTATTGCCTGTGTGGCATTGGAGACACTCAGGCCCAGCACGACACTGCACGCGATGACACCGATGATTTTAGGGATGGATACCATGATATCCTCCTTGGTTAATGGAAATGGAACATATTTACTTTACGCGTCCTCTAGGGTTTACAAAATGTGCCCATTCTTTGTCATGATTTTTACCTCCTCTTCTTATGATGAAAACCGTACCTCTTCCACATCAGGGGCTTGGGTTGGAGGACAACCGATTCCCCACACACAGTGCAGACATACCTTCCCGTCGAATGGCGGAGGTCGTCCCATTCCAATTCTAGGTTCCGATGCTCGCATGCTGATGAATAGGGCAGCATGTTCCATTTCATCCGTAAGCCAGCTGCTTGAAGGATCGTCATCTGAGTGCCTCCTTTCTGGTCGCCTTGTGTCTACGTGAGTTTGGCGTGGTGGCCTATCAATGCGCGTCGGTCTAGCCAGTGTCGATGGCGCCCTACGCCTGCCTGGTCCCTGGTTATGCTGGCTACGCGAATGGATTGACGCTGAAGCCCGTTACACGCGGGGACAGGAGCGATTGCGAGATATGGGCGGGACGATCAAATGCGAAGTACGGAAATCTCTAGCAGGAGATCCTTGGGAAGACCGACTGTGGGATGATCGGACAAGAGGTTACGATATGAGATGAGATTGATCAGAAGTGGCAATGACACGGTATCTTCAGAACGGATCGTCTGATAGTCGCTTGTGAGGGGAAACTTATCGGCTGATTCCAGGCCGAGCGTCTTAAATGTATCGCAGTATTGCTGTTCGTCTGAAGTCGAACAGCCCATGCCGGCTGCCATCCCGTTCATCGGCAGGAAGCAGGCATCCGCATTGAGGCTCAAAGCAAAAAGGAGCACGGTGAGGGTGCACGCTAAAACTGAAGAGAAGGAGCGAGAAAGTATTCGCATACCGTGAGTTTATCTCTCGTTATCCCTGCCCGTCAAGAGGCCATGGTGCCAGGGAATTCCAAAGGAGGCCATGGAGATACTGCGCCATGCCAGCGAGACAGCAGATGTTGACCGTCCTGCTTAAGGGCAACGGGAGAAAATAATGGCATGGGTCTGGTAAATTATCGTGGGTTGAGGTAGTCTGATTTTTATAAATGGCCACATACAGAAAACGATTTACAGTTGGTCAGCTCGTCATCATCGGGCTGGTTGGTTTGCTGAGCCTCCAACTGACCGGCCTGAGTTGCCTGCATGACAGGTTTGATGTTGCTACACCGGATAGAGCTCAGGTTATTTCTACATCCTCTCAGGAAGGAAGCGAGGCCTCTCAAGACAATCGTGATGCCTGTCCCTGCCATGTCACCATAGCTCAGGGCGAATCTCTTCTTCTCCCCGCGGCCGTTGAGCACACAGGAACTATTTCCCATCTCCCCGCGGACTACGTCTCCCCAATGATTGCTTCGCTGTTTCATCCTCCCATCAGCTCCTAGCCTACGTCCCGGAAAGATTCTCTTCTCATTCATCTAAATGATGAGTCGTTCTATCGACTCGAACTCCTTTTTCCGGACTACCCTGATGGGAGGAAGCTATGTTTCCGCAATCAATGACTCGTCAACTTATAGCGTGGCTAGGGGTTCCGGTATTGGGCGCACAGCTTCTGAGCCCAAGCTCGTATGCGGTGGCCAGCGAGCCCCATACCGCTTACACGTTGGCCACAGTGATTGACCTTGCGCTCCAACACAACCCTGCGATGAACGGCGCGGAAGCCTTCCTTGAACAGAGCCAGGGTCAACGGGTCACGGCTGGCGCCTACCTGAATCCAACAATTATCGGTTCGGCCGGTCGCGGGTCGGTTCGCGACCCGACCACCGGTGTCTCGGTCATTGAACATACGATCACTGTGGAACAGCCGCTGGAGTGGTTGGGCAAACGCGCAGCCCGACAACGCGTTGCCGACGCGGGCGTTGCAGGCGCGCTCACTGGCATGGAAGAAACTAATGTAATGGTTAGGGCTGATGTGAAAGGGGCGTTTTTCCAATTACTCTTCGCACAACACGATGCACAACTCGCGAGGGGGAACCTGAAGACGGTCGAAGAACTCGTGAACGTGGTGAGTGCGCGCGTCAACACGCGCGAAGCGGCGAAGTTTGAGTTGGTCAAGGCAACCGTCGAACTCCAGAAATCCAAAAAAGATCTCGCGAGGGCGGACAATGCGCTGCTCGTGGCGCGAGCCAAACTCAATACGGTGACCGGCAAGGCCCTCGGAGAATCATTTGCCATCCAGGGAGAGTTTGAACCGGTGAGAGAGGGACTCGATCTTCATCTCCTGACGGATCAGGCACGAGATCGACAGCCCACACTCCGCCGACAGCAGAGAGTAGTTGAGCAAGCCGAATTCACGATCGAACAAGAACGCGCCTCGCGCATCCCGAACGTGGCGGTGTTCGGTCAGTATCATCGGGAAGCCGGCGATTTATCCATGACAGCAGGATTGAGTGTGCCGTTGCCCCTGTGGTATCGCCGACAGGGAGAAATCGGAACGGCGATGGGCACGCATCGACGGGCACAGGCGGAGCGAGATCGAATTCAGCAGGAACTGGAGCAGACCATCACGCAGCATTTTCAGGAGGTGCAAACTGCGGAGGCACAGATGAGGGTCTTTGAACAAGGGCTCCTGCATCAAGCGCAGGAGGCGCTCGACATCGCGCAGTTCAGCTTTCGCCGTGGAGCGACCAGCCTGCTTGAAGTCATTGATGCGCAGCGCGTAAACCGCCAGACCTTGCTCGAATATGCCCAAGCGCGAGCCGATCATTCCATCGCGTTGGCTCGACTGGAGCGGGCCGTGGGAGGATTGCCATGAACGTCCGCCTTATGACGCCTACGCCAGGGATTCTTCTACAGATCGCCCTGTTTCTGTTGGTTGCCTTCGTTCTTATGTCTTGTGAGTCCAAGCATGAAGACGCACCGAAGCCGCCAGCCACGGCGTCCGCTGAGCCCAATATCATCGAGCTGTCGGAGGGGAGCCCGACCCTGGCACACCTTCAGATGGATCGAATGGCGCTCCGTCCGATCCGGACGGGTCTGAAGGCCCAGTCCGGGAAGATTCTGGCCAACCAGAATCGACTAGCGCAGCTCAGTGCGCGTGTCCCCGGCCATATTGTGGCCGTGTACGCCAACCTTGGCGATCGAGTGAAGGAAGGCGACCGACTGCTGTTGCTCGATAGCCCGGCCTTTGCAGCAGCCCAGTTGGAATATCGGAAAGCGAGGACCACGTTGCGCGTGACGGAACAGGCGCTCGAACGAGCCACAGCGCTGCTGGATCGCGGCGCCATCGGTGCGGGGGAACAGCAACGGCGCGAGGCCGACTATGAGAACGCGCGAGCCGATCTCCACGAAGCGGAGGAAAAGCTGCATCTCCTCGGCATGACAGAGCGGGAGATTCAGCGACTGGCAGCCAAGACCTTGCCTCATGCGGAGGTCGCGCGGGTTTCCCTCCGAGCCCCTTTTACCGGCGAAGTCATCGAGCGGAACGCGACCATCGGCGAAGTCATTGACCCCAATAAGACGCTGTTCACGGTGGCCGACCTTTCTACCGTCTGGGTGCGAGCCGATTTCCCGGAACAGCAGGCCGGTCGGCTAAAAACCGGGCTCACCATCGAGCTGAAGGTGTCGGCTTATCCGGACACTACGTTTCAAGGCGCCATTACCTATGTGGGAGCCGTAATCGATCCGGCCACGCGGACGGTGACGGCGCGTGCGGATGTGGCCAACCCTGACGGCCGATTGCGGCCTGAAATGTTCGCCGAGGTCACCTTGGTCACGGACGTGCAATCCGTCTTGAGCGTGCCACGTGTGGCGGTGCAGCAGGTCGGCAGCCGGACGGTCGTATTTGTTGTGCGGGGACCACGTCGGTTCGAATCCCGCGAGGTGACTCTCGGGCAGGCCTCAAGCGAGTACATCCAGGTCGTTACTGGGCTGGCTGCAGGAGACGACGTGGTGACGCAAGGCAGTTATGCCTTGAAGTCAGAGTATCTTCGCGAACAGCTGCCGTCGGAGGGCGCGCCATGATTGAACGGCTGATCCGCACCATGCTCGAACAATGGCTTATCGTGCTGCTGCTCGCGCTCGGGCTCATCGTGAGCGGGGTGGTGGCGTTCCGCCATCTGCCGATTGATGCCTTTCCCGATGTGACGCCAGTCCAGGTCCAGGTGATCACCCGTGTGCCCTCTCTGGCGCCGCCAGAAGTCGAACGGCTCGTGACCTTTCCCCTGGAAATCGAGTTGACCAACCTGCCGCGCAAGACGGAACTACGGTCGGTGTCGCGGTTCGGGCTCTCTGTGATTACGGTGGTGTTTGAGGATCGGATGGATATCTATTTCGCCCGGCAACTCGTCCTGGAACGGATACTCCAAGCGCGATCACGCCTCCCACAAAGCGCCGAGCCTGAGTTGGGACCGGTCAGTACAGGATTGAGCGAAGTTTTTATGTATCTCGTTGAGGGCTCGACACAGAGCCTCATGGAGTTGCGGACCCTGCAAGATTGGGTCATCCGTCCGATGCTGCGCGCCGTCCCTGGCCTCGCAGATGTCGATACGTTGGGTGGTTTGGCGAAGCAATATGAAGTGGTCGTCGATCCCAATCGATTGACAAGCTTTGGGCTCACGCTGCGCCAAGTTCACGCGGCCGTCGTGGGAAACAATCAAAATGCCGGGGGCGGGTATATCGAGCAGGGCGGAGATAAGTTGGTCGTCCACGGCGTAGGAGTCGCCCGCTCTGCAGCGGACCTGGAACAGATTGTGGTGGCGGCGCACAAGGGCACACCGATTTATCTCCGTGATGTCGGGCAGGTTCGCCAAGGGACCGCGATCCGGTTGGGCGGGGTGACGCGTGACGGAAAGGGCGAGGTGCTCGAAGGCATTGCCGTCATGCTACGCGGCGGCAATAGCCGGGAGATTGTCTCAGCGGTGAAAGACAAGGTGGAACTGATCAATCGGGTGTTGCCGGCTGGTGTAGAGATAGTCCCTTTCTATGACCGCATCGAATTAGTGGCACGGGCGCTCGCAACTGTCGAGGGGGCATTGTTGGAGGGTACAGCGGTCGTGATCCTGGTGCTGTATCTCTTTCTCCGAAATTTCCGCGGGGCCCTTGTCGTCGCTCTGACATTGCCGCTGGCCGTCTTGTCCACGTTCCTGATCATGCAACAGGTCGGCCTGTCGGCGAATCTGATGTCGTTGGGTGGCTTGGCGATCTCGCTGGGGATGATTGTCGATGCAGCGATCGTGCAGGTGGAGAATGTAGAGCGCCATCTGAGCGAACAGACCAAGGGCAGAGCCCTCTCGTTCACTGATCGTATACCAGTCGTCTTACGCGCTGTGCTGGAAGTGCGGAAGCCGAGCCTCTTCGGAGAGCTGATCATTGCCTTGACCTTCGTCCCGCTGCTCTCTCTCGAAGGGATGGAAGGCAAAATGTTCAATCCGCTGGCCTTGACGGTGTTGATTGCGCTGCTAAGTTCCTTGGTGCTCTCGATGACAGTGATCCCGGTGCTGGCGGCCGTGCTCATGAAGCCTCGTGGTGCAAAGCAAGGCGGGCATATGTTGGAGCGCGGGAGGCGGCTGTATCGGCAGTTGTTGGAGGGGGCCATTCGCAGAACTCGATTGGTCGTGCTTGCGGCGGTCGGCTTGCTCGTCGGCGGAGCAGCCTTGGTTCCCTTTATAGGCCGGGAATTCGTCCCGATCATGGACGAAGGGTCGATCGTCGTGAATATGATGCGGCTCCCGAGCATCAGTCTTACCGAATCGCTGAAAATTTCTGGCGAAGTCGAACGGGTGTTGCTGGAAATACCGGACGTGCGCTCCGTGGTGTCCCGCACAGGAGCGAACGAACTGGGCACGGATCCGATGGGGATGGAACTGAGCGATATGTACGTCTTGCTCAAGCCCGAATCCGAATGGCAGCTGCAATCCAAAGCCGCGATCGAGGAGCAGGTCCGCAGCCGGATGGCGCAAGTGCCCGGCATCGCGTTCGGGTTGTCCCAACCCATCGCCATGCGCGTCGATGAATTGATATCGGGGGTTCGGTCCCAGGTCGCGGTCAAACTGTTTGGTGAGGACCTCGAAATATTGAGGCTGAAGGCGGACGAGATTGCCCGGATGTTACGGCAAGTGCGCGGCATCTCCGATCTCCGAGTCGAGCAGGTGTCGGGCCTCTACTATCTGAAGCTCGACATTGACCGTACCAAGATTGCGCGGCACGGGATCAATGTGGCCGAGATCACGGAGGTCATCGAAGCCGTGGGAGGCGGGATAGCCGCTGGGGAAGTCTTTGAAGGACAGTGGCGGTTCCCCATTATGGTGCGATTCCCGGATGATTGGCGCGCCGATGTGGCGACGATCGCGTCACTCTGGGTGACCGCGCCGGACGGGTCACGCATTCCACTGCGCGAGCTGGCCGACATTCGAATTGTGGAGGGACCGGCCCAGATCAGCCGTGAGCATGCGAGCCGCCGGATTGTGATCGAGGCCAACGTGGTGGGGCGCGACTTGGTCGGCGCAGTCGAAGAGGCCCAGTCAGCCGTGGATCGTCTAATCCAGTTTCCTCCGGGCTATTACCTGACCTGGGGTGGCCAATTCGAAAACCAACAGAAGGCCATGGCACGCCTAGCCATTGTCGTGCCTCTGGTCATCGGTCTGATCTTCTTGTTGCTCTTTTTCACGTTTGGAAACCCCAGACAGGCTGGGCTGATCCTGCTCGCGATTCCGTTTGCGATGGTCGGTGGTCTCCTGGCGCTGTTGCTCAGCGGACTGTATCTGTCGGTTCCGGCCTCCGTCGGCTTCATTGCCTTGTTCGGCGTCGCAGTGCTCAACGGCGTGGTGAAAATCGCCTACATCAACCAACTTCGGGAACAGGGGATGCCGTTGGACGAGGCAGTTCTGACCGGCATGGTCTTGCGTTTGCGGCCAGTGCTCATGACCGCGATTGTCGCGATCATGGCGCTGATACCCCTACTGCTGGCCAGCGGACCCGGTTCGGAAATACAACGGCCGCTCGCCACAGTCGTGATCGGGGGATTGTTTTCGTCAACGGCCTTAACCCTCGTGGTGTTGCCCGTGCTCTACCGGTGGATGGAACAAAGGATACTTCAACAGCGCGAAACGGACTCTCCAATGCATGCTCCACGGTTGAGTACGGAAACGACAACATGAAGTGTGAGGAGCTGATCTTCTCAGAAATCAGTGATAGAGTTATACGCTTAGTTCATTGTCTCTGATGGTCGTTCGCTGACTTCCTCTAATACGGCCATATATACTAGAGTCTCTTGGTCCGGCACTTTCAAGAAGACACCCGAAGCCTAAGACTCATCAGAACCAATGGAGACAGCGAAAACCATCTAAGAGCATGATGAAACACCGAGCCTTTTCAAAAATATGTTGCTTCCATTCTTAATCCGCTGCTCTCCGTGAAGGGCATATTCGCAGCCTGTGTTTAATGACCGAGGCGCAGGAGACGAAAAATTCCAAGCACTACAAGACCAGATACCCGCTTGCCTTACTCATCTGTCTACTTGGAAGGAAAGCCCCCGGAGAACCGGAGGCTTCCCAGTGAAGCAACTCAATGCTTCATTATGTGAGCGGATATCCACTCCTTGGCCTCACGGGCCGCGGTAACGAGCGCCTCAAGATCATTGGGGCCGAATGAGCTCCCATTGCGCCACTCGCCGGACTTATCCTTGAACGGCCGAGAGAAGGTCGTCGAGAATAACGCACCTTTCTCGCTGACATTCTGCCAGATCGTCGCTTTGATGTTGCCGCATCGCAGCGTGTTCGCGGGTTTGTTGTTGGTAACGATCTTGTTTCCTCCTTTCTTGAAATGAAGTTGGCTCTCTCACAGGAAGAGGAAAGCCAATGCACATTTCACAGAGGAAACGTGAGGCAGAGGCTGTTGCCGGCGTGCAGGAGAGGAACGAGCGGCGGGAGTGACAGTCCTACTGGCGCAAATGGTGCGCCTCGCAGGTGCAAGCCGGTCGGCCTCTGCCGGAGGCTACCGCAACAACACGATGAGATGCACAGGGACGAACTTACGGCCCGCTGATTAAGAGTGGCAGAAGGCCAATAATTCGAACCGCTCAATGTTGCGAAGGTTTCCCCCTTTATTGTTGAAAGTCATGAGCTTGCTGGCTTTCTACTGATTCCATTGCTTCTACCTAATTCGGTCGTTTATGAGATTTTTCAGCACAAATTTAGCACAGCGCTCCATCAATGAATTTCTCTTGCCGTATTTCATCAGGATAGTGGGTCCGGTTCT
>DATENE010000120.1:0-3750 GCA_035275205.1 Nitrospiraceae bacterium
ATGGTCTGCGAATGGTCACAGAACACGCCGCCCGCTGTGTTGATGTCCGTAATCTCTTTCATGTCCAGCAGATAATTCCCCGACTGCAACCCGTTGGCTTTGCACCGGCCCCACGCCACATTCCCGCGCGCACTGAAGTTGTCGGTGATTTGCAGTTTCAGGGCACCGTCAATACCCATTTGATAGCCCCACTGAAAGGCAAAGAAGTTCAGCATCGGGGTCGTGCCAAACTGCCCGGCATCAGACTGGAAGTGACTCCGTTTATAATAGGCGGTGAGCTGCACCGTAGCCCAGTTGGTCAGCGCGTGGTAACTGCCCACTTCGAAATAGTTAGCGCGCTCCGCTCTGGGTCTGAATCCAGTCGGGTCATCGGGTTGAGCGGTGGTGCCCTGGAGACTCACCTTGGCAAATGCGACCTGCTCGACATTCGGCGGCGTGAACAGCCGGCTATAATAGGCATGGAAGACGTTCGATTGATTCAACTTGTAGGTGGCGCCGACGCGTGGACTGAGCTGTCCTTCATTGTAGAACCCCTGAATGATGTCACCCCGCACACCCAGATTGAAGGTCCACTGATCGGTCGGGCTCCATTGATCTTGGATCCATAACTCCTGGCGCGTCTGCACATTGGTACCGGCCGCAGTTTGGGTCAGCATCGGTCCTATCGGAAGCCCTGTGCCAGGATCTACGGCAAAGTCAAACAACTGGAATTGATTCTGCGCGTTCGTGTACTGGAACTGAAACCCCGCCTTCACGAGATGTTGTGTGTTGGGAGTCCAGGTATAGTCGAGCCGCGTCCCGAGTGAGTAGGCCTTGCGCTTCTGATTCGCTGTCTGCTGATCGGGTGTGTAAGCGAGTGTGTTGAACGGGTCGGTCGTGAAGTTCGCAGACGAGTTCCGCAGAAAGCCGGCGAGCTGGAAAGACTGTTCGGCGTCCACGTCATGCCGCCAGACCAGGTGGGTGTATTGAGAATGCTCCTTCTGGTTTTGGTTGACCGCCTGAGAGGCCACGGCTGAGAAGGTGGGATCCTGCGCCTGAAGGAGGGGCAGCACATCTGGGTTCACGGCCAAGCCGGGGATCGTCGGAATCTGATACTTCGCCACCGCGTTTAAGAACACCCAGCTCACACTATTGCGGTTGTCGTGCTGATAGTCTCCCCGCAGATACGTTTGATTGCGCTCGCTCTGATCGTGAAAGACCGAATGCCCGGCCGTCGGCGGCTCGATGCCCCGATTGGTCGACGTATAGCTGTTGAGGGCATAGAAGCGGACCTTCTCACCAATCGTGCCTCCATACTCGAACGACGGGTTCACCGTCTGGTTCGAGCCGCCAAACAGTTGGGCCGAGCCGAACGGGGGGCGCGTCCCGCTCTTGCTGGTGATATCGACCACGAGCGCCGTCTTGTTGCCGTACTGGGCTTCCATGCCGCCGAGAATAATATCTGCGCGCTCCCACATGCGAGGCGAAATCACGTCCGTGAAGGTCGAACTCACCCCCTCCGGAATTGGCACCCCATCGATCCGGAACTGCTGGTTGGCGTGGTCTTGACGGATATGGGTTTGCCCCAAGGCCCCATACACGACACTCGGCACCGTCTGTAAGACCTCTGCGACGGTGTTATTGTTACCTCGCGGAAGGATCTCGATATCCTTCCGGCTCACGGAATACGTCTCGCTCGAGGCCTTGTATTGGATCGCGGGCAGCGGCGATCGAATTTCGAGCGCGATGTCCTGCGTCAGGGCCAACGTCAGGGTCACCGGAGCCGGTAGTTCCGTGCCTATCTTCACCACCACATATTCGCTCCGGTAGGTTTCGTGGATGGCGCTGACTGAAAACGCCCCCTCCTGTGGCACGAGGACGGAAAACTCCCCAGCCTGGTTCGTCACGCCTTCGACGACCACGGTGCCTTCCTGATCGCGCACCTGCACGATGGCTTGATCCACCCGACGGAGATCCTGGTTCTGAACCGATCCGGTGATGATACTGGACTCGGCCGCGCCAGCGCGAGTCTGATGAAGCACACTCAAACAGACGGCACAGAGACACACCGAACGAATAATAAGATGGCTCCATAGAATAGGTCGCATGAAGTCCCCTCCAATCACGTACTGAAAAGGCGCCATGGCTTGCAGGCAGGTAGTCCGACGACGACCGTGCCAGAATGGCGAGAATCGAAATGACGTGACTAGATGGAGGGGGGAGCGCGAGAAGGGCCAGGCGTGGATAGTTCGAAGGAAAGCAGAACAGAGTCCGCTGGAAACTCCAGCAGGTCGACGAGTTCCTGTGCCGTGAGGAGAGGAGCGCCGACATCGAGAGACCCAGCCGTGTGATGCTTTACCCACTGGCAGAGGTCGGTGTCGGAGTGCTCATGCCCGTCGTGGTCGGCAGCCGCCAACTCGTGATGGACATCCTGCGCCACAGCAAACGGCGCAATGGCGAGCAAGAGCAAGACAAGGCCGATTGCCACAGCGCCCTGAAGAAAGCAGGACAGATGTCGTATGGAAGCGCGCAGAGACATTGAGGGCGAGCTAAGTAACATAGGCGTTTGCAACTTGTCAAACAATGGATGTACTGAGGTTACTCAAGCATTTTCCAGGCGTAGGCGCCCCCTCTAGTGGATATTTCCTTGAATATCCGCTATATTTTGCGCGTCCGAGCGCGCAGCGCCCCTTCAAGCTACACTATAAACAGGCGATTCCCAAGTGAAACGGGACAACCATGCAGCGACCACTTGATAACCAGCACATCATCGAAATCAAGCCGCTGCCCTCGCCGCGAACGATCAAGTCAAAATTGCCGATTACCGACCAAGCCGCCTCGCTCGTCGTCGAAACGAGAGAGGCCATTCGCCGCATTTTACATGGCCAAGACCGTGAGCGCCTGCTGGTGATCGTCGGCCCCTGTTCGATCCATGATCCTGAAGCCGCCTACGAGTATGCCGACCGATTGAAACCAGTAGCCGATGCGCTACAGGACCAGTTACTGATCGTCATGCGCACCTACTTTGAAAAACCCCGCACTACGGTTGGGTGGAAGGGGCTCATCAACGATCCACATTTGGACGGTACTTGCGACATCGCGACCGGAATGGAACTCGCGAGAACGATCCTCCTTAACATCAATAAGCGCGGGGTCCCCTGCGCCGCAGAAGCCTTGGACCCGGTGTCCCCCCAGTACATCGCCGATCTCTGGAGTTGGGTCGCCATAGGAGCCCGCACCAGCGAGAGCCAGCCGCACCGGGAAATGGCCAGCGGGCTGTCTATGCCTGTCGGCTTCAAAAACGGCACAGAGGGCAATCTTGAAGTGGCCTGGAATGCCATGGTCGCCGCGAAGCAGCCTCACCACTTTCTGGGCATCAACGCCGATGGGCTCACCTCCATCATCAAGACCATGGGAAACCCCGATCGCCATATCGTGTTGCGCGGCGGGGGCGGGAAAACCAACTATGAAGCCGAACATGTGGCGCGCGCGGAGACCATTGTCGCGAGCGAGGGCATCGTTCGCCCCATCATGATCGACTGTTCACATGACAACTCCGGTAAAGATCATCGGCGACAAGGTTTCGTCGCGCGGAATGTGCTCAAGCAATTCCGCGACGGCCGCCAATCCATCGTGGGACTGATGCTCGAAAGCAACCTCAATCCCGGCAAACAGACCTGGCAGCAGGGAAAAGCGTTGGCCCACGGCGTCTCCATCACCGATGCCTGTCTCGGCTGGGAAGAAACCGAAGCACTGCTCGGAGAACTCGCC
>DATENE010000121.1:0-5809 GCA_035275205.1 Nitrospiraceae bacterium
AACTCCTGGGCCACGTTCCAGGCCAGTCCCGTCGTGATTGCGGAGGGGACGGATATGGCGCGGGCCTGGGCCGCGACATGGAATCCGACCTGGTGGCCGGTGAATATTCACCGGATCATCGCCAACGTGGTGCTGGGTGGCTATATTTGCGGCGCCTATGCCGGGATTCGCTATCTGTCCGCCAAAACCCCGGAAGAGAAGGATCACTACGACTGGATGGGCTATGTCGGGAACTTCATCGGTGTCTTCGGTCTCTTATCCCTCCCATTTGCCGGTTACTGGCTCATGCGTGAAATTTACCAATATAACCAGCAGATGGGCATCACACTGATGGGAGGATTCCTGTCGTGGCTGTTCATTTTGCAAGCCATGCTCATCGGGGTGCTCTTTCTCGGATCGAACTATTATTTCTGGCTGGGGATTACCTATCGCATTCCCGGGTCTGCGTTGAAGTACCGGAAGCCGATGTTGGCAATGTTGGTGGCACTCCTGCTATGCCTGGCTGTCTGGATGACTCCCCATTCGCTTGTGGCGAGCTTGGAAGAGGCGGCAAAGATGGGCGGAACCCACCATCCGCTGCTGGGGGTACTTGGCGTGATGTCGGCGAAAATGACCGTATCCAATTTGATGATTCTCGTCACGTTCATGAGTTTCATCATGTATTGGCGGGCCGGTAAGCAGGATACGGCCGGTTGGGCGAGGATCGGCAAAGCGATTATGGGAGCCGTGCTGGTTCTCGCCAGTATAGGAGTGATCGTCCTTGGCGTGTGGGGGTATTTCGTCCCCGCAATCATTCGCATCAATTATTTCTCAACGTCGCAGGTATTGATCGTGATCGGTGTCATGTTGACCATCACGCCGCTGACAGCGTTACTGCTGAAGAGCGCCAAGACGACGACGGAAATGGTCTGGGGCAAGATGCCGCCGCGCGCCGGGTACTCTCTTGTCCTGAATGCGATCATGGTCATCCTCCTGATGACGCTGATGGGGTACGCACGGTCGTCCTCTCGTGTCCATTGGCATGTCTATGGCGTGCTCCGCGATACGTCGCAATACGCATTTTCACCGGCGCTCGGCTATGCGTCCGGGATCATGTCCTTGTGCACCTTCTTTTTCTGTATGATTGTCGCGTTCATTTTCTGGGTGGCCACGATGGGTGATAAGGCGAAAGCGGGCACGACCGCGCCGAGCAAGGGGGAATTGCCCCATGGCATGCCGGCGATGGCAGGCGCATCGAGTGCGCTCGATAAACCGAACGCGCATTGATTCTTTGTGGTGAGTGATGAATGGTGAGTTGATGCTCCATTCATCGCTGAACGTTCAACATGAACCATTCCGCACGGAAGGGTGATTATGAGTGAAGTAGCCAGACTGCAATTGATTTGTCTCTCGGTGGTAGGGAGCGGGATCCTCATCCTCCTCTTTATTAAGTCCGTGTTCCCTCGGGTCATCGGATTTGTCTCGATTGTGCTCGGCGTCTTCATGCTCACGTCGTTGTCGATTCCGCAAATGGCGTCGTTACCGCCAGTTGAGGAGAAGTTCGATATCGCCACGGTTAAAACGCCGACCGATCTGGCGGCCATTGGGCAGAAGATTTTCTTCAGTAAGGGCCAATGCGCGCTGTGCCACACGATCGGCCCCAGCGAATCGGCCCGCTGCCCGGACTTGAAGGGGATCGGGGCCAAATTGACCCGTGAGTTTCTCTATGAAAGTCTGACGCAGCCGCAGGCCTACATCTATCAGGACTATCGCCATCAAGGCCTACCGAAGATGTATCCTGCCGAAATGCCCGCCATCAATAAGAACCCGATCGGGCTGTCCAAGAACGAGATTCTCTCGGTCATCGCATTCCTGCAGCAGATGAGCGGCGAACCGATTTCTGTCAATCCATCTGAACTGGAGGTGCCGGGACAAGCGCCTGCCGCTCCAGTGAAGGCCGCTCAGTCCAGTCCAGCGGTGGCCGTGGCGCAAGCGCACTGAGGAGGAACCTATGGGGCCGTTGATCAAACTGATCCTGTTGAATGTCATCACCTATTTGATTCTGAAATTTGTAGTGCCCAATGTCCCCGGCTCGGCGCCGCTGCCGGCCAGTCTGACGTTTCTGTACCTATTGCTGACGACGTCGGGGTTTCTTATCCTTGCCACGGTGAGCGCGGAATCAAAAGAGGAGTTCTGGGGTCCGCTTCAACGCTTCCTGACGGGAGAGGGTATTGGCGGGCTGCAAGCATTGCGTTGGGCTGTCTTGATTTTGTTCCCTTTACTGGTTGGCTGGCAAACCTACAATAGTACGGCGGTCAGCGATGCGCCTCCTGGCGAAAACAGGACCATTCATCCGGCTCCGCCGGGCGAATATGCCGGCTTGTCGAATCCGGTTCCCAAGACACCTGAAACGATCCAGCAGGGGAAGGGATTTTATGCGGCATTCTGTTCCCCCTGCCACGGGGGAAACTTCGACGGCAAGGGCTCGGCTGCCAGAGGATTCAATCCTCCCCCAGCGAACTTTGCCGATCCCACGACGATCGCGATGCTCCAGGAAAGTTATCTCTTCTGGCGGATTAAGAAGGGCGGCGTCGGTCTCCCGATCGAAGGGATGCCATGGAAATCCGCGATGCCTCGCTGGGAGCTTGAACTTCCCGACGAATGGATCTGGAAAATCATCATGGGTGAGTATGACGGGGCTCATCAATCGCCTCGGACTTGGGAATAGACGAGGGTAGGCCTCTATGCCTTCTGTGCTCGCGCAACGCGCGGCCTCAGAAGGCCCTCGTTGGACGCGCGCAGTGGAAGGCACATAGCCCCACCCTCTAAGGAGCGAGTAGGGAGTTAGTGAGGAGAGGACGGAACATATGATACGCGGACTGAGTCGAATCGTTCCGAATGTCGTCGTCGGTGTGTGGCTTGCCATGGGATTCCTGATGGCGCAGTCCGTTTCAGCCGAGGAAAAGGCCAAACCCACCGCTCCGGCCGCCGAGCCAACTGTGCAAAGCTCGTCGATCAGCGCTCCGCTGGTGAAGGGTACTCTGCCGGGCGATGACCCAAACGCGGCAGTGTGGAGCAGCGCGCCTGCGGCGACATTTCCCATGTCGCCGCAAGTCCATTGGCCGACCCGTATTCTGGAAGCGACGGTCAAAGATATGATCGTCCGTGGCTTGCACGACGGGACCAACGTGGCCATTCTCTTGGAATATGCCGATCCGACGGAAGATCCGGACGACGCAGCGGCGGTTCAGTTCATGGTGGGCGACAAGAAGGCTCACTTTGCGCATGGCCAGCCGATGGCACAGGTGGAAGGCGGCCCGGTCAATATTTGGTATTGGAAGAACAAGGACGGCAAGGGCGTCGACATGAATGCCAAGGGCTTCGGCACACTCAAGATACAGACGCACCAAGATGTGAAGGCCAAAGGGAGCTACGCGAACGGCAGATGGAAAGTCGTCTTTACCAGGCCGCTTGCCACCGAACATCCTGAAGAAGATACGCAAATCGCGACAGCCGGGTTCATCAATATCGGCTTCGCTGCCTGGGATGGTAAGAAGGATCCTAGCAGCGGTGAGCTGAAGGAGAAGGGATCCCAAAAGGCCGTGTCTTCTTGGTGGTATTTCCGTGCAGAGGCGCCACCGGATTATACCGGTTATTACTATGCGGCCATTGCCGTGGGTCTGGCTCTCGGATTTCAGTTCGTTCTGATCCGCAAGCTAAAGAAAGGTGATTCAGCATGAAGGCGGCTCGGTTATACGTATTGGGGATAGTGAGCGCAGTGGCCGGTATCGGGGCCTTAATTGCTGTCGCAGGCTGTGCCAATGAGCAGGGGGCGAAGGGGCATGAACTCTATTCCCACTACTGCTCGCATTGTCATGGCGAGAGCGGAAAGCAGAATGAAGGATTCAATTGGTCCTCGATGCCGGATCCGAAGCCCAAAGATCTCACGAACAAGTCAGAAATGAGCACGTTCAAGGACGAAGATATTTTCAATACGATTTCGCGCGACATGAAAGACACGACGGATGTGGCTGAGGGTGGGGATGAGATCGGCGACGACGATTTTGCCGTGCCGACGATGCCGACCTTCAAGTACACCCTATCGGAAGAAGAGATTTGGGCCATTGTCGGGTATGTTCGCGGTCTCCATGGCGGAAAGATGGAGTTTAAAGTCGAAGAACGGAAGAAACAGCTGGCGGCGGCGCTCCAAACAGCCCAAACCAATTTGGAGCAGGCCACAAAGGCCTATGAGGCGGCTGAGAAGCAAGCCAGCGAGGAAGCGGAAAAGAAAAGTGAAGCACTCAAGAAGGACGTGGAGCCGGACGAGTCCTCCTACGCCGATGAATTGGCAGCGATGAGCAAGGCGAAAAAGGAACTCGACGTCGCGCAGGCCGCCATGACGAATCTGGTGACGAGACCAGGAAAAGGCACGAGCGTTCCTAGGCCGGATCTCACGATAAAACCAGACCAGTTTGCGAAGACGGTGGCGCTCGGCCAACGGCTCTATGAGAACAAGTATGGCTGCAATGGTTGCCATAGCATCGGCCCAGACGGCGGCAAGGTCGGGCCGGCGCTCGACCGGGCGGGATTTCGATTGAATGGAACCTGGGTCTATCGGTGGTTGAAGAATCCGCAAGTGATGAATGCGGAAACCAGAATGCCTGCGCTGGGGCTTAACGATGCCGATGCCAAGGCCGTGACGATATACCTGACGACATTGAAATCGATGACGACAGAGGAAGACATCCAGAAGGCCGCAGCTGCAGCCGCGGCTGAAAAAGCTGAGGCTGAAAAGGCTGCGGCCAAGGCCAAGGAAGAGAAGGCAAAGAAGTAGAAGTACCAGGCCTGAGATACGCTCGGTCTATCTGGTTAAACTGGTCTATCTCGTCTGTTTTGTGTATTTGGTTGAACGAAACTAACCAGATAGACTGTTTCACCATCGGTTAGAGCAGAAATCCTGCAATCATTCCAACGAAGACCGCAGCTCCTACCCAGGCGTGTTGCTGAAACATGCGGAAGGCGGTAGGAGGCGGCACAGCCTCTCTGAGCTGCAGGGCTTGCTTCAGACACCACACTCCAACGGCAGCGAGGGCTGCATAGTAGATCCAGCCGATGTGGGCGAACCATCCCGCAAGCCCGAGGAACAGCAGCATCACGCAATATACCGCTCCGACCGCAATCCACGTAGACGAACCGAACAACAATGCCGAAGATTTCACACCGATCCGACGATCGTCCTCCCGATCTTGAAGTGCGTATATCGTATCGTATCCGATTGCCCAGCATACCGTCGCAGCGAATAGGCACCAGGCCGGCGCTTCGATGCTTCCTCGCGAGGCGGCCCAGGCCATGATGGTGCCCCAGCCGAAGGCGATACCCAACATCGCTTGCGGGATGTGGATGACACGTTTGGCAAAGGGGTAGAGGCCGGCCAAGAGGACGGCGACCGGACTCAAGAGCATCGTCAATGGGTCAAGGAGCAGCACGAGTATTCCGGCCAGGGAGAGGAGGAGGCCGACGATCAGCAGCGCATGTGTTTTGCTCAGTTCACCCGACGCGAGTGGTCGTACCCGCGTGCGCGTCACATGTCGATCAAATGATCGATCTGCTAAATCGTTCAACACGACCCCCGCGCTGCGCATGACGAAGGACCCAGTGATGAAGATGGCAAGCAAATATAGCGGAGGCACGCCTTGAGCGGCTAAGGCTAGGGACCACAGAGTCGGAAACATGAGCAGCCAGGTCCCGGTTTGATTCTGGAGGCGAATGAGTCGGCTGGTGGCCGACCAGGAGAGCCGCGGAGGTGATGGCGATTCCGGCGCTGGCGAAA
>DATENE010000122.1:0-2782 GCA_035275205.1 Nitrospiraceae bacterium
ACCGGCGACAGCTTTGTGCCGTCCGGAATCTCGTCGATCGTCGTCACCCCCAGCTCAATCAATTGACCGACCACGTGTTTCGATCCCGGCAAATAATGAATCCACCGCGCCGGTTTGTCTTGGGTGCAATGTTCCCAAAACGGGCACTCGTAGGGCGTATGACAATGCCGATCCGGCTCAATGGCAGGGGATTGCGCCTGGAGCAACATGTGATTCATCGTGGCCAATCGCTCCGGCACCGCAGCCCGCCGTTGAGCCACCGCTTCGGACAGGTCTTGAATGGCAAACAGCTCTGTCAGATCGATGGCTCCATCTCGATACAGATACCCGGTATTGATATGCATGAGACTGACGGAAACGAGCGTGAGTCCTGCTCCCAATATCACGTCGCTTTGAACGGCAAGATCTTCGAGATGCACATCTTTGACCTTCGTAGAAGACTTGACCTCGATCAGACGCCAGCCACAAGGCTGGCCCTCCGCAGTCAGGACACGCTCTAAAATATCCGCGCGGATCAGTACCCCACTGTGCATAAACGCGGCTTCGAAAATCGCCGGCACCGCGAGGTCCCGGATCAGCTCAGCGGTCTGCGTAAGAGCAGCCTCTGTCTGACGATACCCCGCTGTCACCAATACCCCGCCGGGAAAGCGACTCCGGGCCAACTCCCCGACCTCTGTTCCCATGTCGAACATCGCCTGAGTCGCCGCATCCGGCTTAGTCGCGAGAGATGGATGATGGACTTCAAGATACAGACGCTTGTGACATTGAAGCCCGGACAGGAATTTTGACTTCGAGAGACGCGGGGCTTTCGGAAGAGGAGCCAATGAGAGATCGTTGAAGTCAGTCATGGTGAGACGACCCTAGCGGGGTAGACGCATCTTTGTCCAGCCATTATGGTACGCGAGCCCTGCGGAACTGGCGAGAGGAGATGGGAATCCAATCTGTTCATGTCGCGCCTTTCCCGCACGTCTCGCTATTCGCGCGACACGTGCCATCCTGTTAGGATGGCCGGCCATGGCATCCCGTGTTGCACAGATCAGAAGGTCCGTCCTGACCCTTGCCTTACCAGTCACGGTCAGTACCCTGCTCCAACGCACCGAAGGCATCATCGCCGTCTTCCTTGTCGGGGGTCTCGGCGCCACATCCATCGCAGCAGTCGGACTTGGCCAGTTACTCGCCTTCATGGCAACCACACTCGTCTCTGGATTATCGGTGGGAGCAAACGTCCTCATTGCCCAACTGTGGGGCGCACGCCGCACCAAAGACGTTGGAGAAGCTGCCACGCATCTCCTCGGATTGGCCGCCATCGTATCCTGCTCGCTGGTCGTACTCGGATTATCCATCAATCGTGTCACCATGGAGCTGTTGGGTGCGGAACACGACGTGATCACACTGGCCCTTCCCTATTCGAACTTCATCTTCCTGGTCATCCCCTGCGCCATATTCTTGCAGGTCCTCTCATCGATCATGCAAGGCACTGGAGACACCAAAACTCCGATGTATGCGTTGATCGCTGTGAATCTACTATATCTGATAATCGCCTATCCGCTGGTCTACGGACTCTGGGGAATTCCTGCCTGGGGTATTACCGGAGCAGCCGTTGCGACGGGCCTCGCAGAAGGAACAGGCGTGGCCTATCTCCTCTGGGCCTGCCGAAAAATCTTTAAGAAGCCACATACAGTACGGCGCGATCTCTTGCGCTCTACCTGGCAAATTGGCGCGTCGGTCTCCGGTGAGCGGGTATTTCAACAGACAGGGATTATCCTCTACACGAAGATTGTCCTGCTCTACGGCACGGTGACCTACGCCGCCCATCAAGTCGGCCTGTCGATCGAGTCCCTGTCGTTTCTGCCGGGATATGGCTTCGCGATCGCCGCCGCCACGATGGTGGGGCAGAGTATCGGCGCGGGGAAATATGTACGCGCCAAATTGGAAAATTGGGAGGCGAATCGTCTGGCCAGTATCACCATGGCTGCAATGGGCATCTTCTTTTTTTTCTTCCCCTACATACTCATGCGCGCATTTACCAGCGACGAAGCCGTCGTCGAACTCGGGACGCTGTTCCTGCGTATCGTCGCTATCCTCCAAGTTCCTCTTGCTCTCACCATGGTCCTGGCCGGATCGTTACGCGGAGCCGGCGATACGCGGTTCATCATGATGGCGACGACGATCGGCATGTGGGGAGTCCGCCTGCCCCTCGCGGTCATCGCAGGTCCCTGGTTCGCACTCGACGTGCTCTACGTGTGGTGCGCCATGATCGCGGATTGGACGGTTCGAATGGGGTTGCTACTCTGGCGCTACCGATCGGAACGGTGGAAGGCGATTCAAGTCATTCGCTAGTACGCATTATTCATGACGGCTCGCTGCGAAATCACCCAAACGCGCATTCCTCGTGAAGCGTATCTCGTATCTCGCATGCGACGATACAGACACTCTCTTTCCCTCCTGCGCTTCACGCGCCGGAGGGCGGTATTTTTTTATTGATTTCATTGTTGGCTTGTCAGTATGTTACTCACAAGTGGCCTGGAAGCCGAATGTGCCGGCAACCTCAAGCCTGCCATCGTTTCTACAATAAATAGTAGATACGGTAACTTCACTAAAATTATCATGTTTGAAAGGAGATAACTATGAAAACAAAGGCAATTTTCTATCATGCAGGATGCCCCGTGTGCGTCGCGGCCGAGCAAAGCGTTGCCAACGCTCTGGATCCGTCGAAATATGACGTGGAACACGTCCATCTCGGCACTAGCAAAGGGCGCGTGAAAGAAGCCGAAGCAGCCGG
>DATENE010000123.1:0-11654 GCA_035275205.1 Nitrospiraceae bacterium
GCGATGATCTCGACGTTATTAAACCAGACATTCGGATCGAGCCCGCGCAGTTCCGCCTCCTTCCGGAGCTTTTGCACACGGACGGGTCCGGCGTTGTAGGCGGCAAATGAGAAGAGAATCTTGTTGCGCGCGTCCATCGGCTCGTTCGCGAAAAATTCGTTCCGCATCAAGCTGATGTACTTGATGCCGCCGTGGATGTTCGGTTCGATCTTCGAAATGTCGCCCGTGTTCATCTCCTTGCCGGTGGCCGGCATGAGCTGCATCACCCCGACCGCGCCCACGGGGCTTACCGCGTTTTGATCGAGGAGAGACTCCTGATAGCCCTGTGCGATCATGAGCAGATAGTCCATGTCGTACTGGGCTCCGTATTTTCGAAACAACTCGACCGTCGCATGGTACTTCTTGATTTCGCCGGACGACGTTGCGGCCTTCACGACCCGCGGGCTGCCGGTGTATTTCTTGACCAGAGCTTTCCCGAAATCCGACTTCTGACCGTAGCTCTTGGCGAATCCGGCAATCTCCGCTTTCAGTTTCGGGCTGTCCTTGCGGATCATCCAGGCGATGTTGCCTCCCTTGTTGACCACGACGCGGTCGAGTGGCTTGATCTTCTTGAAAACCGTTGCCCACAACCGCGCCTGATACCGGTCGACCACGACGATGCCGACGAGCCCGGCATGGACCATTTCCAGCAGGTCGTCGTCCTGGAGATCCTCCGGCGCAGCCTTGAGTATGACCGGCGGCTTCTGCTCGTTTGCGAAGCGCTCGTTGAGATGTTCCAGGTGTGTCCAGAAGCTCGAGGATTTTCGGACGAAGACTTCCTTGCCCGAGAGATCATCGACGGAGGCCAGCTCGGGAGAGTTCGGTCCTGTTACTGCGATTTCCTTGACGCCGCGGAAAAAAGGCTCGCCGAAATCGACCTGTTCGAGGCGTTCGGGTGTGACCGTCAAGATGCCGGCCGCGATATCTCCGCGTCCCTCCAACAGTCCCGGGATCAGCTTGTCGCGTGACGTGGGAATGAACGCCACAATTACGCGGATGTGTTTGCCTTTTTTCGACTGGTGATGATTGTTGACTTCTTCCTCGAACGCCTTGAGCAGCTCGTATTCGGCGCCGGTCTGCCGGGCCCCATTGAGCCAATACGACGTACGGGATGGCGCAACCAGCACGCGGATGACGCGCCGTTTGACCATTTCATCGAGGTCTCCTGTCCAGGAATTGAAGACTGGATTCTGTATCAGCTCCTGCTTCGTCTGCGATTGTTGATCTTGCGCGAAGGCGGGCAGTGCCAGCGCAGTCGAGACGCATAGGATGCCCAGAAGAATATGCTTCATGGAATCTCCTCGATTATTCTCGTTTATTTGGCCTATCTTGCTTGATTGTTTGGTTTGTCCCGTTTCTATGATTTGTTTGAATAAACAAGCAGCCATGGCTCCCACGAGCATAAGCTATCGAAAAAGAAGCCTCAACGCACCTTCCCCCTATTGAGATAGTTCGCCGCGACGGGTGCACCCGTCGCGGCTGATCAGCTTTCACCCAGCGCTCGTTACTTGCCTCCGCTCTGCTGAAGCGACTCCAGCACCTGATCGAGGCTGAAGCTGCCGACTTTCTGGCTCGGCGGGAATTCCTTGAACGACATCAGGAATTGCCCGATGTATTGTTGCGCAGGCACGAGCAGAAAGAGGCGGTCCGCCCTCCAGCGCCAGTATTCCCAGCTATGCTCGGCGTGCTCGAACGGGTCAGCGCGGAGGTTGAATATCCTAGGGACGCGCAGCGGCACGAATGGCTCCTGCCAGACGTCAAATCCATGGGCGCGTTGCTCGGCAAAGACGATCTTCCATTGCTCGTACCGCAGTCCTACGAGCGAGCCGTCGTCGTTGAAGTAGAAAAACTCGTGACGCGGATCGGCCCCACGGCCTGCGAGCGAGTCGGTAATGTTGTAACCGTCGAGATGGACTTTGAAGGTCTTGTCGCCGACCTTCATGCCTTTCAGGAGCTGCTCCTTCACGTCTGGAACGCCGGCGGCTGCCATGATCGTCGGAATCATATCCATGTGCGAGTAGAGCTCGTTGTTCACTGTGCCTGGTTTGATGACACCCGGCCAGCGGATGGCGCAGGGCACGCGGTAGCCGCCCTCCCAGTTGGTGTTCTTCTCGCCGCGGAAAGGTGTGGTGCCGCCATCGGGCCAACTGGCTACCTCGGCACCGTTGTCGGTGGAATACATGACGATGGTGTTTTCATCGAGACCGAGTGACTTGAGCTTATCGAGTAACTGGCCGACCATCGCGTCGTGCTCAACCATGCCGTCGGGATAGACACCCAGCCCGGTCTTGCCTTGGCTTTCCTTCTTGAGGTGGGTATGGATGTGCATGCGGGTGGAGTTCCACCAGAGGAAGAACGGTTTGTCCGACTTTGCGGCCTTATCAAGATAGGCAAGTGAGGCAGTGGTCACCTCTTCGTCGATCGTCTCCATGCGCTTCTTGCCGAGCGGACCGGTGCTCTCGATCTTCTGCGTGCCGTCCGGGTTCGCCCAGGTGTGGATCACCCCGCGCGTTTGAAACTTCTTGATCAGGGCGGGATCTTTGAAGTAGTCCGCGTTCTCGAACTCTTCCTCAGCGTTGAGGTGGTACAGCGAGCCCATGAACTCGTCAAAGCCGTGCGCCGTCGGCAGCGTGTCGTCGGCGTCGCCGAGGTGGTTCTTGCCGAACTGTGCGGTCATGTAACCCTGCCCCTTGAGCAATTGGGCGAGCGTTACGTCGCGCGCCTGGAGTCCTTCCTTGGCGCCGGGCAGGCCGACTTTGAGGTTGCCGGTGCGGAAGCCGCTCTGCCCCGTAATGAACGCAGAGCGTCCTGCGGTACAGCTCTGCTCGCCGTACCAGTCGGTGAACAAGGCGCCTTCCTTTGCGATCCGGTCGATGTTCGGCGTCTTGTAGCCCATCATGCCCTGGTTGTAGGCGCTGATGTTCCAATAGCCGATGTCGTCGCCCCAGATGATGACGATGTTGGGTTTCTTGTCGGCGGCGACTGCGGGGAGCGCGCCGGTGACCAGCGCCATTGCTCCTATAAGGATAGACCATCGGAGAACGCGATTCATGATTGTTCCTCCTTCGTTAGCGCGATCGTTTTGTTGCCCACGTGTGATGAACTGCAATCATTGGATCCCATTCCCTGGCCAGGAGAAGCACCTGTTATCGGCGGAAACACCTGTCCTTATTCACCAACCCCGGATTAGTCCGCCATCGTCTTGCGTATGTGGGCCTCGTGCACGGCCCGCTGTTCCGCCTCGGCGTTCGCCGTCTTCATTTCTTTCAACTCGATCGTGACCTTCTGGATTTTTCCGGTGAACTTGTTGTCGTGCTCCTTGTAATCTTCTGTGACCGGCGTGCCGTCGTCCGTTCCTACATCGGCGCCTTCGTCGGCTGAGTAGACGCAACACTGCGTACGCTCGATCCGCCCTTCGGCGACCTTCTGGCCGTTGACGTAAATCGTCCCAATGCCACCCTTGCCCATCCCGGGGCCATCAGAGGCGAACTCGTATCGAATCGACGCTTTGCCCGCTGCAAGTGGCTGTGGCGAGGCAACCGTGAAGCGCTGCAGTCCGAGGAAGTTATAGGTGTAAATCGGCTTGCTATCCTTTATATAGAGGCTCCATCCACCGAACCGTCCAGCTTGGGCAAGGATGACGCCGTTCGCGCCGCCCTGCGGGATCTCCACCTCAGCCGTGATCTGGTGCGACCGGTTTTTCGTATTGATGAACACGTTTTCCGACATGCCGGTCATTCCTTCATACACCGTGAGCGATGTCCGGCCTCCCATCAAATCGGGACGACCGGCTGTCGCGGCATTTACGCGTTCTATCACGCGATCATCGATCGGCAGCACACGGTTCTTGACCGCTTCCTTCAAAAAGTTCTCTTGCAGCTCCTTAAGTTTCACGGGGTTCTTGGCTGCCAGATTGTTCACCAGACTGAAATCGTTTCGCGTGTCGTAGAGCTCCCACTTGTCATCGAGGAGCGGGACCCGTGGTTGCCCCTCCCATGGAGCACGGTGAATGGTTCCGGCCAACCATCCGTCTGCGTAGATCGCGCGGTTGCCCATAATTTCGAAGTACTGCACGTAGTGCCGACTCGTCGCCTTGGCATTGGCAAACGTATACACCATGCTCACCCCCTGGATCGGGACCTGCTCGCTCCCATTCACAACTTTCGGCTCGGGCAGTTCCGCAGCCTCCAGGACCGTCGGTGCAATATCGATGACATGATGGAACTGCGTGCGCACCTCGCCCTTCGCCGTGATGCGCTTGGGCCAATGTACGATCATTGCGTTGCGCGTCCCGCCAAAACTGGAAGCGACCTGCTTGGTCCAAGTAAACGGTGTATCCCCCGCAACCGCCCATCCGGCGGCCATGTGGGGGTATGACATTGGCCCACCGAGATCGTCGTAATGTTTCAAAATATCCTCGACGGTCTCATGCACGCCGTTGAAGTAGCTCATCTCATTGAACACACCGACCATGCCGCCTTCGGCGCTCGTGCCGTTGTCGCCGATGAGGTAGAAGATCAGCGTGTTGTCCATTTGTCCCGTCTGTTCAAGCGCCTGGATCAGCCGCCCGATCTCGGTGTCCGCGTACTCACCGAAACCGGCGTAGATTTCCATCTGACGGGAGAACAATTTCTTCTCATCGTCCGTGAGCTTGTCCCAATCCTTAATAGCCTCCGGTTTGGGTGCGAGCTTCGTGCCCTCTGGGACGACGCCCAGTTTGATCTGGCGGGCCAGGGTTTCCTCGCGGAACTGGTCCCAGCCGCCGTCGAACTTGCCCTTATACTTGGCGATCCATTCCTTCGGCACATGGTGTGGTGCATGCGTGGCCCCGGGGGCGAAATACAAAAAGAATGGCTTGTTCGGTGTGAGCGACTTCTGGTAGCGCATCCAGTGAATCGCCTGGTTGGTCATGTCGGTCATGAAGTGGTAGTTGGGATCCTTCCGCAATTCCACCTGCGTCAATCCATCGTAGAGCAGCGGCGCCCACTGGTTGGTCTCACCGCCGATGAACCCATAGAACTTGTCGAATCCGGAACGAGTCGGCCAGCGGTCGGTCGGGCCGGAGGGGCTGACTTCCCAGGCCGCGGTTTCGTGGTTCTTTCCGAAGAAGCCGGTGCTGTACCCGTTCAACCGCAGCATCTCGGCCAACGGGGCCACGTTGTTGGGCCGGCTCCCGGTAGAGCCGGGAAAGGCAGTGGCAATTTCGGTGATGCCGGCCATGTTGTTCATATGATGGTTGCGACCGCTGAGCAGCGCGGCGCGGGTCGGCGAACAGAGGGCCGTCGTATGGAAGTGGTTATAGCGCAACCCTTGGTTCGCCAGCCGTTCCGCCGTCGGCATTGAGATCGGCCCGCCGAACGCACTGGACATCCCGAACCCCATATCGTCGATCATGATAAGCAGGACGTTTGGCGCACCCGCAGGCGCCTTCACTTCAAAACGCGGCGGGGGCGTAGCTTTGCGGGCATCGAATTCGGTGATCGCCGGGCGTTTGGGTTCTTGAATCGGCAGCACCGTGCGATCGATCTTGTCTGCCGCCAGGGTCGTGGTTAAGCCACCAAATGCCAGCCCGACGGCCATCCCGATGATAGTGAGTAATCTCTTCATGCCCACGGCTCCTTTCGTTCGTTCGCTGTCACTGCGTGCTGTCAAAGGATCAGCTACGGTCACGCACCAGTCGGAAGCCGACATGGTTTGTACCAGTATCGGGCTCGCCCTTACCCCGGCCACCTGCGATGTAACGCGCGCAGTATTGATCGGTGCAGAGATATGACCCCCCTTTGTGCACTTTCTTCTTTACCCCAGGCTCGCTTGGATCGAAACTGTCGGATGGCCCTTGTGGATTGTGTACCGGCGATCCTTGCGCAACAATCGTCTTGTAGTAGTCGTGACGATACCAATCGCTGGTCCATTCCCAGACGTTGCCGGCCATATCGTAGAGTCCATAACCGTTGGGGGGGAATGTGGCGACCGGCGCGGCACGCTCGTGACCATCCTCTTTCGTGTTCTTATCAGGGAAATGTCCCTGAAACGTGTTGGTCATAAACTTGCCGCCCGGTTTCAACTCGTCGCCCCAGGGGTATGGTTTGCGATCAAGCCCGCCGCGCGTTGCAAATTCGAATTCGGCCTCCGTCGGCAGGCGCTTAGCGGCCCACTTCGCATAGGCTAGTGCGTCTTCATAGGCTATGTGCACAACAGGATGGTTCCCGCGATCCTTAATCGTGCTTTTTGGCCCTTCCGGATGTTGCCAATCGGCCCCTTTGATGTAGCTCCACCATTGGAAATGATCGTTCAGTGCTACAGGTTGGTTGGGTGGGGAAAAGACGACCGAGCCCGCCACAAGATTCTCCGGCGGCGCACCGGGGAAATCTTCCGCACGTGGCGTCCGCTCGGCAATCGTCACATACTTGGTCGACTTCACGAACTTCGCGAACTGGTCGTTCGTGATTTCGGTTTTATCCATCCAGAACCCATCCACCGAGACACGATGCCACGGTTGGGCATCGGGAAACTCCTCCGCACCCATCCAGAATTCTCCGCCTGGAATCCAGACCATGCCCGCGGGTGCAGGGCCAGGAGGCGACGGAATTTTCGTGCGAGGGGAATCGCTCACAGGCTGGGCAGTTTGGCTGTTCGTCGCAGCCGGCTGCACAGTGACGGAAGCTGCACCGCCGCGTGCCGCCTTTGCGGCAGAAATACCCATGTCGCAGGTCATGCCGGACTCTTGCGTTGTTTCAATGGATGGAGACGCGTTGCCGGAGTTGTACCACCAAATGGCCAGGACGATACTTGCAGCCAGAGGTAACCCGATTCTGATGAGAGATCTGCGTGTCATGTGGCCTAAAAGAAGTTGGCGTCGAACGTCCGTCAGACTCCAACGTCGGCGTTGGCGGAATAGACTCGCGTTTTCCTTACGAAGCCGAGTCCCCGGGACCGAATGTCACCCCTTGAGATCCCCAGTTCAGTGTAAAGGCAAAGAAGTGCATCATTGCGTCCTTATATGCGCCGGTCACTTGCCCGGCCAGCGGGCCACGATTTTGCGAGATCGACATATCACCGCTATAGATGAGCTCGTAGCTGAATCCCAATTTGACCTTCGGGTTCATCCTCCAATTGGCACCCATGCCGAATTTGTAGTTCGCAGCGACCGGGACGGCGAGAGTCCGATTCGCGGCGGACACCATCGAAGAATCATAGGCAAACCCGCCGTTGAGCAGCCACTCCGGACTCAACCGATACTGGCTTCCGATCGCTACGTGATAGATGTCGTTGTAGTTGGTCGTGGTCGTGAGCGAAGGGGAGTTTTGACCGCCCGTGACGGCGACATCGACCTTGCCGAACTGACTCCAATTTTCCCAGCCAAAGTCGCCCATGATCGCCCACGCGTCGCTCAGTTCATGATAGCCACTGAGAATTACGTGTTGTGGCACGGTCATGCCCAGATCGAGATTGCGGGTCAAGAGGCCGTTATTTTGCAAGTTAGTCCCAATAGCCCCCAAGTCCGAAAATGTGGGCGTGGTCGAAAGATTCAGTTTGATTGGAGAATAATAGGTAACACCGACGCGGGTACCTTTTTTGGGTTCGACGAGGACGCCGAATTGGCCGCCGACTCCCGCAGTAGTATCCGAGACCAAAATCTGTCCGTCGCCGGTGTTCGGACCCAAGTCGTTGATGTTCGCAGTGGTCTTCATATGGGCCAGCATGACGTTGGGACCGCCTCCGATGGAAATATATTCGTTCACCTGGTAGCTCGCCACCGGGGCAAAGGTGATCCCTATCAACGTGGCTTGCTTCACGTAGTAGCGGCCGAGAAAGCCTTGGTCATTCTTCAATGCAAGCCCGAAATTCCCCAGCATACCGAGCCCGACTTTGAAATCCTTGCCCAGGCTGTGCACATAGAAGCCGCTCGCGGCTGGCAGAACACCGATGGGATTTCCCCCTCCGTTCCCGCCATATGGTGTGTTGGTACCGCTGAATCCTCCGCTTTGGAAGTACAAGGCCTGCAACCCCCCTTGGAATTGATTGCCTTCGAGGCGGCTCATCCCGGCGGGATTCTTGAACAGGGTAGAAGCATCCTGCGCACGCGCCGCCCAGCCGGCTGACGCGAGGGCCACATCTTCCGTTCCGAATTCCGTGAGGAACAGTCCGCCGGCCTGTACGAGAGCAGGGAGAAGTAATGTTACGGCCATGCCCGCGATTGCAAGAATATTTTTTTTAGCGACCACTCGTCCTTCTCCCCATCTACCGTTTACCCGATCAATCGACGCATGCGTCCCGCACTACCGATGCCCCGGGATCGCGTGCGTCGGAGATCGGACATCACAGACGAGGATAGGTCGGGTCAGTCTATTTCTCTTTGTCCGCTCCTCCGCTAACCTTATCCGGCTTCTCCTCCGGGATGGCCGTATGAACCAAGGTATTGAGGACATCATTCAGGGGCGTATATTTTGAGGCGGTTCGCCTGTTGATGAAGTCCTCCAGAAGGCTGCCGAACGTCAAACGTACGGCATCCTCTAGGAATACCGGGTCCTGCGTTATCGCCTCGCTTTCCATGATTGTTTCTGCCACAGATGCCCAAATCAATTCGCCGCTCTCTGCGTCCCACAATTGCAACGATATGCGTAGCAGGCTAGAACGAGTCTGCAAGACTCGGAGATCGAATCCTGGGACTTTCATACGATCAGTCATAATTTGTGTGAAGTTTGCCAAGCGAGGTTGTAAGAAATATTGCACCCCGAGTGCGGTTCCGATTTTCGCGAGTGTGCCGCGATTCAGCAGGTGGCTTTCCTCCGCGTCAAACCGCATTTTAGTGTATTCCACCCCCAACCCGTGCCTATTGATCATCGTGAGGGTCTCTTGTTCGGTCATCACTTTCAAGGCTGGGATGAGTTTGTGCAAAGTTTCGCCCAAATACTGTGACATTCCTTCCGCGGTCCCCTGGAGCATGCCAGGTGCTAGTGTTGAGAAAATCGCCATCCGCTTCTGCTCGACCGGTGTTTTATTGAACGACGGAGCGACCGGGGTAGAATTCGTGCGAACCTGCCAGCCATACAGTGATTTGCTGCAGCCCGCCGCACAGATGAACAGCAGAACAAGGCTTGCCACTGTCGATGTTCTTACATGCCGGAAGCGTTTCATCTTAAATCTTTCGCCATGAAGCGCGGGTGTCCGATGAAGATCTGTCTACCGATTCGCTGCCGTGAAGACCATCGTTCCGCCACCAGTGAGATTCATGCGCAGGCGGTTTTCTTCCACATGCCATTCTATGACTGCTGCGATATCAGCAAGAAATTGTCTGTCCAGCGATTCAGGCGGACAGGCGGCCCTGGTTGAATGCGTCACAGACAACGTCAGGCTTGTACCATCCAATCGATAGTGGCCTCCGGCTTGGTTGCAGTCGGCTCGAACCTTGAGTTGCCCGTTTGGCCCGAGACGGAGGGTATAGTGCCCTGGTTCCGTCGGTATTGTTCTGGTCCCGTCAACGCGAGCGGCATATTGCCATGTCCAGACAGGCCCTTCAATGGGGCTCGGAGTGGTTTCTGCAGGAGCCTCGATTTTCACCAGCCGCTCGCCCTGTAGCGCATAGCGAATTCTTCTGCGCTCGGTCGGGCAACAGGTCCTATCGTCCGGACCGTGGGCGGTCAGATCGATTTCCACGAGCCCCTGCTCAATCTCGATCCTGTTCACGCGGACGCGATCGCCGAGGCGCGCACGATCCACGGCGCTCCAGCGATTTTCCCGCTGTCGCACAAGATACAGGTCGAAAAATACCCCGCTTCCACCGGGATCTGTCGCGATCACGAGTGCCGCCATTGTCTGATCGCCGATCGTCCCGATCGCCACGGAATCGGTCAAGCGGATCACAATGCCGGCGGCCGAGTCCGGCGCTGCCGGTTCCTTGTAGACGCCCCCGACGAGCGGCGCCTGGCCGCTGCGCGTCCATTCGGATGGATAGGTCATGTTACGCAGACTCTCACGGAGTTCACCCTCCGCCCATGCCGTCGTGTTTCCGAGGGGTACAGCGATGGGGAACAGGAGCAGCGTGAGTGCCACGAGGTCTTTTGTGGCGCAACGCCGTCTAGTGCGTGAGTCACCGATCGCGTTCTGGTCCATTACTTCATGCTCTCTTGTAGGTCGAGCAAGACCTGATCCCCCGCGTCCACTCGGATCAATCCAGCCCGAGGATACTCGAGGTCCAGGATGATATATACGGTGAAGGCCGTCATGGCCGCAAACATGATCATATGTGTCCAGCTCCGTCGTGTACTTCCGGACATCTCGTAGCCCGCCACAAGCGAACTGCCGAGCGCAAGTCCGAAGAGCAGCACAAAAATAATCGTCGGTGGATGTGTCATCATGGCTGTCATTCGGGTCGTGGTGATGTCGATCATCTCGTTGATCGCAGGAAGGAGCAACATGCAGGTAGGCGGATCGGTTTGTACGCGACAGGTGGCGATCGCCTGAGCCCAGATCTCGTTCTGCAGGGTCGTACTTCTGACCCATTCTTGCCGTGCAGCCTCGATGTTGGGTAGCGTTCGATAGAAAGCGAGCCGAGCGTCCACATATTGGGAGAAACGCCGGCGTAATGTCGATCGTGCATCGGAAGACAGCAAGTCCAATCTGAGATACGCCGTGCCGATCGCATTGGCTTCCTGTGCGACAAGTTTCCGGCGATCGTCGAACCGTGAGGCTGCCCCTGAAAACGTGAACGCAATCAGCAGGCCCAACAGCGCAAAAACACCGGCTTGCATTGCCCCAGCGCCGAGGTCCCTTTCCTCCGGATGCTTTGCTACCCGGCGAATGCCGATACGCCGGCCGACTTCCTGAAACAGGAGCATGCCGAGAAACATGCTGCAGGCAAATAGGAGAGGGCCGAACGTGCCCGTCATGATCATCGTGGCCTCACCAACATCGCAATCGAAGATCTACTACTTCACGACTTGAACATATGCGCTTCCCAGACGGTTTCGGTCAGGATACAGGCGTGCAGGTCGGTTAAGACGATGGGCATTTCCGCCAACCGCAAGAGAGTCGGTCAAGGGGAGCCTTCGTACGATCAGAGGACTTTCGCGTCCTGTGCGGCTTCGATGAATCGGCGCATGCAGTCGGCCGTTCCCTTGCGAATCAAGATCCCGTCCTCGGTGAGCATATTCGGTCCTTTCTGAACCGAAGAACAGTGCCAGGAGAAGAGGGAGCGCTCACCCGACTGAACCGTATAGTCCGCGTCCAGTTCGAATGATCGGTCCTTTCCGCTTCTCCAGTCGAGATAGAATCGCGTGATGGCGCCGGATACAATGCGGTCGCTCGAACCGTTCATTGTGTACCCCGACCGGCTCAGCTCCAGCCGGAGCGCGTCCGAGAAGAAGGCGCCGATTTCCTGGCTCAGAAACAAATCGGTTTTGGCTGATGGGTCAGTTTCGACTTGCCGCGGGCGGACACGATGCTCATCTGAGGGTTGATACCGGAACGTCGCGATCCCGACCGTGCCTTGTCCTTTGAGCGGATTGCTCGGCTGATAATCGAGGGACACCATGCGGGGACATCCAGTCGCCGTCACGGCGCAAAGCAGGAGCCCGATCGTCCACAGGCACGAGTGGCCTGAAAAGAAGCGCTTT
>DATENE010000124.1:0-13254 GCA_035275205.1 Nitrospiraceae bacterium
CCACCCTGATGGACCGTCGCGCCGACCGCACGGGCCGCATCCAACAATGCCGTCCCGAGCGAGGCGCAGACCGGATCGCCGAATGCCACATGAGCGACAATCCCTCCCTCAAAGAAGGTTGACACGCGTCGTTTGGTGAGATCGATAAACTGATCCGGCAACACGACGTCGCCGGGCTTGATCGACTCCTTCATGCTGCCGACCGCACTCACAGAAATCACCCGCCGAACACCCAGCGACTTCAGCACATAAATATTCGCGCGATAGTTGATTTCGGACGGATTGATCCGATGGCCTCGTCCATGCCGCGAGAGAAACGCGATACGAACTCCTTCCAACTCGCCGAGCACCACCTTGTCGGACGCAGCCCCGAAGGGGGTTTTGATCGCGAGTTGTTTGACGTTACGAAGGCCTTCGACGTCGTACAACCCGCTGCCGCCGATGATCCCGATGTCTGCGCGCGCGACGCTCCCCTGTCGTCTCATCCCGGTTCCCCAAGTGTGGCGAGAAATTGATCCACCTGTCCAATTACCAGTGCCGCTGTGTGCTGAACCGAATCCGATTCCTCGATCGTCATCCACTGAATCCCCGGTTCCTTTCGGAACCACGTCATTTGTCGTTTGGAAAAATGTCTTGTGTCCCGCTTGAAACGCCGAACCATCTCAGCGGCGTCATATTCGCCGGCCAAGTGCTCGGCCACCTGCCGATACCCCAAGCCCTTCATGGCCGCACTCGTACGCTGATACCCCTGAACCAGGAGCTGCTGCGTCTCTTCGATCAAACCGTGAGCCAGCTGCCAATCGATCCGCGCTTCAATACGCCGATACAGTGCGTCACGGTCTCGGTTCAAGCCGATGATCAACGTTGAAAATGGCCGCTCGGCAAACCCATGCTCCTGCTGAAACTCCGACATCCGACGACCGGATAGCTGGTGCACCTCCAGCGCACGGATCACTTTCGATTCGTCGCGTGGATGCAACCGTGCTGCCGTTGCGGGATCGACTTCCACCAGTCGCGCGTAGAGACGATCATGCCCTTGATCTTTCGCCTCCCGCCGCAGGGCAGCCCGCAGAATCGGATCGGCCGGCGGTGCGTCGCACAAACCCTTGAGGAGGGTTCGCACATAGAGCCCTGTGCCACCCACCACTAACGGAAGACGGTGGTCTCCATAGAGGCGCTCGATCTCATCGATCGCCTGACGGCGATACAACCCCGCATTAAATGATTCGTCCGGATTAACGAGATCGATCAGCCGATGGGGAACCGTCTGGCGTTCCTCTGGGGCCGGTTTGTCCGTCCCGATATCCATTCCACGATAGACTTGCCGGGAGTCTGCCGTGAGCACTGCCGTCTCAAAACATTTTGCCACCTCGACCGCGATGCGGCTCTTTCCCACCGCAGTCGGCCCAACGATCACGACCACCGGCCTGGAACGGACTTGTAACACTGAGAGACGACACCTCGCTCTCGTTGGAACAGCCATCATGCCCATCCAACCCGTCCGAATAGCTTGGCAAGTTCATCTGTCGAAAGGCGAAACGCCGTGCGGCGCCCATGTGGACAGGTCATGATCAACCCTTCCTGTACCCAATCGTGAATCAACTGTTGAATTTCGGGAAGGGCCAAGGCGCGTCCGGCACGCACCGCTCCATGGCAGGCCAGTGACGCCACCACGGGCTGCACCCGCATCTCCAGAGACGATGCGCTGTCCCACTCGGTAAGATCTTCGAGTAAATCCTGCACCAAGACGGCTGCATCGACTTTGCCAAGTCCAATCGGTACCCCGCGAATCGCTACGGCCATCGCGCCAAACGGTTCAATCAAGAGGCCGAGCTTCTCCAGATCATCCGCGCGCTTGAGCAACAGCGCGCTCTGCGCCGCGGACAGTTCGATCGGTTCTGGAATCAACAACGGCTGCGAGGGGATGTCCCGGCTCTGCCATCCTCGCCAAAGCTGTTGAAAGAGGACACGCTCGTGCGCCGTATGTTGATCGATCACGTGCAGTTCTTCGCCCACCTGCGCCACGAGATAGGTCCGGAGGATTTGTCCGAACGGTATGATTTCGGGCTTCTCTGCCGACCGATACGCCGCAGCTGCCTCCGCAGCGAGGGGCAACTGACTTCCTTCGATAATGCCGGGGAACGTCACTGCGTCACCCGCATCGATCCGAGAGTCCTGTCCGTGGGCTGAGAGCGAGGTGGACGGCTGAGCATCTCCAAACGATGTAGGGGGCCGCTCGACCGTGGGAACGAACTCCGACGCCTGCTGCGACAGACCCAGCACGACCTTCCGCTCGGAGCCACCGAGCGCATGGCGGACTGATTGGCGCACCAACTGATGAAGCGCTTCTGCTTCCGCAAAACGAACCTCTTTCTTCGTGGGGTGCACGTTGACATCGAGCCGGCTGGGTTCGATATCCAGAAAAAGCACGAACGTGGGGTGATGCCCTTTGGATAGAAACGATCCATACCCATCCATCACCGCATGAAACACGGTGGCATTGCGGATGGGACGCCGATTCACGAACAATTCTTGCGGTGTTCTCGAAGACCGCGCATGAATAGGATCGACCATCACACCACGGATCGACAAGCCCGCTGTCCTGCCTCGCACCTCAATCGTCCGATCGAGAAACGCCTGGCGAAATACTTGGAGGATTCGATCGCGATCCGTTGTCACGGCTGGATAGTTGAAAATCTCCTGGTCGTGATGGGTCAGGCGAAAGTGCACCGATGGCCAGGCGAGGCTTGCGAGTTGGACGACATGACTAATATGGGAGAATTCGGTCGCGGTCGATTTGAGAAATTTCTTTCTGGCCGGTTGATTGAAAAATAGATTGGCGACGTCGATCCGGGTGCCGGGCACGGGAGGCGCATCAACGATTGCGCTGCCTGCTCCCGCGACCAGAGTACACTGCGACCCCACCGTATCCTGCCTGGTGGCGGTCGTCACCAGCACATGGGAGACGGAGGCGATACTCGGTAACGCTTCGCCGCGAAAGCCCATCGTCGTCACCGAAGCGAGATCCCGGTCGGACCGGAGCTTGCTGGTGGCATGCCGCTCGAAAGCGCGGGGAAGATCGGCGCGATTGATCCCCTCTCCATCATCCGTGACTCGAATGAGGGCCAGGCCACCACCCTTCACATCGATCGTGATATGCAGACTGCCGGCGTCGAGACTATTTTCCAGTAATTCTTTGACGACGGCGGCAGGACGCTCGACGACCTCGCCGGCCGCGATACGGCTGATAACGTCGTCTGGGAGGACATGGATTTTGGCGGAACAACTGGCGGCGGGCATGAAACTACACTCCAGGGAATGCCGGGAACAAGGGAATCATCACGAGCCGCGATGGACGTCCGATCATCGAATTTCGGCCAGCTTATTCTTGGCCAGCTTCGCCTCATCCGACGTGGGGAACTCTTCGATGACCCGCTTGAGATTCTTCTTCGACTTGGCGAGGTCTCCGGTTTCTCCAGCCGCGAGCCCCGATTTGAAAAGCGCAGCAGGCACCTTCTCGTTTCCCGGGTACTCCGCCGCGAGGTACTCGAAGGCTTGCATCGCGCGCACGTAATCTTTCTGCTGATAGGCGGATTCACCCAACCAGTAGTAGGCATTGGGCGTCAGCGACGTACCGGGAAAGTCTTTCACAAATCGCTGAAAGCCCGTCACGGCAAGGTCATATTTCCCGTTGAGATAATCGTTGTACGCCAGATTGAACGCCGACGTCGGGGTAATCGTGGGAACGCCGGGCATCAACGGCGGCACGTCTGCAGCCGAAGCCGGCCTCTGTGGCTTAGAGGGGCGAGAGAAATCTCCCGGTACCGGCTCCATCTTGGGCACAACAGGAATACCCATGATCTCCTCGGATTTCGCCAACCGACCCTCTAACCTTTGAACCCGTGCAGACAGTTCATCAAACTTCTGGTCGAACTTCGGATCGAGCTTCTGCCTGGCAGATTCGCTATCCTTCATCCGCTCAAGCGATTCCAAGCGTCGTTGCAGCGCATCCAGCCGCTTTTGATCTTGATCTTGAGACTTCGCCACTGTCGCCAAGTGGTCACGCATTTCTACAAAATCCGCGTGATTGGCGCATCCCGCGAGCCACAGTACCACCCCGGCCATGAGAACAATCGACCCCTTTATGCCTATTTTCTTACACATCACAGCTATCGCGGCTCCTTCAACTGGGCTAGTTTATCGGATGCTTTTCCTGCCTCAGGAGTCCGTGGATACAGCGTCACCACCTGTTTGAAGGCCGAAGAAGCGCGCTTCTTATCTTTCATAGCCAGGTACGCATACCCTTTCTTCAAGATCGCCGATGGCACTTTCTCGCTCCGGGGGAAATCCAGTTCGACACGGTCATACGAATCGATCGCCTGTTTATAATCTTTCTTGCCGTAATGCGCTTCACCGAGCCAATAGCGCGCATTTGGAGACAGATCCGAGTTCTGATAGTCACGCAAAAATACGGCGAACCCCTGCCGGGCTCCATCCAAGTCTCCATCACGAAACAGTGCTAGCAGACGTTCGTACTCGACTTTATCTGAGCGCTCCCCACTCTGGCTGACTTGCGGACGCGGCGGCTCCTCGGACTCGGCTGCCGATGTCACCACTTCAGCCGATTGTCCTTCTTCCGCTTGCGCAGAGATCGACGCTACGGGCATTTCTTGCTCAACTTTTGGGGTTTCAGACGAAGGCACCACCGCCGATCGGTGGGCCGGCTTCGTGGTCGGCTGACGTGCCCCTCCCTTATTCCCCCCTCTCACATGCGCATCCTGATCAACGGCCTTGGAGAGGGCATCCAGACGGCGGTCTTGTTCATCGAAGCGGGCGGAAAACTTCTGGGCGACAGATGTGACACTCTTATTCACCTCGGCTAAGTGACCGGTCACTGCTTTGTTCATTTCATTGATATGAGTCGCCGACGCTTTGCCCGCTTGTTCTTCTTGGCTCACCCTCTCACTGAGTCCTGTCAGCGACTCCCTGAACGCCGTTAAGGACAGACTGAACAGTGCGAACTTTGAGGACAACTGCTCGGTCCGAGCATTGTTCTCCTCCAGGCGTGCGTCGAGACCCTTGGCAAGTCCACTGTTCGTCTTTTGCACGACCTCGATGATCTCCTTTCGCACTGCCTCCATCTGTCGGGTCACGTCGTCGAGGCGAGCGTTCACATCCATGCGAAGCTGATCACGGTCCTGCTTGTTCTTGACATCCTGCGCATTGAGGCTCTCTCGCATCTGGTTATAGCGAGCAGTATTCTCCGCTTCCATTTTGGCAGAACGTACCTTGAGATCCTCAAGCTTGCCTTGGAGGTCTTGGGTCTGGTGCAATGCCCGGTCCAACTCGCCGCGTAACTGCGGCAACTCCTGCTCCCGAAGTGCCGAAATCTCCTGACTCTGCCGCGCGCGGGTTTGCGCCGACTCATCGCTCGACTGCTTGATGCGCTGCTGAAGAACCTTCTCCGTCTGTTTGAGATCGGCTTGCTGCGCAACGCAGCCAGTCGACAACAAGGTACAGATTGCACAGATCGTCGTCCAGGTTCCCTTAGTATCTAAATGGTTCCACATTGTTTCACCCACTATGATAAAGGAATGCCCAGCTCACTCTTCTCAGACAACGGAGTCACACCCGACGCGATAAAACGTACGCCGCCTACTTCCCAGTTTTCACTGCAAGATGTCCTCGCCGATTCTGCTGATAGCACGATTCCGAATGTTCATTGCACAGCGGTCGCTCTTTCCCATACGACACCACGGACAGACGATTGGCCCCGACACCGAGTTCGACCAGATAGTTCCTGGCGGCTTTCGCCCGTTTTTCACCGAGGACGAGGTTGTAGGCGGAGGTCCCGCGCTCGTCACAGTTCCCCTCGACTTTGACCAGCGTGCTCGAGTTGGACTTCATCCACTCGGCATCGCGAGTCAACGCTTGACGCCCTTCCTCCGAAATCGTCCAGCTATCATAGCCAAAGTATACATCTCGCAAACCCGCTGCGGTTGAAGCGGCCTGTTCGGCCCTGACCTCATCCATCTGCCGTTCGACACTGCCGGAGGGATCCGCCTTCGCCAGCATCGTGCCACTGCCCAGACGCTCTTCTGAGGGGTTCTTGTGGAGACCTCCAAGCCCTCCGCCCCCCGACTGAATGCTGGTGTCCGGGAAACTGCCGACACCGGACTTCGCCGTCCCTTGCGTGGACTGAGAGTCCCCGCCGGATTGTACGGATTTTTTGGAGCAGGCGGGCATGCCAATCAATGCCGCGCTCAACGCCAGAGCTACACTACATGTACAGAGTGTCTTATTCATACCTCTATCTCCTTTTCCAAAGTTGACGATCTCGATCATTGGCCTACATTCATCCAATACAATTGAACTGTCATCCTCACGATGCCGGAGACCAGGAGGGTGCACTATTGTGCGTTCCCTGGAAGGTGAGCCGTTCGATGTCCTTACCATCGGCATCGATCATATAGATCTGGCTCTTTCCGTCAGCCGTCGAACTGAATACCAAATGACGGCCATCCGGCGACCAGGAAGGTGAATCATCGACGCCTGGTCCTGTCGTCAATTGCATTCGCTTCTGTCCGTCCGGCGAGATGACACAGAGCTTATACTCTCTATGCGTCCGGCACACGTAGGCAATCCAATTTCCGCGCGGCGACCACACCGGAGCGGCGTTGTAATCGCCTTCAAACGTCAGACGGCGCACGTTCGACCCATCTGATCCCATCAGGAACAGCTGGGGCCCACCGCCCCGATCTGACACAAACACCAGCTCTCTCCCGTTCGGAGACCAGGAGGGGGATAAATCACCGGACGGATTTACTGTCAGCCGTTGGATGACTTTCGTCCTTGTATCCAACCGATAGAGTTCAGAATTGCCTTCGTGACTGGAGGCAAACGCCAAGAAGTTTCCATCAGGGGACAGTGCCGGAGTGATGTTCAGTCCCCCCAGAGAAATCACAGTCCAGCGCTTGCCCGTCGCCAATTCAATCATGTCAATGTCCTGCGTATTGCGATTGCGGTAGGCGGTAAAGATAAGGAACCGGCGATCCGGAGACCATTGCGGCATGAGGTTCAGGAATCCATCGGCGGTGAGTTGGCGCGCATCGTGGCCATCGTAATCCATTACGAACAACTCACGGGCAGCCCCCTGTTCAGCCACATACGCGATCTTGGTTCGCGCGATGCCCGGCTCGCCCGTGTAACGAAAGACCAGTTCGTCGGCAAACCGGTGCGCCATCAGCCGCACAACCGAGGTCGATCCTACGTAGCGCTTCCCCCCCACGAGTTCATCGCTGCCGTTGTCATAGACGAAGCCTTCCATGTTCACATCGGCGTCTTTGTCCGTCCCTTTCATGCCTGCTTTTCCCCAGACCAACACCGACACACCTTTTTCTGCCGCCTGCTTGAAGACGACCTTGGAGCCAATCCCCATCCCATTGCCGATATCGGGTGTTTGAACCCCAAGACTCGGCAAATCCACCAGATCAAAGACCAGCGAGCGCTTCACATCCTTTTTGAGAACTTCTTCGATCCGTCCTCCCAACCACTCGGGGCCTCCTGCGTTGTGTATTCCCATCACACCGAGGGTAATCTTTTGGAAGTCCGGACGAGTGGCTTCGAGGAACACATCTGCTGCCCCAGACTCAAGAATACCCACGACTCCCGCTAACAGCAGGACTCCCCCGAACCAGGCACCGATCAGTTTCACCCGTGTCATCCGGCCAACTCTCCGACTCGAAACACCATTTCTACATCTTTATAGCTGTCGGTCATATCGGCAGGAAACACGGGCAGGACTCGTGGCCGTAGCACAGCACGCTGACCCGCCATATCAAAATAGGCATTCCCTGAAGACTGTTGTATGACCACATCCTTGATCGTTCCATCTCGTTGAAGCCGAAACTTCACAGTCATCGTGTACGTTTGCCCTACCATATCGATTGGAGGCGGCTCCCAGTGGCTACTAATGATAGACTGCACACGAGCCCAGTAGGGATTCGATCCCGCCGTACCGGAAATCTTCAGGGCTGTTTCGGGTGCCTTGGCCGCCGAAACTTTCGCCTCTTGCTGAGACACCGGCTTGACTGACGTCTCGCTTGGCTTCACCTCTTTCGGAATGTCCAGCTTAGCCGCAGGTTGAAACTGTTTGATCTTTTTCAGCTCTTCTTCCAACTCACGATTCATGTCATCGCTGACCGAAGACCGCTGCGGAATCTTCGCGACCGGGTCGTGTGCCATATCCGGTACCCGCGGGATATCGAAAGCCTTCGCCGCCTGCTGAGGCTGAGCCACCGATTTTGTTGCAGGGCTCAAATCTCCAAACTTCGGCGCATCCGGCGGAAGCTGAAGATCCTGGAACATGTCTTTTCTTTTCTCACCTGCTGGAGGCGCGACAGCTGGGGCTGCCTTGGGCGCCACCGCCTTGACTAACGGAGCAGGAGCCGGCTTCGGATCCGGGATCTTTGCTGGTTCGACCGGCTTCGCCGACTCGGTTGGTCTCATGGGTGTCGGCAGACTGACTAGCGACACTTCCACAGACGTCATCGGGCGCTCACCCTGTTGCGGAAGCCGAAGCCCTGTCGCGATGAGCAGGACAACCACATGAACAGCGAGTGACAACGCCAATGTTCGCTTGAGTCGAACTGACAGCGCGGACTGATCGCCATGATCGAACCCCATACCTGAGAGGAGCGATGCCTGGGACACCATAACCACCAGCCCCCTCGACGACGTTGCATCAACTTTTTCGCGACGGGAGGTGCGGAGTTTGTGGCGCTCCAACACGCTCGGGCCCGGACGGGTCCGTCACCATCCCGATCTTCTCGATCCCGGCCTTCTTGACACCATCCATCACTTGCACCACGACACCATAGGGCACCTCTCGGTCCGCCCTGAGATAGAGAGACACATCCGGATGGTCCCGTTTCAAGACCTTCAATTTCTGTTCCAGCTGAGCGACTCCGACTGGGTCCTTGTCAAGATACAGTCGTTGATCTTTTTCAATCGTGAGGACCGTACGCATTTCCGGTTTAATCGTATTCGTAGCGGACGTCGGCAGATTAATGTCCATCCCACGATAGAGCATCGGCGCAGTGACCATGAAAATCACCAAGAGGACGAGGACCACATCGACGAGGGGGATGACGTTGATTTCTGCCAGAAACCGGCGGTGACGGGACTCTAGGGTCATCCTTGAACTCCGACCGGAACGGGTTTCGTCTTCGATGCAGCGGTCGGGAGGGATGCCAGAAGTTCGATGGTGACCGAATCCAACCGGAACGCTGTACCGCGAATCCGGGTGAGAAAATAATTATATGCGATCACCGCAGGGATGGCCGTGAAGAGACCGGCTGCCGTCGCGACTAACGCCTCCGCAACACCGGGCGCGACAGCAGAAATGCTGGCAGTCCCTTGAGTACCGATCTCACGGAATGCATCGATGATTCCCATCACCGTCCCCAACAGTCCGATAAACGGAGTGATGTTTCCCGTCGTGGCAAGGAACGGGAGAAAGGTCTCGAGCTGTGTGAGCTGGCGTTGCCCGAGATGAGTCGCCATCCTCTCCATGGCCTGCCGATCAGCCTGCCCTGAGCCGACGCCATCCCTCTCATCGCTTCGCCCAAGTCCCACACGCTCCATGACCCCTTCGAATACACTTGCGCTGGGACTCCCTTCAATTCGTCGAACTTGCCGGTATAGCTCATCGAGATCCCGTGTTTTCGACAGAAGCGTCAGGAACCGCTTGTCCTCCCGGTCTGCCGTTCGAAACGCTCGCCATTTCGCAAAAATGATAGCCCACGAAACAACCGAGAAGACGAACAGAACGAAGAGCACGATTTTTGATACTGCGCCGAGCGAACCCACCAGTCCGGTTAAACCCGATTGAAACATGAGGCGATCACCTTTCCAGGCTCTAGGAAGTACTCACAGCTCTGCCTACGGAGTCTAACAGACACAGGGGAAAATGGCGGGGCCGACGGGATTTGAACCCGCGACCTCCAGATTGACAATCTGGCGTCCTAACCAGCTGAACGACGGCCCCATAAAATTCTACTAATAGCGGAAGATGTGAGTGACAAGACTATATCTAGCGGTCGGTCCCGTCTAAAATTTCATGATTTCTGTTCAATGATTTGTCCTGTTCCCCATGAACCAGCTTATGCACTGGTAGGCGGAACAGGGATCGAACCTGTGACCTCTGCCTTGTAAGGGCAGCGCTCTCCCAACTGAGCTATCCGCCCGATTTTCTTAGCAACCTTCGCGGATGCTACCAACTCCACATGCCCTTGTCAATCGAATCTCGCACTCTTCTTGCAGTTTTCACTTACGACGCACTCCGGCTTATCCCTCACTCCTCTTCGGCTACGCGTTGCGCCCCTGGCCCCGGCTCACCCGAGGGAAATACTTCTTATGTACCCGCTTCAGGCGTCCCCGTTCAACATGCGTGTAGATTTGCGTCGTCGCAATATTCGCATGGCCGAGCATCACCTGAACAGACCGAAGGTCCGCACCGCCTTCGAGCAGATGCGTCGCAAATGAATGCCGAAGCATGTGCGGCGAGATGACTTGTCTAATCCCGGCCCGCCGTGCACGGAGTCGGAGCAACTTCCAAAAGGCTTGTCGGGTCAACGGCCCGCCCCGTCTCGACACGAACACATATCGTGAAGCCCGCTTCTTGAGAAGCCGAGGCCGCGCCTCTTCCACATATTGCTGGAGTAGCTGTCGAGCCCCCTCACCCATCGGCACGAGACGCTGCTTCGTACCCTTGCCCGTGACCCGGAGATATCCGACATCAAGATTCACCAACGCAACTTCAGCCATCACCAGTTCCGACACGCGAAGCCCCGTTGCATAGAGCAACTCCACCATCGCACGGTCACGCAGGTCCTCAGGAGTTCGGACTCCGGCCAGGTCCAACAATGCGGTGACCTCTTGCTGCGACAGCGTTTTAGGCAGTCGCACACCGTGTGATATCGGGGCCAGGCCAACGGTAGGATTCTCGCCGATCATCCGTTCCCGCATCAGAAACTGGAGCCACCCGCGAATAGCCGAAAGGCAGCGAAGAGAGGATGCACGGGACAATCGCGCTTCGTGCATGGAACGGAGAAATCCCGTCAACGTCTCCGGCGTCAGAGGTCCGAGCGGCACAACACCAGTTCGATGCAAATAGGAATGGAACTTAGTCAGATCGCGGCGGTAGGCTTCAACGGTATTGACGGAGAGACCACCCTCCACCCGGAGACGACTCAAATATCGCTCGGCCAGCGGGTGTAACATCATCTGTGCCATGATAGCCAATCACTCAGATGAACACAACGAACGCTGTGCGGAGTTTACCTTGACACCCCTCAGGGTTTCCGATAGTAGTCACATGCAACTGACATAGTCGTCAGACCGCTAGGAGCTCATGGCCCGCCCGTTGATATCTCTGTCTTTACATCGCGCGTACGTCCTCTTGACACGCTGGTGCCTATCGCTGGCACTTGTCTGGAGCATACTCTGGCCAATCACTGGATTCGAGTTTAATGCACTCGTCTATGCAGAAACAGGCCCGGCTAGCCCGGCGAACCATCCCGCGCTGAAGCAAGCGAAGCGCCTGATCGATGCAGGTCAGGGTGAAGAAGCCATCACCGTCCTCCGTCGCTTTCTCGCCACCTCTCCGAAGCCCGAGCTACTCGACGACACCTATCTCCTCCTCGGCGCAGCCATGTACACCGCAAAGCAATATGCGGACGCCCTCAAATACTTGAAGCAACTGCAGACCGAGTTCCCCGAATCAGAGGTGACGGATCGAGGCAAGCTGATGCAGGCTCGAGTCCATGCGGCGATGGGCAACCTGGATCTTGCCCTGCCGATCTTGACGGGCCTCAGAAATCTTTCCAAGGATGACGGCACGAAACGCGAAGCTCTGCGGCTGAGCGGCGAGTTCTATGCGCAAAAGAAGGACACGACGCGTGCCATTCAGGCGTGGCTCGATGAAGTGACCTTGGGAACCGAAGACCAAGCGGAAGACGTGCGGGCCCGCATTCGCGAGCTGACCAGCGAGACGTCCGACAAGAAAACGCTCGAGCACATTCGAGACACCTTTCCACGCAGCTTTCCCGGCGATATCGCGTCTCTTCGACTCATCCATCTTTACGTCGGCCGTAGAGAAGAACACCAGGCCATCCGGCAAATCCAACAATTTCTCGTGAATTTCCCGACCCACCCGCAGGCAGCGGAAACTTCGGAACTCCTCGCCACGCTCCAAGCCGCACAAAAATCCAACCAGTTTTTCATCGCCGGAGTCCTGCCGCTTTCGGGAAAACTCGCCCCGTTTGCCGGTGAAATCCTCAGCGGCATTCAGCTGGCCGTCGAATCAACGAGAGACCGGGCAGGAAGCCCATCGGTCGGTCTCATCGTCAAGGACCTCGAATCCGATCACGACTCGTTTTTGGACGACTTCTCCGAACTGTTGAACACCGATCGTCCCCTCGCCATAATCGGCCCGCTCCTCTCGAAAAATCTGCCGGTCATGGCTGAACTCGCCGAGCGAGCCCACATCCCTCTGGTCACGCCGGCAGCGACCCTTCCCAACGTCAGGCGACTCGGCAACTATGTGTTCAGCACGGCGCTCACCTATGAGCTTCAAGCCAAACGAATCGCGACCTATGCGATCAAAGAGCAAGGCTTCCGTCGATTCTGCATCCTCCATCCCGACACGACATATGGCCGTGAGCTGGCCCGGCTCTTCGCGCAAGAAGTGCGCCGATCCGAGGGGGAAGTAATCGCCATTGAGTCCTATAAAGAGGGCGAAGCCGACGTGGGTGCGCAACTCAAACGTATGAAAGCGGAGGACCTCAAGAGATACGGCTTGGCCGTGCCGGTTGAGCAGACCAAATTGACCGGGAAACTGACAAAGCTGGACAAGAAAGTCTTCTATACACCGGGCTTCGATGCGATCTTCATTCCAGGCCGCGCAGCCGACGCCGGCATCATTACAGCCCAGCTCAATTTCCATGACATGAAAGTTCCTTTCCTGGGTGCAAATGGATGGAACTCGCCGGACTTCGCCCGCACGGACGATTCGTCGCTTGATGGAGCCGTGTTCGTTGACGGATTCTTTGTGGACAGCTCCACCCCGGCCGTGCAGGATTTTGTCGCCCGGTACAAAAAGCGGTTCGATACCAACCCCACTCTCTTTTCAATGCAGGGCTACGATGCCGCGAAGTTGGTGCTCGATGCGGTGCGAAAAGGCGCCGCCTCCGG
>DATENE010000125.1:0-9403 GCA_035275205.1 Nitrospiraceae bacterium
AAGGGTTAGGCTGTTCGCCTATTAAAGCGGTACGAGAGTTGGGTTCAGAACGTCGTGAGACAGTTCGGTCCCTATCTGTTGTGGGCGGAGGAGAGTTGAGAGGGGCTTTCACTAGTACGAGAGGACTGTGAAGGACGGACCTCTGGTTTGCCGGTTGTCGCGCCAGCGGCAGTGCCGGGTAGCTATGTCCGGTAGCGATAATCGCTGAAAGCATCTAAGCGAGAAGCGTGCCTCAAGATAAGCTCTCCCGGGGCGCAAGCCCCCTAAAGACCACTTGTAGACTACGAGTTTGATAGGCTGGGTGTGAAAGGCCCGTGAGGGCTTCAGCTGACCAGTACTAATCGGTCGTGCGGTTTAACATCATCATCTTTGCTCCTGATAGACATGGTCTGAAATAAAAAGCTGTCAGCATTCAGCTGTCAGCTCCCGAGCTGATAGCTGATCGCTAATAGCTGAAAGCTACCGAGTGTTCCCGGTGGCCTTACCGGAGGGGCCACACCCGTTCCCATCCCGAACACGGAAGTTAAGCCCTCCAAGGCCGATGATACTGCTGCTGTGAGGCAGTGGGAAAGTAGGACGCTGCCGGGTTCCAAAAGGGCCCACGAGAGAAATCTCGTGGGCCTTTTTCTTTTCAAACCCGTCCGCGTCCCCACTGGAGGTATTGAATTTCCGCCGCGATTTGATCGAACGCGGCGGCACGAGCAAGCTTGGTTTGGACCTCTGCCGGGTTATGAAAGGCCTGTCAGGTTGAAAAACCTGACCGGCTTTTTCTTTTGAAGCCCTTTCTCAGGATACAAAGAAAGAACGAAGAAAGAGGCGGGTCCTGCCGTTGACCAGCCCAGCCGGCTTCGCACCCCGCCCGGTGTAGGGACCCCGCTGCAGGCGGCTGAGCGCCCAGGTCAACGTCACCCGCCTAAGAAGCTGCGTAACTCATTAGCAAAGGAAACGGTGAGCCTCACTACTTATTTATGCTACGCCTCTGTTTTTTGGCTACGATTCTAGGTCTTCAATGGTTAAGCTGTTGTCTCCAATGGACGATCGCATCAAAAAACTGTTGGAGCCTCGATCACGGCAAAACTGCCACCCATCATGAAAGGGAGATTACACTATGCGCACAATTTATGGATTGCTCACCATTGTGGCTGTGATGGTCATGTTGTCAGGCTGCGCCGCGACACGACATGCGACGCACGTCGACAAGTCGGGATTCCTGGGTGAAAAGATCTATGAAAAAATGAGACCAGGAGATCCATCGAAGGGCGAATTAGCGGCGTTCATTTGGGTGGATCCTGACGTCATCGGGCTCCACCCCAATTTGAAGGGGGTAATCCTCGACCATGTCGTCCTTTACCGCCAACCGCAGCATCTCGGGGGAGGCAATTCGAACGAGGCAGCCCAGGAGTTGCTCAATTACTTCTATAACAGGCTGTATGTAGATCTTTCGAAACGATATGAGCTCGTCGATAAGCCGGGGCCCGAAACGGTCCGGCTACAAGTCGCGATTACTGACTACGAGCAAAGCTGGGTGGCTTTGGATATGATTTCGACCATTGTCCCTCAATTGCTGGCCGTTAGCACACTGAAAATGCTGGTCACGGAAAAGCCCGCCTTCGTTGGTGCAGTACAGATAGAGGTGAAACTTTCCGATGCGCAGACGGGGAAGATAGTCGCAGCCGGAGTCGACCGGAGAGTCGGCAGCAAGACACTGACGAAAGGCACTGACAACTGGGCGGATGTGAAAAATGCGTTTGACTGGTGGTCAGAATTGGCAGTTCATCGGCTCTGTGTAGTTTCGGGTGGGTCAAACTGTCCCGAGAAGCCGAAGGCCTAATTTCCGGACTGAAGACCTTCAGCGGAAAAAACGAGAAAGGCTACTTTTGAGAGGCATTCGATCTCTAGCTCAACGCTGCTTCGGCTGGCGTGCCGCATTTCGTGAATCGGCTGAAGCCCAGCGGGCGTCGAAGGGATGGCCGTGGCGGTCGATATCGATGATTAGGAGTCTGTCCGAGTCATGCCATTCTACTGCGGCAAACGATCCACAAGCATCTGCGTCGTTCTCGGCTCAAAACATTCCTCAACGTATTCCAGCGAATACGCCTCCGGATGTTTCGAGCCTGCGGCCTTGCATCTGCCAGTAGCTCCTTTGCCTCGCAACGAAGGATGACTCGGACAGACTCCTGACGGGGCGTGATCCGAGGGTAACGGTATTCCCTTTCGTGCTGATCTTGGCTTCCCTATTCCTGTCGGACGCTCCCTGCCGAAATCAATTAGTCCTAACTCATGGATTTCATTCTGCACGGACTCGATGTCGATTTTGGTCTTCACGAACGACTATCTGTCAAGAACAGCATTTCACATTCATATCGGAGGTTCTGAGCCATGAAATATTTGCTCCTGTGTTGCCACGAAGAGAAGAAACTGGATTCCATGTCCAATAGCGAGTGCGATGCCATGATGTCAGAGACCAGGGCCTACTGCGAGACGCTGAGGCAGAGCGGTCACCTCCTTGAGGTAGAGCAACTTGAACCGATACAGACGGCTGTGACGGTGAGAACCCAGAATGGGAAGTTGTCTGTGACCGACGGTCCCTTTGCTGAAACGAAGGAGCAGCTCGGCGGGTATTTTCTGATTGAGGCATGCGATCTCAATGAGGCCATCCAGGTGGCCTCGAAGTTTCCGTCGGTGCGGTTCGGGACCATGGAGGTCCGGCCGGTCAGGGACTTTCAGCTCAACAGCCGCTCCTCATCAAACTAGACGGCCTGAAAACTACTATACCTTTTGACAAAACCATCAACCATGGAGATATAGCATGAGTGCTACAACTACCTTCACCGGGGGATGCGCTTGTGATGCGATTCGCTATCAAAGCACAGCTGAACCGGTTCTGATGCTTCACTGCCATTGTCGCGATTGCCAGCGATCGAGCGGAGGACCGTTCTCGTCTTTCACGATCGTGCCGAAAGACGCTTTCAGGGTTCTGCAAGGCTCGCTGCGTTTTCATGACAGGCCTAGCGAAGCCGGTGGCAGGACCCATCGCGGATTTTGTCCAAACTGTGGTTCGCCGATTGTGGTCACGACCGACTCGCAACCTCAGATTGTCGCGATCAGAACGGCCAGCTTGGATGATCCGAGTTGGTTCAAACCGCAAATGGATGTGTGGATATCCGATGCGCACCCATGGGATCAGATGAATCCGGCACTCGTAAAGTTCGAAAAGTATCCACAATAAAAGAAAAGCGAGGAGCGGCTAAAAAGTGGACATTCTGAATTTTCACCGACCACGATTCCTTTCATGCGACAAGAAACGCAGAATGTCCCCGTACATTTGTCGAACCATGGTATGCGGGTGCGGATCATAAGCCGGCCTGAAACCAAAGGAAGTGGCCTAGCCCAACTCTTGCTTTCTGCGCCCGTCGATGAAATCGCACATCGATGCTGCCGAGGAGATGGTGTGCATGAATTCTATGTAGTACGATGAACTCATCGTAATCGGCATGTCGAGGCTCGGGGGTTCGATGGAGAGAGCTGAGACACTCAACAGGCAGACCGGCGGAACATCTCGATCGGTAAGCTTCCACCATTCCCTTCGATTCCTTTCCCTGACCATATCGTTCCTCGGGGCGCTGATGGGAGAAAACATCTCAAAATCCTATGCGCAGGAACGTGAGGAACAACGATTCGCAGAGCCCTTCGTCAGTGCGTTCATTACCCAGAGCCATCCTACCCGCGGGACCTATTCCTATCTAGAAGATGAAATTCCTTCATTGACTATCGGATCGGGAACAGGTGGAGGATTCAAAGCAGGAGCCTATGCCCGCCCGTACAACTACGCGTTCGGGGCGGAGTTCGAAGGGTTTCTACATGGAGGAACCCTGTCGGCTCCTCAAACGACTATCGGTGGAGTGACGCGTTTTGCGAATCAGGATTTCACCATGGTCAATGGAATGTTCAATTTCCTGGCGCGATATCGGGGAGATTTCATTCAACCGTATGTGGGAGCGGGAGTCGGTCTTACCGCAATATTCACAGACGGACTAGCGCAGAGTGCAGGCGGACTCCAATCAGGTTCTCACGGTCTTCTTGGAGGTGCCGCGCAAGCCATCGTCGGAGCGAGGCTCGTCGTCACACAGCACATCTATTTCTTTGCAGAATATAAGTACCTCGTTTCGTTCAGCGACCTCGATCATTGTGAAAGTGATGAAAAGAACGATGACTGCCGTGTCCTCAATCAACTGGACTACCAAAGCCACTATACAACCGTTGGAATTGGGTTTTCGTTTTAGTAGAGCGAACAGACATGACAAGGGTAACAGACATAGCGAAGTTCCCGCGACAATTGACGATCATCTTGCTGGGAGCCTTTCTTGGAGGCTGCACATTCAGTCTGCCGGTCCAGCTGAGCGAGCTCACCAATGTGAAAGAGACGGTCCAGGAAACGTCGCGGGGCGACCCGCATATGACGATGACACTCCACCCAGACGGACTGGGGTGGCAAGTGTTCGTGACCCACCCTGTGACGAAGAGGACGGTTACGGAGGCTGATGAGTATTGGCAGTATAGAACCTATGACACCTCGGGTCGCAGTTCCCCCACCCGGCCGGTAAACTATGATGATGTGTGCGGGCCTCTACTCGTGACCACCCCCTTTCTGGCCCCGCTGAACGTGGAAGGGCCTCCCTACTGGACCCGATGGGAAAAAATAGCTTCGGCCTGCAGCATGGACTCTGCGAATTCCTCGTTGGTACTCCGTGATCGCCGTAAGGTGCGTGACGAGGAAAGCGAGAAGGTAGAGGCGGTGAGAGAAGGATATTTGTCGCTGGTATGGCAGGCCCCAGGGCAGGCGGTGATTCAGGCCAAGGTCGCACTGAGCAGCAACACAAAGTCGATTGGCACAGCGGTAAGGCTGCGCTGGCTGGCCGAGACGATTCGTCGGACCATGCATTCTCCGGTCATCCCACAGATCGGGGTGGTGGAATTGCATCTTGTGCAACAGGACCGGAGCGTGCTGCATAAACGCCTGTCCGTATCTCCTGTGGATCTGGCGGCATCGCTGAGCGACGATCGGGTGATCAGCGTTCCTGCAAATCATTGGCCGAGGAATATGGTCGTTCGGATCGAACATGAGCAAGGGTTTTTGCCGGTCGATGCCCACGGGCAGCTCATTCGTCAGGCGGTGATGGTGTTGAATCGGCTGGCGCTCCCTGTCGTCTTGCGGGGGAATGAGTTTGAACAATGGCGGGCCGATCAGGTTCGCTTTCACGATCCGCCGTTCAACGAGCTGCCTTCAGTCGACTCCGCCCACGCGATGGGAGCCACAGTACTGTTGCATCTGACAGTTCAGAAGCCGTTCCCCCAAACACGCGTCCTCACCATGCAGATGGCCAGCGTGGAGACCGGAGAAATTCTCGCCATGCTGACGGCCGAGGGCCATGAAAGCCAGTGGCCGTTTGTCGCCGACATGGGGATGCGAGAAATGGATCTCATGCTTCAACACCTCTTTCAAGGGGGCAACGGCAAACCGGTACCGGTCAATCCCGCGTTGAAACGTGGAGGGCGACCATGAGCTATGGATTCCGCTCAATGGCGCAGTCGACACTCTGTGGCGTGACGTTGTCGCTCGCGACGACCGGCTGCATGTCAATCATGCAAGAAGAACGGGTCGGCCCGCCGCTTCGGTCCGAAAAGGCTCTTGAGACCCAGGTGGTTGGGACTCCTCGAATGACATTGACGCCCCATGATGACGGGCTGGGATGGACTGTGGTCAGCGAAACTCGAGTTGAACGTACGAACGAATATCATGACGTGCAGGAATGGCGGGGCCGCCGATACGTTTTTTCCCCCTTGTCACTGATTCCAGGGATGTTCCAATGTCCGATTGGCCTCTTGCATCTTTTCAACAAGAATCAGGCAGGCAACGTCCTTCGATTCGGTTGTGCACGACTGGCAATGTTCGAACCGCTTGGCGGGGTCACGCCGCTACCCGCGACAACGGTTTCGAAAGTGCGCACGCAGACTGCTTGGGAACCTTTGCAGGAGGGGATGATCCAGCTTGTGTGGCCTGGGTATCCGGAACAGCCCATCAACTACGTCCTCTCGAGTGATGGGAGGACTGATGTCCGGTTGCTACATCTTTTGTCACGGATGGTCGTCATGGATAATCCGATCCCCGCTGGGCAGGGCCAATCGGTGTCCGTGCGTCTTCGGTATGGCGATGGATCGACAATCGAGCAGGCTATGGCCGTCAGTGCTCGGCAGATCCAGCAGGCTGCCCGCACGGTCCGACGCCCGATTGCTTCGGATGAATGGCCATCGCCCGTCATCGTTCAGATTCGTGTCGAATCAGCCACTGTCTCCCCACAGGAAGAAGCATTAGTCCGCGCGCAGCTTACCCGACTGATGCTTCAGCGCCGCCTCTGTGTCGTGTTTGAAGGGCTACACCAGCATCTGTTGGATGAACAGCGCGTACAATATTCAGGTGCGGTCGATAGCAAATCTCAAGTACGCCTTGGTACGCTCCTGTCTCCATCGATCGTCCTGAACGCCTCCTCGAGCTTTGTGGAGGAAGGAGGACGATCGGTACGTCATCTGACAGTCCAAATCAGAGACGTTCGTGAAGGACAGATTTTCGGGACCGCGGTCGGGGTTTCTCGATCCGATTCAGTCGGACATGCCATGGAACAAACCCTCACGGAATTGGATCTCTTGATGGCCGATGCTCCTAGAATGGGCTGCCCTCTCTGATCCAGTGTAAATCCTACACACTATTCTAAGAACCTCCGCAATTCGCGATGCGAAGACAGAACACGGTGTCCGGAACCTCTTCTTGACTCCTGCTTCATGATCCCGCTACGGTATGTCCACCATGAGCCGACCATTGCGCGTCGCGAGGGCGGCTTCCTCTACCATGCTTTGAACTGAGAGAAAAAAGGGGTCCGACCCCTTCATTCCCCTCCTGTAGTCACAAGGAGCGCATCATGAAACCACGATTCATCGCACTCGCTCTGGTGGTCATTGCCCAGATTGGCTCACTGCCTGCACTCCCTCCGGTGACGCTGGCGCAGGACAAGCCAACCGATACTTGGCGAACCGGTGGGTCGCCGGTGCTTCCGGTTCCCGATCCGCCGTTCGGCGGAGTCATCGGTCGCAAAGCGAACGAATCAAAGCCGGATTTTCCCAAGGCAGTCACGGCGCCCAAGGGTGCGCCGAACGTGCTGCTCATCATGACCGATGACACCGGCTTCGGGGCCCCCAGCGCGTTCGGCGGTCCGATACCGACTCCGGCGCTCGAGCGAGTCGCGAAAACCGGCCTGCGCTACAACATGTTCCACACCACCGCGCTCTGCTCGCCCACACGCGCAGCGCTACTAACCGGGCGCAATCATCATACTGCCGGTATGGCAAACATCACGGAGTTTGCCACGGGCTATCCGGGTTACACTTCAATTATCCCCAAGAGCGTCGGCTCGATCGGTAACATCCTGGTCAACAACGGCTACAACACCGCATGGTTCGGCAAGCATCACCTCGTACCCGAGTGGATGCAGGGCCCAGGCGGCCCTTACGATCAATGGGCAGGGGCGCTGGGATTCGAATACTTTTTCGGTTTCCTCGGCGGTGACACCGACCAGTTTCATCCCGCGCTATTCGAGAACACGACCCCGATACTGCCGCCTTTCCACGACGAGAACTACATTTTGATCCGCGACCAGGCGGATCGAACCATCAATTGGATACGCACGCAACGCGCGGCCGCCCCCGACAAACCCTTCTTCGTCTATTTCGCGCCGGGCAACAGTCACGCGCCGCACCATGCGTCGAAGGATTGGATTGCCAAGTTTAAGGGTCAGTTCGACCAGGGCTGGGACAAGGTGCGCGAAGAAACGCTGGCGCGTCAGAAAAAGCTCGGCGTCGCGCCGCAAGACACCCAGCTCACACCGAGGCCCAAAGACATTCCAGCCTGGGACTCGCTTAGCCCCGACCAGAAAAAAGTCTACGCACGGATGATGGAAGTGTACGCTGCGGCGACGGCCCAGAGCGATCATGAAATCGGCCGCATCCTGGATGCTCTTCAGAAATCCGGGCAGCTCGACAATACGCTCGTCATCTATCTCGAAGGCGATAACGGCGCAAGCGCCGAAGGGTCGATGCACGGCACGACCAACGAAGTATCGGCTCAATACGCGCCCGAGTCGATCGAGTACCTGGTTTCGATGATCGACGAACTGGGCGGGGATCGCACGTACAACCATTATCCGATCGGCTGGGCCCACGCCATGAACGCACCATTCCAGTGGACCAAGCAAGTCGCGAGTCACTTCGGCGGTACGCGCAACGGACTGGCGATCAGCTGGCCGAAACGAATCAAGAAAGCGGGAGAGCAGCGCTCGCAGTTCCACCATGTGACCGATATCGTGCCGACCATCCTCGAAGCGACCGGCATCGCCGCTCCGATGATGCTCAATGGGACGCCACAAAAGCCGATGGAAGGCGTCAGCATGGTCTACACGTTCGACGATGCCAAAGCGCCGACGCGGCACACGACGCAGTATTTCGAGATGACGGCCAACCGCGCGATCGTTCACGACGGCTGGATGGCCAGTACCACTCCGCTGCGCACGCCTTGGCAGACAATCGGCGTTGCGCCCGATCCGGACGAGTACCCGTGGGAACTCTACAACCTGGCCAACGACTTCAGTCAGTCGAAGAACGTCGCACAGCAAGACTCCAAACGGCTCCTCGAATTACAAGCCCGCTTCCTGATGGAGGCGGTGAAGCACGACGTGCTACCGATTGATTCGAGTTTCGCTGATCGAATGGACCCGGGGATTCGCCCCAACCTGCTTCGCGGCAAAACCAATTTCACGTACTACCCAGGCATGATTCGCATTCCGGAAGCGAACGCTGCCGATGTGCATCACAAATCGTTTCAAGTGATCGCCGACGTGGAGATTCCAAAAGGCGGAGCCGAAGGTGTGCTCGCGACCACCGGCGGACGGTTCGGCGGCTGGGCGTTGCTGCTCCTCGATGGTAAACCGATGTACGCGCACGCGTACACGAACCAGGATGGCGAGAAATATCCGAACCAAAACAAGGATAAGACCCGCGTCACTGGCCCCGACAAGCTCATGCCTGGCAAGCATACGATCACGCTCGATTTTAAATACGACGGTGGTGGCATCGGCAAAGGCGGCCTCGCCACGCTGTCGGTCGACGGCAAAAAAGTGGCCGAGGCACGCATCGACAAAACTCCCCCGCTAGGGAAATACACGCTCGACGAAAGCTTCGATTGCGGCCAGGACACCGGCACCCCGGTCATCGACGACTATGACGAGAAAATGCCGTTCAAATTCACTGGCACGCTCAGTAAGTTGGAAATCAAGCTCGGCACGAGCGGACTAGGCGC
>DATENE010000126.1:0-13342 GCA_035275205.1 Nitrospiraceae bacterium
CAGGGTTAATGTGTATCCCTCTTTTCGGTCCGTTGGTTATTACCCAGGCGAAGATTCTCCAGCCAGAGATCAGGGCGCTACCGATAATAATGTCTGCGAGGAACTCAATGAAGGTGACTCTATCTTTACCTCCCGAACCACTCGCAAAGGAGTTCATATCCCCTACAACAAACGCGATGCCCTCGATTGACAAAATCACTATCGCAACAGCCTCGATCACAAGAAGGACTTTGCTCGCTATACTCGCTATCTTCATTTCTTCGGGCTAACGCGTACATTGCCAGGAAGTGGGCACCTCTTGCGGCGGAACGGACTGTATTGCTCTCCTTTAATTTCGACGGAGTCTTTCACACTAAGAAGGGTACATTAGAGTCCGGAGTATTCCATTTAAAGAGTACTCAGTGGCAGGGGATTCGTCAAAAGAAACGAGGTTTGAAGGCAGACGATAACGATTCTACGCTTTATGGTGTAGTGGTTTGGAGAGGCACCAGAAGAGGATCAAAACCATTTGTTTTTGGAACAGGCGAAAGGATACGTCAAACCCCTAGAAAGATCGACGTTTCCGCTCACGTCCATAGGACAGGTTTTTGAACACGGTGTTTAGAATGTATCGGCAGGAACAAGCGGGGATGGTTCGTTTGTTCTAACGACTCCTCGTTCGCTACTCCCACGGAGGAACCGGCTGCGGGTCAGCCCACAGACCCTTTTTGGATTCTCGTGCTTCCTTCTCCATGCCCTTAAGGAGCGTATCCCCCGGCGCATACTTCCGATACCACCAGCACCAACCGTCCTTAACCAGTTGATGGTTGACGTTCGTACCATCGGGTAAGAACACATCTGCCAGCGTCCGCCCATACTTGTCCTGACCGTGGGTGTCGAGCATGACATCTTTTCCGAAGACAAGGGCTGACGCAGCCTGTTTAGCGCGGTTACCGAAGGCTTGGCCTTTCTCGGGGCAGTCGATGCCGCTGAGTCGGATACGTTCAGCGCGGTTGTTGTGGAGGACTTCGATGGTATCGCCGTCGAGGACCGAGATGACGGGGCCGGTGAAGTTGGCGAGCACCTGCTGGCTCGCGAATAAGTTGAGAAGTGAGATCAGCAGACAAGAAAGAACCAGGACGCGAATGCTGGTCTGCTCATTCGGCTGGTTGCGGGGGTTCTGCATCACGGATCGCCCATTGTTTGCCCGTTCCCTCAGTCCACATCTCGTGCAGGATGCGTTGTTCACCTCTCATCCACACGGCTTTATCCAGGAGGCTTTTCAGATACTTGATGTCTGCCTCAGTGAACGTCTTGGGTCGTGGCTTCATCGTGATGAGCGTCTTGACCGCTTCCCGCTCTTGGGGAGTCGGACGTACCAGGAGATGCTCACTCCGTATCGCCTGCTCTTGCTGAATGAGCCCCTGCTTTCCCGAAGGATTGCCTACATCAGCCGAGACTCCATATGGAAATGGAGACACGATAAGAAGGGCAAGGACCGTCAGTATCGATGCACACGTATTCATCGAGGCGGTTCTCATTTCTGCTTGGCGATGATTTTGTATTTGATGTTTTCGTAGGTCGCGCGTGGGATGATTTTCTTCTGCACCAATTCATCTTTCCGATTGTACGGCCGCCCCTTGATGATCCGTTCGGAATAAGCATCGCCGATACCAGGGAAAAACCGCAGTTGGTCTGTCGTGGCGGTATTCAGGTCAATCGGCTCGGCCGCATGCAGAACAGAATAACTCGTGGCGCTCAGGGGCAGGAACGGACTTGTGAAAGACAACAGTCCCACCACTCCAACTACCATGGCCCATTTCCGTCCAACTGACAACATGTGCCCCTCCTTGGCTAAGACGTAATCGCTTTTCCCTCTCTCGCTCACCGGCTCGCCGTCGGCGTAAACCCTTCGAACGATTTGAGGTAGGTTTCGACCATGATTCGCGCCAACGGGTCCCGGCCCGGCGGGCAGGTTCGCTCTTCGGTCTTGTACACCAAGCCCGTCGGAACGGCCTCGCTCGTCCAGAGTTTGATGACGAGGCGGCAATTCTTGAAGGTCGACCACACCGACGCGTCATAGTCATACGTCGCGGACTCCCAATGCGTCGCAATCCGCACGCCATTGACGTCGATCGTGTCTTCGCCGGTTTCAATTGGCACGGGATCCGGCTGGACCCCGATCGCAAGATTGCCGGCTTGATGGAAGATCGTCAGCAGTTGGGCGGAACGAGATTGATTCGCCAACGAGCCGGCATTGGCATCATACGTCGCGGAGATGGTTTCTTCCCATTCATTCGGAGGCATGGGCCTCCCATACCGATCAGTGGGAGCTTCGCTGAAAAACAGCCTGACACCCTCGGCGTTGATGGCCCGCAACTGATAGGCCTTAAGAGACGTAATCGGACCGGCCAGGAATTTGTCCGAGCTGGTCAGGTTCCAGTATCGAGCGGCATACACAACCTTTGCACCGGGTTGGAAGTTCTTCCAGGCCAGATATTCAGGAGAGTCGACGAGCACCACGGTGGCCTTGACCGGCTCCGGAAATGTTTCCTTCAATGCCTGCGCGACGGCATCCGGTACCGGAATTGGTTTTCGCCCATGTTCCGTGATGGTGTCGTACCGAGCCTGTGATGTTTCAACCAAGATCTGCTTCTTGTACTCGCTGGCAATTTCATCAGACATCTTGTCTATTGCCGCGCTCAGCAGGTTGCGCATGTCAGGACCGCTCACATCGATGCTCTTGCCGAAATAGGGCTCCGCAATACGGCGGGCGATCACCTCGGCGTTTCGATAGTAATATTCTGAAATTTGCCGATGCCCTTCTTCATGTTCAACAGTCGACTTTTTCGGATGATGTGGCAGCCAGGTCGTGATGTTGAGTTGCAGCGTCACCTTGATCCGGTTGATTCTGGCCTTCGCATGTGTCGCATCGGTCTGCAGGACCTGGCCGCCGACGGAGGCATCGGAGAGGAATTCCCCGACACAGACCGCCTCTTCAGATCCCGTGAGCAGTGGCATATCAGGCGGCGGACTGCTGGGGTCGAAGTACCGCGTGTTGATGTGCGCCGGCTGTTTGACGATCTCCACCTGAGGCTGTTCCGCCTGAGTAGAGAGAACTCCGATAACCATTACGAACAAAAATATGAACCACACACGCATCAACGCCATCGCAACACAAGTACAAACCTAACTTTAGGAGGCGCTCATCCTACTCGGAATATGAAAGACGAGGCAATCCTGGGCCTTCAGTTCAGCTGGCAGGGCGCTGACTCACGTGAGGACATCTACGGCTGCTTCGCCACAATCTTGTACTTGATATTTTCGTAGGTCGCTCGTGGAAGAATCTTCTTCTGCACCAGTTCATCCTTCCGCTGATATGGTCGCCCCTTGATGATCTTTTCGGAGTAGGCATCGCCAATGCCAGGCAATGCCTTGAGTTGGTCAGCCGTGGCCGTGTTGATGTCGAGCAGATCCGCGTCAGCCGCGTTCTTCTTGACCGGCTGAGCGGCAGAGACCTCGTCAGTCAGGGTCAGGGAGATGAGAGGGGCGGTAAGGAGTGCGAGAACGAGCAGACCGATACAGACTGTCCATCGCAGCAATGTTGAGACCATCGTGCCCTCCGTGTGACGGCGTCAGTTCCAATCCTACCTGTTGTTTGACGAAGCGAGTGATCTGATTCAGAGCCGCATGGTCAGCCACAAGAGTCTCAACGCCATACTCCGCACCTCTCACCCATCGAACAATCCCAGCCGCGACGAAGATGCTTTCCTGGTCTGATAGTGCCACGGTCATCGGGAACGATTGCCCGATGCGCAACGGCAGAGCACCGGATAGACGCCAGCCGTTCAGCGAAATATTCCAGACGGTGCCTTGGCCTTCAGACAAACCTGCGTGGTAGGTGACAGAACGATACGCACACCTATCGCCGGAGCATCTCCAGCAGACCGTCAACCGGGGCAGTCTCGGGGGCTTGCTTCAAACTGTGGCTAAAACTGTGGCTGGCCAGGATGAGAAACGAGGAGGGGAGAGCCAACCTGTTGATTTAGTGGTGCGCCCGGAGGGACTTGAACCCCCAACCCCCAGATCCGTAGTCTGGTGCTCTATCCATTGAGCTACGGGCGCGTGGAAAACGGTATGGAGCTGATACCCATTAAGGTATTTGGGCAAGATCCTCGATGGACGAAGCGACAACGAGCACGCTTCTTATACAGGCGATGCAATCGCGGGGTCAAGCTGGCTGCAGGTTGAAGATGAGTGTTGAGTAAGGCTGATTCGCCGAGATGGGAACAGCGGTAGTGTGAATCGGATGATTGCCCGATCGTGTGAAGGTACAGAGGGTTCGAGCCGTCCCGCAGTTATTCGTATTGCAGGAATGCCGACTAAAAAATACTCTTACTCACTTCGTTGGAGTATAGACTTTCATTGCCAGCACTATCATACGCTGTGATGACGAAGAAATATGTGGTCCCGTTCTGCAGTCCTGTCGCAGCATAGTTTGTCGTCGTCTTGGGCAGCGTCGCGATGGGTGCTCCATAGGTTCCTGATCCCGTCCCCCGATACACCTTGTATCCTGTTAAATCCGATTCGGTGCTGGCATTCCAGGTCAGAGTCGCTGTTCCGGCGGTTGAGGCGTTGAGTGTTAACGACACAGGAATTTGCCGCGGACTATTGGTCGATCCGGAAGCCGCTATCGTGATGATGCCGTTGTAGGTTCCGGCAGCCAACCCCGTCATGTTTACGCTTGCGGTTACGGTCCCGCTGTTTGTACCGGACACGGGACTGAGGGTCAACCATGCTGCGTTCTCCGAGGCCGTCCAGGACAAGGTACCTCCACCGGTGTTGGAGATGCTGATGGGCTTAGCCGCAGGGTTCGTGCCACCTACAGTTCCGGTGAACGTGAGGCTGGTCGGGCTGAAGCCAATCGTAGCACTAGCCGTTGATGCCGTAATACTTAACGTGACCGGCAGGGTTTTAGCTGGAATCCCTGAGGCCGACACAGTGACGGTGGCGTTATGGGTGCCGGCAGCCAACCCCGTGAGGTTTACGCTTGCGGTCACGATCCCGCTATTGGTGCCGGACGTGGGACTGAGTGCCAGCCACGCTGCGTTCTCCGAGGCCGTCCAGGACAAGGTGCCGCCACCCACATTTGAAACAGCGATGGTTTGAGCGGAAGGATTTGTCCCTCCGACCGTTCCGGCAAAGCCGAGACTTGTTGTGCCTAGCCCGATGGACGGGGTGGGGGTAGCTGCCGTGACCGTGAGGGAGACCGGAACGGTTTTGGTTGTGGCGCCGGGCGCTGTGACGGTAATGGCGGTGTTGTAGGTGCCGGCAGCCAATCCCGTTAGGTTCACGTTTGCGGTCATGGCTCCGTTGTTGGTGCCGGATATGGGACTGAGGGCTAACCATGCAGCGTTGTCAGAGGCTGCCCAGGACAACGTGCCGCCACCGACATTTGAAACAGCGATGGTTTGAGCGGAGGGATTTGTCCCTCCGACTGTTCCGGAAAAACTAAGATTCGTCTGGTTGAGTCCGATGGCAGGGGGGAGAGCCGCTGCCGTAAGAGTGAGGCTGACGGAGATGGTCTTGGTTGTGGCGCCGGGCGCCGTGACGGAGATGGCGGTATTGTAGGTGCCTGCAGCCAACCCTGTCATGTTCACGTTTGCGGTCACGCTCCCGTTGTTAGTGCCCGACATGGGACTGAGGACCAGCCATCCGGCGCTGTCACTAGCCGCCCAAGACAACGTCCCACTCCCTGTGTGGGAAACGGCAAAGGTTTGCGCAGCTGGGCTCGCGCCTCCGGCCGTTCCGGAGAAGACCAGGCTAGAGGGACTGACGTTGAAGCTTGACGTGGACTGAGATGGAAGCACCGTTAACGATACCGGCAGGACCGTTCTTCGGGTGCCGCCATTCGGACCCACGTCGAAAATGATCACGTTTGAGGAATGGTTCCCTGCCGGCAAGCTGGACAGATTGACGTCAACGCTGACTTGATCCCGCTCGCTTGAGATCGAGCCGGACATCGGACTGACAGTGAGCCACGAATCGGAGACGCTGGCTGTCCATGATCTAGTACGTTCGCCTCGTTTCCAAATGGTCACGGACTGTGCGGCAGGATCAGCTCCTCCCTGCGTTCCGGTGAATGAAAGCGCACTTGGGCTAGTTTGAAGTGCGAGCGCTTCTACCGGCGCTGTGAGCACTGCACAGGTGATGACCATCAGGACCACGGTCATACATGTCACGGCTCGTCGCAAGAGAAGGAGCGCGGTGGAGAACTGTGGATTATGGTTGGTTTGTGACATTCGGGATGTTCTTTCTCGTGCGTCAGCCGAGGTGTGTCATGCGTTGACACGAGTATCAGCAATGGCTGTGCCAAGGTGCTAAAGCAAAACCCTACACCGCAAATCTCCGCCAATGGTTAGTTTGTCACCATCCTGTCTGGAGTAGCCTACAGAACGGATGGTGAGCACTCGTAGGCGTGGTCATCCAACGAGGAGAACACATGTGAACATCTGTCTGGCTCAGGCCGCTAGCTGATGTGCTCAGCCGCCGATTCGAGCGGAAGAAGATCGGCAAAACTCTGTTCAGGTGTAGGGTCATCAGGTATGATTCCCCAGTGATACCCTTGGGGTGATCCACATGAATTCGAATCGTTCATTTTCGCCAGACAGAGATCAGGCTATTCCGCAGATCGGGTCACAGGAGCAACCACCGCTCCCCGCGACTGATTCAATCGGCCCATGGTCAGTGTGGGGCAGCATTGCCGTAGGAGCGGTGCTCGCGGCTGTGATCGGTACGTGGCTGGTCTGGTTTTCGGTTTCCCTGCAGCGGAAGTTTCAAGTGGAAGATATACAAGCCGCCTGTCAGCGCGTGATGCCTGAAACCATGGAGCGCTGTGTGGACACGGTGATTATTCAGCGCGGGGGGGCGAGACGATGAATGAGTGGAGTCGACGGGTATCCGTCACCGTGCTGTGTGGCTGGCTTACGATCGTAGGTCTGGCCTGCGCGGTTCAGAGTGCAGCAGCGCAGGAGCCCGCTACGGAATCACGACCCAGGGTTGATCTGGCGATCGGTACATGGATCAGTGTAGGAGAGACGCGCTGGGCGCACGATGCATCCTCTTCATTTCCCTTGCTGGGAAATCCCACCTCCCAGCTTGCCTATAAGGATGTCGGGACGAACGTGTTTGATATGGCTGGGACGTTGTGGATTACACCGCGATTGTTCGGGCGGCTCAATGTCGGTGTTGCGGGTATCGGTGGAGGAAGGCTCACGGACAACGACTATTTGGCGGCCGATGGTGGAAACCCATCCTTGCAAACGATCAGTGATTTAAGTGGCGACGGCATGTGGTATCTCAACGCAGATGCCGGCGGACGAGTGACAAATTTCCCCAACCATCGGGGATGGTTGGATGTGTTTGGCGGATTTCAGTATTGGCACACGAAGTACACGGCAGTTGGACTGGGCCAATTGATCTGCACGACGGCGGGGTCGACTGTAGACTTGGGTGGAGGAAACGTGCTGTGCAATCCGTCGGGCCCGTCTCCACCGGTGGGGAGCGGCACAGAGGTCATAACAAACACCACGAACTGGTATTCTCTCCGTGTGGGTGGCCGGACGGAATATCGCCTGACCAGGCAACTCAGTCTCTTGGGAAGTGTCGCACTGCTTCCGCTGAGCATCATTGAGAACAAAGATATTCATCACCTTCGAATGGACCTGCAGCAGAATCCGAGTATCTCCATGTTGGGTTTCGGCATGGGAGTGGATGCCGATGTGGGCGCAAAGTTCATGTTTACGAAGAACGTGGGAGTGAATGTGGGGTATCGTGTGTGGTGGAATCGTATGATTGATGGGGATGTAACAATTCATGCCGTAACCGGCTCTTCCGAGTTTGCATTAACCGAGTTCCAATCTTACCGGCACGGCCTCACGGCCGGCCTCAATATTATTTTCTGAAATCCAATCAGGCGGTTTGTAAGATCCTGTTACCGGCGGCGTCCCGAGGGCAATGTCTCGTCTTCGTATTGGGCAAAGAGCCGTTTGGCTTCCGGATGGAGATGGCTCGGATGACCATGTGGAATGCCGACGGTGCGGAAGAGCGGTGCGAGTTTGCCGTTCGGATGGAGGTAGCCGGCGCGAAGCGGGACGGTGCGTGTACTGTGCCGGACCAAGTGGCAGGGAGTCGGCCTGATCGAGGTGATCCATTCGGCGATGTCATGTGGGTTACCGATCGAGGCGGAGAGCAAGAGCATCCGTGCTTGGCTCGGACAGAAGATAATTGTTTCCTCCCAGACGACGCCCCGCTCCGGATCTGCGATATATTGAGACTCATCCAAAATAACCAGACCTAATGTATCCAACCGCACGTCGATCTCACCGCCTCCGGCATCGTAGAGCAGATTCCGCAAGATTTCCGTCGTCATGATCAGCAGGGGCGCTTGCCCGTTGTCGCGCCGATCGCCGGTCAGAATGCCGACCTGGTCTGCGCCGAAAATTTTTGAAAACTCCGTATACTTGGTGTTCGAGAGGGCTTTGAGAGGCGATGTGTAGATAACAGTTCGATTCTCCGCGATGGCGCGGTGGGCCGCTTCGACCGCCACATAGGTCTTTCCGCTTCCTGTGGGGACGCTCACGACCACGTCCCCTTCTCTCAGTTTGGCGATGGCGTCTTCTTGCCAGGCATCCGGGACAAAGGCCTTCGCTGGCGGCACTCCCAATCCCTCCAACCAGCTAGAGAGGGTGATGGCTGGCTCATGGGACACCTGCTCAACCGGTTTGTGGGCGGTGCGATGCTGCGGCGCCGAGGGTTTCGGTTTACGCGCGACTGGAGCCTGCTGAGGGGGCCGAACGGGGCGGCTCTGTCGCTCGCCGATCAAGGTGAGGAGATCGGACTCAAACCCTGCGCGATTTTCGGCGGAATGGCGCAGTAAGACTTCGATCAAGCGGCGTTTGCCTGCGCGGAAATGCCGCTGAACACGTCCACGCGCCAGACGATGCAAGAGCGCGATCGGTTGTTGAGCCAGCAAGCGTTCAAGTTCTTCGGTCGTCATGGCAATTCTTCCAGCACGCCCCGGCGCAGGGCGGCGATGGCGCGTGAGGCGCTGTCTGCCAGTCCTGGGTGGGTCTCCTTGAGCTGGTGCAGCTGTGACAGGAATTCCAAGGTGCGCGCTAAGAGGCGATAGATATCCCCTTCAGCCATCGTGGTGCTTTTACAGAGGCCGATCCACGTGAGCGTGGGATCGCCGATCCACCGTTCCGTCACTGCGGCGATATCGGCACGCAAGAGCGGAGGGTCTTCATGCGGCGAGAGCGACGCGGCCAATTTTCGAACCTGTCCAAGCAAGGAACCCAATCCAGAACTGATGCGAGGGAAGGCGCCGGGGCGATCGTCGTCATGCGCAATGCTCGACATAACGGCGGCCATCATGGCGGGATCGGCTCCGTTGAATGCATCGGCTCGAATCAATTCTGTGATGAGCAACGAATGGTCGATGCGGATGAGCCTGGCCCATTCGCCGTCCTCGGTCAGATGGGCCGTCGGCGTGAGATAGCCGAACTGTTGCAGGACGTCGATTTTTTCCTGAAAACGGTGCCAGAGACTCGTCCTCAGGGCCTGGATCGATTTGACGTGTCGATGTTGTTCCTGCCGAAGTTTTGAGGCGAGGGGATAGTCCCTCTGACAAGCGGAACGCGAAGGACAAGTTGGACAGGCAAAGTCGCCCAGGGTTTGCACGATGGCGTCCGGAATCGGTTCATTGTCCTTCGGAATCAGGATTGGAAGTTCCGGCAGCCTGCCGGGCAACTCCTCCAGGTGATGGAGCAACTCTTCCACGCTTTCAGGTGTGCACCAGGGATAGACCGGCGCATCGACGCAGTCAAGGATACGGTCGGATATTTCGGTCACGGTGGAGACGGGAGATTCGGTAATCCCTCCGCCTTCACGTAGGGCCGTGATCATCGGGCTCTTCTGTCCTTTGCTGCGATATTGCCGCAGGACGACGCCTCGGCTGCGGCCGAAGCCGACCACTCGGCCGGGGGTGAGAAAGTGAAAGCGTGCGGCGACCTCAGGCGGCTCGTGCCTTCTGACGGGGGCTCGGTGAGACTTCTGCCGGCGGACCTGGTCGAACGTCTGCCATTCTGTGATCCAGTCGGTGCAGACGCGTGGGCCGAACGGTTCCATCTGATCACGCAGGCCGTCCAATTTCCGTTCCAAGACTTCGGCGCGCTGGTTGAGCTGAAATTGCGCAAAGCTCTTGGCGAGAATCGGCTGGATTTGATCCAGGGGATGCGCTTTCAAGAGATTCAGGACCATCGGATAGCTGATGACGAATTGGCTGTTGATCGCTTCCGGATGACCGGTGAAGCCTTTGGTCAGCACGTTCAGATCGATGTAGGGCGAGGGAGTGACGATGGCGAAGCCCACGAGATCTTTGCCTCGGCGTCCCGCGCGGCCGGCAATCTGCTGCACCTCGCCGATCGTCAAGTCTGTGAAGTCGCGCGACTTTCGAATGCTGGACTGTGTGATGATAACGGTTCGCGCTGGGAAATCGACTCCGGCGGCGAGTGTGGTCGTGGCGAAAACGGCATCGAGACAGCCATGACGCATCAGTTCCTCAACCGCGATTTTCCACGAGGGCAGATGGCCTGCGTGATGCGCAGCCACGCCGATGCGCTGAACGGTCGGAATGAGCGGGTGTTCGGCGATGCTGGGATATTGGGCGATCACCTTGTCGAGCACGGTGGCGATGGCCTGCTGGCGAAGGGGCGGGAGGAGGATGCGGCTATGGTCAAATGCCTGCATTGCTTCATCGCAGGCGCGGCGCGACGTGAGGAACACGATGGCAGGGGTCAAATGCTTGTCGCGAAGAGCGATGATCAGATCAACCGGATGAATCGAGGGAGGCATGCAGTTTCATTCCCTTTGCAATCACGACCAAACCGGACTCGGTGACGGTAAATCGCTGGGCGTCGGCTTCTCGGTTGTAGCCGATCTCCGAGTTGGGCGGAATGATGACATCCTTGTCGATGATGGCCCGTCTGATCCGGCTCTGTGCGCCGATGACCACGTTTTCCATGACGACTGAGTCACGCACGTCCGCATTGTCTTGCACACGGACGTTCGGCGATAGCACTGAGTTTTGTACCCGACCACCGGAGAAGATGCAGCCGCCGCAGACGATGGAATCCAAAGCCACGCCCATCCTGCCGCCCTGATAATCTTGCGCGAAGACGAATTTAGCCGGTGGAAACTGCCCTTGATAGGTTCGGATCGGCCAGGATTGGTCGTAGAGATTGAAGAGGGGATCCACTGCGACGAGGTCCATGTTGGCTTCCCAGTAGGCGTCCAATGTTCCGATGTCCCGCCAATACTTCACCTCTTTCTTGTTTGCATCGACAAATTTGTAGGCGTAGACGCGCCGATCTCGAATCATTTTTGGCATGATGTTCTTCCCGAAGTCGTGACTGCCGCCTTCCTGGGCGTCGGCAGTCAAGTACTCGCGGAGCACGTTGGTGCGAAACAGGTAGATGCCCATCGAGCCAAAGGCATGGGTCGGATCGTTGGGGATTGACGGCGGGTGAGCCGACTTCTCTACAAAGTCCGCAATCCGGAAATCTTCGTCCACGCCGATCACACCGAATCGAGGGGCATCCTCAATCGGAATATCGATCGCGCCGACCACGGCATCGGCGCCTTTGGCGATCAGCCAATGGAACATCTCCATATAGTTCATCTTATAGATGTGGTCGCCGGCAAGGATGAGCACATAATCTGCTTGTTCGGTGTCGAGGAGAAACAGGTTTTGATAGACCGCATCGGCAGTGCCTTGATACCATTCTTCCCTGATCCGCTGCTGAGGAGGAATCGAGGCGATGTATTCGCCGAGTTCTGCGTTCAGGATGGTCCAGCCTGTGCGGATGTGGCGATCGAGCGAGTGGGACTTGTACTGGATGAGGACGGCGACTCTTCGAAGCCCGGAATTGAGGCAATTACTGAGCGTAAAATCGATAATGCGATATTTCCCGCCAAAGGGAACCGCAGGCTTGGCCCGATGTTCGGTAAGGGGGTGAAGACGCTCGCCCTTCCCGCCTGCCAACACCATCGTGAAAATATTGTGCATTGCGGAGAATTGTAACAGGACGTTGAGGAAATAGAAAGAAAGCAGACTCGTTGACATCGAGAGAAACTGAGATGATACTAGGCTGGACAGCCTATGAAGGTTGATGAGTATTCGAGCAAAGGAGCAAGCATGAAGCGGGATGTACTGGTCACGTCGCTGGTGAAACAAAAGGCGGCTCAGAAGCCGGCTGTAGACCGTAACACCGACGCGCTCCGGCGCGTAGAACATCTTGAAAGCCAAATGGCAAAGTTATCCGAACTGGTCCGAGAACATGCGGAGGATGTCGATCGATTGGTGCGCATCGTGGCTGAAGATCGCGACACCATTCGGCGACAGCTCTTGCGTAAACATCAAGCCCAAGTCCGGGTCCGCAAGCATCTTCGCGACTCCAACTCTAAGGTAGGACTCGATTACTAAGCACATCATCTCTCGCCGCTGATTCCTTTCCGCAAACCCACCACACAAGGTCTTGGGAACAGTGTCCGACCTTCTCATGAGTAAGAAGCTCGTGTTATCGCCGACCCCCTTACGGATTATCGGTTTGTACAGTAAGAGAACTTTGGAAACGACTTACACCATTCCACACGTCAACCCGTTTCGGAGACAGTGTTCATAAATCTCCTTGTGGGGGAGGGCAGAGACGCCGATTTTTACAGGACTTCGGCGTATTCATTTGTGTATTCAAAAAACAAATGATTCTGAATATGATTCAAATGTTTCATATGTCAAGGATTGACATTCTCCAAAGAAGCACTGCCACCGGAGCTCTATTTTGCGTCAAACACGCGTAATGTCACTATTTTTGGCTGCCTTATTAGCGTCCGTGCTCAACACATCTTGCATATTGACGACCAACTATTCGTTTACGCCACGTGACGCCGTCACCACCGATTTTCCAATTGCAAATAATTCCGCCATTTCCTTCGATTTGCACTTCGACTCTACGGAAAACAGACGTAGGTTAGAGGACTCGTTTAAGGAAGGGCTAGTCAATCTAGCCTTCCACGAAGCTGTTTCGGACAATGACGCTAATAGTGGATCCCATGTTTCGGTCAGTGTGCTTCCTCACAAGGAAAAAACATCCCCTTCGTGGAAATCATTTCATCTATTTATTAGTCAATTTACTCTGTCTATCATTCCGTACTATGGCGAACCCGTAGGGCCCGGCCCTGAATTTCCTAAACACAGTGTAGCCGTCAACTACAAGTTATATATGGATGGGACGTGGAAGAAGGA
>DATENE010000127.1:0-4035 GCA_035275205.1 Nitrospiraceae bacterium
TGAGTGCCAAGAAAAGAAAAATCAAAACCGCACAGCGTGTCATACAATCCACCTCGCCCCTTCGAAAGACAAGATTTCGCGTTTGGCTGGTTCGTTGATCATTTGCCTTGCGGCTTCCATTCCTGCGCCAGTTTCTGCGCCTCGGCGATCTGTTCGGGGGTCATCTGTTTGACCAGCGCATCCTTCCGCGCGGCCCCACGATTTGCTCCGCCCGCTACCCCCAGGCTATACCACATGTAGGCCTGGACATAGTCCCGCTCTACGCCGTCCCCACGCTCATACATGAGGCCAAGTCTTCTTTGCGCGAGATCATTACCTTGCTTTGCGGACAAACGATACCAATACACAGCTTTCTTAAAATCCTGCGGAATACTGCGCCCATAATCATAGAGAATCCCCAGGTTCGCCTGGGCATCCGCGCGTCCCTGAACGGCGGCTTTCTCATACCACTGCCGAGCTTGGGCATAGTCTTTTTGCACGCCCTGGCCATTATCATACAGCAGGCCGAGGTTGTACTGTGCCAGGGCATCTCCGTGTTCGGCCAGCGGTTGCCACTCACGCAAGGCAGTTGCGTAGTCGCCGCGGTGATGGGCGTCCATGCCGGCTTTGAAGTCTGCCCAAGCAGGTGCAGTCAGACCAATGCATGACAGCACGATGGCAATGGCGTGACCGTTTCTCATGGGCTGTGCGTAAAGGGTTCGTGCACGAGTGGTTTCATTTGCGGATCGGTTCAAGCGGGTGTCCGGTCTTTGACATGCATTTCCAAAAAGTAAATCTCTCTCTATCGTTACCGGCAGTGTTGATGATCCCCCCATCCGGAGATGCTTCGAATTGGGCACCTGGCACCTCTTCTTCAACCGTCTTAATGCAGGAAGCCACGGCCTGTTCGAGTTCACGCCGTTGGTTGTTCGAGGGAGTTGGTTCAAAAGGAACTGTTTTAAATGACTTTCTATCGAGTGGTGAGATCTTGGGTGACTCGACTTTTGCCTCAGCCTTGGTTCCGGGCAGAAATACCCCTGCTTCAACCAGCTCCGTCGTGGTAACCATCAACAAGATGAATACCACGCAGATGGGTGAAGCAATCATTGTGAGTTTCATACTCTGAGTATACGTCAGGCTCTGCACCAAGGCATCCTGGAAATGACGATACATGACAGCCATTGAGACCTCCCAAGAGTGGGCGTATTCTAGGAGGGACTTGAACGAAGGCGCAAGGGTCTAGGCGAGGCGGCTGTTCGCCACCCATTCTCCATCCGATGATTGTGAGAGGACGAGTAAGAATGGACCAATCTCACATATGTGTTTTTCAATGGTCTTGGCCGAGCGCTTCACCCGACAAGAGGGATTGAGGTGATGGAGCTATAGGATGCGTATAGCCCTGCTGCTGATCATTGTCGGTATCGTCATCTTCGGTCCGCAACTATGGACCAGGCGAGTGTTTGCCCAGCATAGTGTGCCTCGTCCTGACTTTCCGGGAACCGGGGCGGAGCTAGCGCGGCACTTACTGGATCGATTAGACATGAAACACATCAAGGTGGAAATGACCGAGATGGGCGACCATTACGATCCAGAGACCAAAACTGTTCGCCTGATGCCCGACAAGTTCACTGGTAAATCCCTCACAGCTGTCACCGTTGCCGCCCACGAGGTCGGGCATGCCATTCAAGACCATACAGGCTATCAGCCACTCGTGGAGCGCACGCGGCTCGTGCGGGTCGCCCACGGGGCAGAAAAAGTTGGAGGGATGGTGATGATGGGCATTCCGATCGCGGCGGCGATGACCCAGACCCCTATGGCAGGGGTATTTGTCCTAGTTGCCGGGATGGCGACGATGGGGATCTCTACGCTTGTGCACCTCCTCACCCTTCCGGTCGAATGGGACGCAAGCTTCAGACGCGCCCTTCCCGTGCTGCAAAAAGGAAACTACCTGTCGCCGCAAGATGAACAAGGGGCTCGACGCATCCTGACTGCGGCAGCGCTGACATACGTAGCGGCTTCTCTAGCAAGTTTGCTAAACCTCTGGCGATGGATCACCTTTTTACGGCGATAGGCTCGGCTGTTTCTCGTTCCCCTCGTGCCCAATTGACGTTTGCCGTAAGGTCAGCGGGAGAATGTAGTGCACACGCTCTATCCCCTCTCGGGAGCCAGAGCGTGATTTCGCCAAGGCCGCCATGCATGAAGCGGTGTATGCGCTGAGCCAGACTCAATTCGGAACGACAACCGCAACTGCGGTCATGCCCCTGAACAGAGTCTGGCGGTAGCGGGGTGAGGATACGACCTTTCGATACGTGGTGCCGGAGGCCGGGATTGAACCGGCATGGACCTTTTGAGTCCGAGGGATTTTAAGTCCCTTGCGTCTGCCAATTTCGCCACTCCGGCAGCAGGGGCCGCAGTGGCGGGACTCTAGCATCGAGGTCTAGGTCGGTCAAGGTCAGCGGCCTGCGCGCAACTAACCGGCCGCATTATTCACGAGCCCGTCTGTCGCAATGGCCGAGGCCTGACTCAAGCGAGACAGGTAAGGGTACGGCTCACGCGTCACGCGAGTCCTGCTCTTCGCACTTGCGCAGCACTCAGCCATTTCGTGACGAACCCCATGAATAATGCGACCTAGCAAGAAGCTGTTGGCGAAATAGGTCTGATCGCTAGACGAACAGATCCGATCCAACTACACAGCTTCAATACGCGGCTTCTGATCGTCCTTGTGCTCGTCCTTATGCATAAGAAACTTACCGCGATCCATCGCCTCTTTCACACCGGATTGGACCGTCCGGCCCCATCGAGTCGTTTGCAATTGAGCCCTTTTCGCATAGCGACCGACAGTACGCCGGGTTTCTGCCCCTGTTTGTGGCGCGAAGAGCAATCCAATTCCCGCCCCGATCACCGCCCCACCTGCTACCAACGCTGCGACCTTCGCTACATGACGTTCCTGGTTCGACATGGTAACCCTCCTCGACAAGGTTGAATGAAGAATGTGATTGCCGACACTCTGCACGCTCATGCTCAATCTGTTCAGCAGTAAGCGTGCCAGAGGACGAACTATGAAAATGTCCCGTGATTCGGCGCGGGGCTGGTCCTAACGGTTAAGCGCAATTAATTTTCAGTTGTGTTTTCCTCACAGGTCACGACACAGGCGTGACAGAAAACCAACATACGAAAGTAGCATCTCCTGCAAACTGGCTCTGAGTAAGGATCAGAAATGATTCTTCGTGACGGCATTCGCGAGCTTGCAATGACTGAGACCCTCACCTATTATTCACTGATACGCCACATGAGGCACAAATGACTTGGTTGCGCGCGATCCCCTTCCCCAACATCAGCCCAGTATTCCTTGAGCTTGGACCCTTGCAGTTTCGCTGGTACGGCCTGATGTATCTGATCGGACTGGCGGGCGCCTATTTCTTGATCAAGCGTCGAGTGGAGTTAAAGGGCCTCTCCATGACCAAGGACCAGGTATACAACATGGTCGTGTGGGCCGCATTCGGGGTGTTTATCGGAGGACGGTTCGGCTATACGCTGTTCTATAATTTTTCCTACTACATCCAGCACCCTGCCAGTATCGTAGCAGTCTGGGAAGGGGGCATGTCCTTCCACGGGGGCCTGCTCGGCGTCATCGTTGCCCTATTTTGGTTTAGCCAACGGCAGGGTATCCCCGCTTACCAGATCGCAGACTTGGCAGCTGCTGCCACGCCTATCGGGCTAGGGTTCGGGCGAATCGGCAATTTCATCAATGGGGAGTTGTATGGACGAGCGACCGATGTCGACTGGTGTATGGTGTTTCCGAGCGGAGGGCCTGCCTGCCGCCATCCTTCACAACTGTATGAGGCAGGGCTCGAGGGGCTGCTCCTATTCACCCTCTTATGGGTCATCTGGAAAACCGCACCGCCACCGGGCACCATCTTCTGGAGTTTTATCACCGGCTATGGGGTCTGTCGGATGATCGTGGAATTCTTTCGCGAGCCGGATGCCCAGCTGGGTTTTATCCTCGGATCTTTCTCCATGGGCCAACTCCTCTCCTTTCCCATGGTCGTGGTCGGA
>DATENE010000128.1:0-5436 GCA_035275205.1 Nitrospiraceae bacterium
GGGTCCTTACCAGAAGGACGATCTCCGACACATCTCCCCCGACTTGCAGGCCGAAACTTGCAGACCCAATGGTATAGAAGACGGGGTCGCCCCAGTTTCCAGTCTTCTCATCGCGCACTAGAAGCAGCCCGCTGCCGCCAGCGCCGCCGAACACGAACGCGCCCCTCAGGAATTGCGGCACGATGAAGAGGGCTCTGGTCTCAGGTGACCATTCTCGGAGCGCTGCTTTCAGGCCGGGATCGGCGGCAAACGCCATTAGTGTCAGCCTCGCCTTCTCCACGAGCCGTTGTTGTTCCGCAACCTCGGCCGCGCTCGCAGGCATCACCATGAGCACAGCCGTGGCACCTAGGAGAATAGCCCCCACCAGCAATCGCGTGAGGAATGAATCCATCCGGTACCGTGCCATGTGTATTCTGTGTCCGTTCCTCTGAACATCATGGAATGAATCGAAGCCGCCCATACCTAGTGACTTGTTCGCAGCGGCGCGCTGCTCATCGGCGTCCGGGCTGTTGATATGACCATTGATAAGGATCTGTTCAGGTTCAACGGCTCCGTCTCGTAGCCTGTCGGGCTCATGTAAAGCGAAGACCCATACCTGGACTACTTGTTGATCTTCGTAATTTTGGATCCTTCCAGGGTTAGGTTGTACATGAGGCCCTTCTGGTCTAGGACGAAACCCACGATGGGTTGGTTCACCTTCGAGCTGTCGAGTGATGTCCCTGCGCCGATTGCAATGACCGCCACTGAGCCATCGACCCCGACCTTCCATCCCTCACTCTTCCGAAACCGTTTCAGAGCGTCCTCATCCAGAAACACGATCATGATGGTTTTGAACTGTGCACCGAACTGCAATCCGAACGATCCGGCCAGGGTATTGTAATAATCCACTGTCTTGCCGTTGATACGTAAGGAGCCTTCACCGATTTCTCCGCCAAAGCCGACCCCGGCCTTGATGACCTTCGGAAACACCAGCAGGCCCTTGGCTTCGGCCAGAAATTTCTTGGCTCCGTCCACGTCCTTTTCGAATTTCTCCAGTACGACGTCCACGCTCACGTCGATCTCCTTGGCCGTCGCGGCAACCGCAACGTCGGTTCCCCAACAGACGGCCAGCATCGCAAGGGCGATGACCCACATCCAGAATCCCTCAAATTTTCGACTCAGCCAGAATTCGTTTCTCATCGCGATTCATCGCTCCTTTCTCAGCCGCGGACAATAATGAAATTTTTCAACATGACTACTTTTCACGGTCTCCTTTGGACTGAAAAATATGGGCGGCGCTTTCCTCGCGCCAGCGTCCAATTGCTTTCTTCAGGTCGTGTGTCTCTCCGTGCCGTGCCAACTGATGAAGACCGAACGGCTAATTTAGCGGTGTCAATTCCGCGTAATAGGGAATTCCGTCTTTGCCAAAGACATGCGCGGTCATGACTTTCTCGTTGCCGCGCAGACAGAGCGTGAAGTCGACCATCCGTTGTCCCGTCTCAGAGGACAGTCGCCCGCTTTGCACAGTCACCCTTCCTGTCCCTACGAGGGAACCTTGGGCTGTTGCTCCCCCGAAACTGTAGGTCCCGTACGCCTCGTGAGACGTGAGAACCACGACGATCCGTCCTGCGTCCTTTCCCGTTCGTGCGTTTGTCACCAGCCCTTCCCATGTTCCTTCGACCATTTTGATTTCCGTAATAGGAACAGGGGATAGAGGTATTTGTTGATGTGTTCCCAACCCGGCGCAAGCCGCGAGGGAACTCACCAACAACAAAAAGATCAGGAACAGGCCTCGGACTCGAACGAGATGGTCCCGCATACTGCCCTCCCTCAATATCCTAGACTTACGGACCATTGAATTTCCACCGTGCTGCAATAATTTTTCGCAACCGCCAGAGTCCCTGTTTGCTTTCCCATGTTTTCTTGCCACGTTGTAGAGGTCGGGCTACACTTTCCCCACACTCTATGGCACGGACAAAAACATCAGAGCAGCTCCGCGCTCGCTCCAAAGTCTCCATGATTGAAGACCTCTCCCGTGGCGCAGGAGAGCTCCGGGAATTTCTTGCACAGGTGGAAGACCTGGGCCGGGAAGGCTTTCCCTATCTCGACGCGGGCAGAGCCAGAACTGAGCTGCAATTCCGTGAATGTATTCGCCGCACATTTGGTGAGAAATCCCCGGAATTCCAAGAACATCGTCATCGCAAACTTCTCATGGGCAACTCTGAGGAGACGCGGCAAAGCATTGCCCTGATTAAGTCCCTGATTGCCACACTGGAACAGAAGAAGCTTGAGCTGCAAGGTGGACCGCCTCCCCAACAGGTTTCAGCAACGCCGCCGACTCCATCAGCGCCCAAGCCCCCACAGATGACCATCGTGCCGGCATCGATCTCGACGGTTCAAATGACCGTGACACAAACGAGCCCGACCCTTCCCCCACCGGTAGCCATAGCCGTCCCTCTGGCCACAAATCCCGACGTGACTGCACCTATCGCCATACCGAATCCACCTGCTCCCTCACCGGCCGCCGCAGAGTCTTCGCGAGAGCCGGAGCCTTTGAGAGCATCAGCAATTCCACCTAAACCACCGCTGGTTTCACCGGTCCCGACGGCGGCAGCGATGTCGCCTATGCCTCCCAAGCCTGTGGTTGGAGTCGATCCGGAGCCCTCATCACAAGCGGCACAGCAGCCCGCGCGGTCAGATGTATCCAAAGCTGCCATGCCGCAGCCGCCGCGCCAGGAACAAACGCCCATCATGGATCCAATTCCCTCCACCGGCCCCCAGCATGAGATGCGGGAGGGGGCTCCCGTCCCTCCGCACGTGCTCCCGCATTCATCAGTGCCGGTCGGTCCCTCCACGCACCAGGAGTCCGCACCGCAGTCTTTTCAGACAGGATCGGATCCTGTCGAACTCGTGAGGATATTGTGTCGCCGGTTTCATTCCGTCGCTCGGCAGTTGCGACTCCGTGGGGAGTATCGAGGCACGTTAAGTGTGGAAGACGAGCTCGATGTGCAGGATCTTCTGCATGCGTTGCTGCGAATCCAGTTCGACGATATCGGCACGGAGGAATGGACGCCGAGTTATGCGGAAGGAGCGTCGCGCACGACATTTTTGCTGAACGACAATCGACTTGCGGTACTCGTCAAAAAAACGCGCAATGGTCTTACTGCGAAAGACCTCACCGAGCAGCTCCGGATCGATACCGAGCGGTATCGCACCAAGAGTCGCTGCACGTCGCTCTTGTGCTTTATTTACGACCCTGAAGGCCGCATTGGCAATCCGCGAGCCCTCGAAACCAGTCTCACCACGATAAGCGATTCCTTGACCATCGACGTACTTGTCGCCCCAAAATGAGGTCAAACATGAAAAAGTCCAAACCTGCCGTCGCCGCGTTCCCTGTATCGTCTGAGGGCTCACTTGCATTGACACAGGAGACAGGCATCCGCTACGTTGGCGAGGATCCCGCTATTTCTGCGGTACCTTGTACGATTCACGCTCCAGTCGATGGCGGGAAAATCATGTCGGATCGGGCCTACGTGCTCATCAATGTACAGCCGGGACGCACGAGCGATGTGGTTCGGGCTCTGTCCGGAATCAAACAGATCAAGACTATCGACCCTTGTTGGGGCAAACCGGATATTATTGTCGTGGTAGAAGTGTCAGACCAGGATGCTCTGACCCAGTTGGTGCTGAGCCGGATTCATGAAATCGATGGTGTGATGCAGACCGACACCCATCTCGTCTATCGATTGAAGACCGGTAAAGTAAAGTGATCCGTACGCTTCCATACTGAGCGCCATGAATCAGCGCGATTAACCAAGGACGCGCTCCGACTCCGCCGGCCCTGTATTTCCGCTCTCCTTTTTACTCTGATTCTTCATTCTCGGCATCATCGCCCAGATCCAATCCAAACCGGTCAGCCATTCGATACAGCGTGCGCCGATCGATGCCGAGTATCTTTGCGGCTTTGACTTTATTCCTCTTGGTTTCTTTCAGCACGCGGACAAGATGACGTTTTTCGACCTCTTCAAGCGATAAAGAGCCTTCATCGCTATGACTGATCGCTCCGGCGGTGTCCTTCGGCGGCAGCTCGGTCCGAGACAGCGATGCCGGAAGATCCTCCGGTGTAAGGAGGGGACCATGGCTCAGTGAGACGGCTCGCTCAACGGCGTTTTCCAGCTCTCGCACATTACCGGGCCACCGGTACTGCATCAACAGCGCCATGGTTTCCGGTAGCACCCCGCGTACCGCATGTGCCGTTCCCGCTGCGCATTTTTGCAAGAAGTGATGCACCAACATCGGAATATCCTCTCGCCGCTCCATCAGAGACGGCAAGGTGATACGTACGACGTTGAGCCGATAAAATAAGTCGTCCCGGTACTTCCCTTCCTTGACAAGCTGCTCGAGATCTCGATTGGTCGCAGCGATGATACGGACATCGACCTTTATCGATGTCGTGCTGCCGACACGGCGGACCTCGTGATCTTGCATCACTCGCAATAATTTCACTTGCACGGCCTGGCCGATTTCACCGATTTCGTCGAGGAACAGCGTGCCCCCGTTCGCGGACTCGAAGAGGCCGATTTTGTTCCCCACCGCGCCGGTAAAGGCGCCCTTCTCATACCCGAACATTTCCGATTCCAGGAGGGTATCCGGCAGTGCCCCGCAATTCACCGGAATAAACGGCTTGTCTCGACGAGGGCCGTTCGCATGGATCGCTCGCGCGATCAGTTCCTTACCGGTTCCACTTTCCCCTTGCAGGAGCACCGTGCTTTTGCTCCCGGTCACCCGCGCCACCAGCTTATACACTTCCAGCATTGCGGGACTGCTTCCCACCAGGGGAGACCATTCATCTTTGCTCTTCAGCTCTTCACGATATCGGGCATTCTCTCGGATGAGTCGACAGTGATCGAGGCTCCGCTTGACCACCAGCGTAATATCCTCTTTCTTAAACGGCTTGGCGAGATAATCGTAGGCTCCTTGCTTGATCGCTTCGATCGCACCTTCCAGCGATCCGAACGAGGTCAGCACCACGACTGCGGTGTCAGGGCTCATACGTTTAAATTCACGCAAGACCGTGAGTCCATCGACTGCGCCCATGCGAATATCCGTCAGCACCAGATCTACTCGTCCCTGACGTCCGCGAGCAATAATCTCTTCTCCGCTGGAAAAGGCTTCAACAGTATAGCCTTCTTTTTTTAAGGCCTCAGCCAAGAGGTCGCGCGCGACCGCATCGTCATCGGCTACAAGAATACTCGCTGGTTGCATCAGTGCTATCCTGTTACGTGCGTCGGCTCGCGCTTCAATCCAGGTAAGGTGACAGTCACGGTTGTGCCCTGTCCGGTTTCGCTCTCGAGCACAAGACTGCCTCCGTGGGCTAGGACCGTTTCGCGGCTCAAGAATAGCCCTAACCCGGTGCCCTTGCCAACCGCCTTCGTTGTAAAAAACGGTTCAAAGGCT
>DATENE010000129.1:0-8304 GCA_035275205.1 Nitrospiraceae bacterium
TGCCAGGTCTATGTCAGTTCGTTGAGACCGGAGCACCAACGTCTTGCACATGAATTGGGCGCTGCATGGGTAGGCGGGGCGACTGACCAGCCGCCGGACAAGCTTCACGGCTCGATCATCTTTGCACCGGCCGGGGAATTAGTCCCGCTGGCCTTGCGCGCATTGGAACGCGGGGGCACGCTCGCCCTCGCCGGGATTCACATGACGCCGATTCCCTCGCTCGACTACGATCGAGAAGTGTTTGGAGAGCGGGTCATTCGAAGCGTCACAGCCAACACGAAGCAGGATGGCCTCGATCTTCTGAGCGAGGCGGCTGCGATTCCGATCAAACCCCGCACCCTGTCGTTCCCTCTCGCCGATGCCAACCGCGCGCTGCAAGAATTGAAAGCCGGGCGCTATTCTGGAGCCGGTGTGCTCGTCGTCTCGTAACCGGTTAGGCTCGGGAAGCCAAACCCATACGGGTCAGCTTACGCTGATTGTTTTTGATGAAGAAGGGCGTGAATCTGTTCGCTGGTTTCTTTGACCAGGACACCCATCTTCGCGTGTGAGGGTTCGAGGTCGATCGGCCATTCGTAGTGGCGGAGGCGTTCGCTGGCGGTGGGGCCGATGGAGGCGACGACCATCTTCTTGAGTGCCGCACGAAAGGGCCTCAACTTTCCGTCTTTTCCCAGCACCTCCATCACATGATCCACTTGGGCGGCATTGGTGATGAGAAGCACGGGCACCTTCCCGGCGATGACTTCGTCAAGCGCTTGTCTGAGCGGCTCCAGATTCTCGGGAAGCGCCCAACGATAGATGGGAACCTGGAAGACCTCGGCTCCGCGTTGTTGTAGGGCTTCCAGCAAATCCGGATTCGATGTTCCGTATTCCTGCACGGCGACGCGGAGCCCCTTGACGGGACGGTACTCGTCGAGTGTGGAGACGACCTCTATCCATGTGTTCGGTTCGGGCACCGTCAGAGTCGGTTGGAGACCGAATGCCTTGAGGGCTGCGACCGGTTTGGGTCCTCGAGCAACGAGGGCCGTCTGTTTGAGAGCTGCTGCAATCGACGACCAGGGAAAGCGCGTTTTGAGGAGATCGAACAGCGCGGTGGTGCCGACACCGGTAAGCAGGATGAGAAGATCGACTCGCTCGGTTGTGAGCTTGCCCCCAAACTTCAGTGCCACGGAATTGTCATCGAGCGGGATCTCGCGAAGGGCAGGAGTGACGAGCGGGTTTCCTCCATGCCGCTCAATGAGCCGGGTGATCTCAGCCGCCATGCGGCTCTCGAAAGCCGCGACGGTCAGGCCATTGAAACCGATGGTAGCCATGAGGTCTTTCGAAGGGAAAAGTAGTTCTTCGCGATCGGGAGCGTGGGTATCGTACCATAGTTGTAAGAGAAGCCGCAGCACGGGCCCGATTGAGACAGGTCAACAGCAGAAGACTACTGCCGGATGCTCAAAATGGCTGTTCAGCGCGGCCGCAGCGAGCGAAGAGGTGAGGAGGTACCACCCGCACTTTGTGTGGCCGTTCGCCCCTAGAATGGGTCCTGGCGAACGGAAAATACCCTCCAGTACTTCCGAACCTCTAAGCGATGCGAGAACAAAGCTGGCGGACATTTTCAGCATCCGGCCAGGGATTTTCAATTGACGGAGCCAAGGTGTCTCCCTACTATACGGACACGATTGAGGAAAGCTATGAGTGCTCCGCTCCATCGAGGATTACGCCATGTGGCGCTGCGCGTTACAAATCTCGCGCGCGCGCGCATATTCTATGAACAGTTGTTGGGAATGAAGGTGGTATGGGAGCCGGACCCCGACAATGTGTATTTCAGCTCCGGATCGGATAATTTCGCTTTACACCAGATTCCGGCGTCCGAGCTTGCCGCGTATCAGCCCTTGAAGGGGCAAGCGTTGGATCACATCGGCGTGATCCTTGAGAGTCCTGAGGCCGTCGACCGGATGTATCGGGAGGTTGAACCGCGCCTGCTTGAACTAGGCGGGCAGGTCGTGAAACCACCGAAGCAGCATCGCGACGGCAGCTATTCATTTTATTTCTCCGATCCCGATGGGAATGTCATTCAAGCATTGTACGAACCTTCAATCAGCGAACTGAAATTCACACGTAAGGGATGAGGCGATGGTTGAGCATAACGAGGTCAAAGACGGATGGGCGATCCCTTTCCGTCTGACGCCTCACGCCTTACGAGCATGAAGATCTGGGACAGGCTGCCGAAAAAGCAGTATCTCAGCCTCGCGCCTTGGGCCTGGGTTCAGTTGGAGAGCGCGGACCCTCCCGGGCCTTTTCCCTTTGTTGCAGGGGTGGCGCCCGAAGTTGTCGCGAGTCTTCATGAAGCCCATGGCCTCCTCTCCAGCGCGATCGATACGGCCATCAGCGATGTCTTTTCCAAGCGAGCTCCGCTCGACGATCCCAATCGTCAACGACGATTGGAGGATGCGTATGCAGAGGTGGTCAGCGCCCGCCCCCATCTGCAGCAGCACATTCGCTGCGGACGGAGGCCTGACGGGACGTTTCAATGGGAGTTCCCGATCGATCCCACCAAATCCGCCACGGTCGCGAACGGCGGGCTCCGGGTCTTCCATTCCGTGAAGCGGCAGGCGATTCCGATCGGGTTCGACCAGCGACCGATGGGACCGCTGGTGGGAAAGGTCTTGGGGCTCTTGGACGGGACGCATCGGACAGATGAAATCAACACGATAGTGGCGACGTCGGGGCGAGATGGAGAACGCATACTCACCCGATTCATCGAATCCCTCCATCAGTATGAGTGCTTGGTCGGTTCGAATACTTCCTCCGTCAGGTCCCGTTGGTTCGAGACGGTGGAAGATCAAGACATGGTCCATCTCGGCCATGCTGCGCTGCTCTATCGGCAACGGGACCATGTGTTGCTGTTCGACCCCTGGCTGCTCCCCTGGTTTGCGGAATCTTCCGTCCCGTCGCTTTGGGGATCGCTGCTGCCCAAACCGGCTGCCGTCTTCTTGACCCACGATCACGACGATCATGTGGATCCTCGCACGCTCTTGCACTTGCCCAAAGACACGCCGATCATCGTGCCGAGCCGGAGGAACCGGCGCACGCTCTCTTACGATTATCTGTCGCTCTTACGAGAACTGGGGTTCGACCGCGTGATTGAATTGGCGCATGGAGACAGTTGGCCGTTCGAAGGAGGGGCCGTGTATTCAGTGCCGTTCTACGGCGAAGACCCTTGCGATCTGGAGATGCCGCGCAACTGCTATCTCGTTGCCGATCGTGGCTACAACATGCTCGTGCACGCGGACAGCGGGCCGACAAATAGCGGGAAGTCCGCCCTCAAGGATGGAGTGATCCAGTCACTCGTGCAGAAGCATGGGCCGATCCCGCTGGTATTTGCCTCGCAACAACAACTGCTCGAAGTCCGAGGTCATGCAGCCCACGCGCCGTTGTCTCATCCTGGGAAATGGCTCGACGTGGGAGAAAACGGCTGTCTGACGAATGCGTACCTTGCCGAGGTGTGTGGGGCAGCGCAGGCCAAGCTGTTTGTGTCGTATGCCACCGGCGGCGCAGACTGGTATCCGGACCATCTCTCGTTCATGTTCAGTCGACGGAATCCTGCTCGCACCGCACTGCTGACGGCTCACTGGGAACGTCCTGAAACGCTCAAAGAACTTCTTGTTACGCAGGGATGCGGGTATCATTACGGCCATGCGTTGGATCTGTTTCGTCGCACGACCGAGGGGCTGGTAAAACCGCTGACGACTGGGGAAGCCCTGACGCCCCTGTCCCTTTATCGGGTTGACCACGGCGCTCCTCCGTTTATGAAAGCGATCAGCCGCACCACTCCATCTCGATAAGTCGAAAGGCCGACTATGACCGTGCGCAAGAAGCAGCAAGACCCAATCCTCGTCACCGGTGTCGCCGGATTCATTGGTTTTCATACAGCGATGAGATTGCTGGAGCGAGGTGAGCAGGTGATCGGGCTCGATAACGTCAACGATTACTACGACGTGCGACTGAAGAAGGCGAGGTTGGCGAAGCTCAAGCCGTTCAAGTCGTTTTCATTCACGAAGCTCGATCTGGCCAATCGGGTTGGAATGAAGAAGCTGTTCGCGAAGCAATCGATCCGGCGCGTGATCCATCTGGCGGCGCAAGCGGGTGTGCGCTATTCGTTGGTGAACCCGCATGCCTATACGGACAGCAATATTGAAGGGTTTCTCAACATTCTGGAAGGTTGCCGGCACGCGAAGGTCGAGCACCTCGTCTATGCCTCGTCGAGTTCCGTCTACGGCGGCAATACCCAGATGCCATTTTCGATTCACGACAACGTCGATCATCCGGTCTCTCTCTACGCGGCCAGCAAAAAGGCCAACGAACTCATGGCCCATTGCTACGCGCATCTCTATCGGATTCCTTGTACGGGTTTGCGGTTTTTTACGGTCTATGGGCCTTGGGGAAGGCCTGACATGGCCCTGTTCATTTTCACAAAGGCGATTCTGGAAGGAAAACCTATCGAGGTGTTCAATCACGGAAAGATGCGCCGTGATTTCACCTATGTCGATGATATCGTCGAAGGCGTGATTCGGACCCTCGATCACCCGGCCATGCCGAACCAGGCCTGGTCAGGTGACAAACCGGACCCCGGAACCAGCTCAGCGCCGGCCCGGATCTACAACATCGGGAATCATCAGCCAATCGAACTGCTGCGTTTTATCGAGGTGTTGGAGAACGCATTAGGAAAGAAGGCGGTGAAGAAACTGTTGCCGATTCAGCCGGGCGATGTGCCGGCAACCTATGCGGACGTCGAAGACCTCACGCGGGACGTCGGATTTGCTCCAGCGATGCCGATCGAAGAAGGCATCGCGCGATTTGTGCGGTGGTATCGGGAGTTCTACAAAAACTGAGGGGTGCCAAGCCCTCCAGATAGCCTGGCACCCCTCAGTTTCTCGCTCCAGATCGATTCGTTACGGACAGCCGATCGGCACAAATCCTCGCCCAAAAATGTTGGACAGTGCGACATAGCGGGCATTGTCGTAGAACGAATAGCTCGCCCCGCGCTGATTTCTTCCCGACAGATCTCCGCCATACGACGGGTCTGTTCCGTAAAAGAATCCGCCTCGAGTTTTCTCGTTGAGATGCAGCCATTCTCCGTATTTCGAACAGACTTCAGCTTGAACGGATCCGGATGAGGCAATGCTGGCGTGCCAATCTTTGGCCCAATCTGGGACGGTCTGTCCCCCGCCGGTCATACCGGTCTGATGTCGGTCGACGTACGGAGGAATATCATAGTGAGGAGCCGCAGCCACGGTAGGGCGATACGTTGGCATATCGTCCAGCGAAGGAACAACAGACAGTTCTTTCAGTGTCATCAGCTTGCAGCCCGGCACATTCTTGTTCGTGTAGAGGACGGTCCCATCGGCTTGGGGGCACTCCCGCATCAGTAACGGATCGAACCCGGTCGTGGTATCGGCAAATACCGGCGTTGAGGACAAGATAAGGGTTGTTGCGGCGATCATGAGCAGATGGGCGGGCTGCATAGCGCACCTCCCCTGAGACGGTGGAGCAGATAGGGTTTGCGTCATCGTTCACCTCTTTATTGATTATACACGCCGGTAATATTGACAAGCTATGCCAGCAGAGAGAAAGCCGTCTATTCATCTTTCGAGGGGGGTCTTGCTACTGATGGGGGACACAGCCAGATGGCTCAGCTGGCCGACTAGCCGAGACCGATGGCTCAATTGATTTGGGACCTGCGCCTTCTAAATTCTCGCGGACGAGATCGGCCCACGCGTGATGACAGCAACGCAGACGTGACGTCTTGTCGTCGGCGATGACGCCGTTGAACAAGCAGCTTTGCCTTGTTCCCTCCTTGCTGCTGGGGTATTCTCCGCCGTGATCCCGTGAAACGTCGGGCATTCGAGCAGTCTCCCTCGCCTGGATGATTTCCGTCATGACTGACTATGGTGTGCTCGCAAACCTGCTCGTGATCTTCACGGCGTCGATCGCTGTCGTCTTTATATTCCATCAGTTCAAGCTTCCCTCGATCGCCGGATTCTTGGTTGCCGGCGCACTCATCGGCCCTAACGGGTTGAACGTCATCTCGGATGTTGGCACAGTTCAAGTGTTGGCGGAGATCGGGATCGTCCTACTCCTCTTCACCATCGGCATCGAATTTTCGTTGGTGCAATTGGCTTCCATGCGCCGCCTCATGCTCCTGGCCGCACCACTCCAGGTCGGAGGCGTGCTGTTGATCGCATGGCTCGGGGCGATGCTCATCGGACTATCCTGGCAACAGGGGGTGTTCTGGGGATTTCTCTTTTCCTTGAGCAGCACCGCGATCGTATTGAAGACCTTGGCCGAACGGGGGGACAGTGACTCGATCCATGGCCGAGCCACGATCGGCATTCTCATCTTTCAGGACTTGGCCGTCGTGCCCATGATGCTGCTGACGCCGATTCTTGCCAGCCAATCTGAAGGAGGCGGGTTGGCGATCCTCCTTGCCTTGGGGAAGTCGGTTCTCGTCGTCGCACTCGTCGTTGCAGCCGCCTGGTATCTGGTTCCCATGCTGTTGGGACATATCGTCCGCAGCCGCAGTCGCGAGCTGTTCTTTCTGACGATCATCGTCTCTTGTCTCGGTATCGCGTGGCTCACCTCGCTCGGCGGTATTTCGTTGGCGTTGGGCGCGTTCATCGCCGGGTTAGTCATTTCCGAATCGGAGTATAGCCATCAAGCTGTGGCCGAAGTACTGCCGTTCCGCGACAGTTTTAACAGTCTTTTTTTCGTGTCGATCGGCATCCTCATGGACTGGCGGATATTATTCGCGCATCCGCTGCCCGTGGTCGGGCTACTTGTCACGATTCTGTTGGTGAAGTTTTTCGCAGGGGCCGGTGCTGTCTTGCTGGCGCAGATTCCCCCACGTTCTGCGATTATGGTGGGCATTGCCCTGGCCCAGGTTGGAGAGTTCAGCTTTTTGCTGGCGCAGCAAGGGCAGGAGAGCGGTTTCTTGCGAGGTGATCCGTATCAGGTCTTTCTCGCGGTTTCAGTGCTCTCCATGATTGTCACGCCTTTTCTCATGCAATGGTCGCCGCACCTGGCTCGCCGTGCGGAGGCGTGGCAGCGGCTTCGTCATTGGCTGCCTAGCCGCACTACTGCCCATGTCCTGCATGCCCCAGGGAAGCAGATTCGGATGAAGGACCACGTCATTATTGTGGGGTATGGGTTGAACGGGAGGAATCTCGCCCGCGTCCTCGGTGAGACGGAGATCCCGTATCTTGCCTTAGATCTCGACGGGGATACCGTCGGCCGCGAATCGAAACACGGAGTGCCCGTCTACTACGGCGATGCCACGAATCCGAATGTGCTGCGGCACATGAAGATCGAGGATGCGAAGGTGTTGGTGGTCGCCATTTCAGATCCGTTTATCACCAGGCGGGCCGTGCAGGTTGCCAAGGGACTCAACCCCAAACTCCACGTCGTCGTGCGGACTCGCTACCTGCGCGAATTAGAGGAGCTGCACCAACTCGGCGCGGATGATGTGGTGCCGGAGGAGTTTGAAACCTCCATCGAGATATTCTCCCTGGTGCTTCGTACCTACAAGCTGCCGCAGAGTTTTGTGCTGCAAAAGGTCAAACAGGTTCGCCGTGAAGGATATGCCTTGCTTCGTCGCAGCGAATTGCCGGAACTTGCCCATCATCTTCGTGACGGAACCTTGAGTGATGCGGAAGTCGAAGCCTGCCGCATCGATGACGATTCGCCTGCGCAGGGGAAGACGTTGGCTGATATTGCTCTTCGCTCACGCACGGGCGCTTCGGTGATTGCTTGGACGCATGTCGGGGTAACGCAAGCCAATCCGTCGGACAATACCCGGTTAACGGCGGGCGATATTGTGGTGTTACTCGGTACACGTCCCCAGATTCAGCAGGCGATGGAGCTGTTAGTGCAGATGGGTGCGAAATGAGCCGCTAGCAAGCTGCGGAACAACTATCGTGGCACTGCGATAATTCAACGATCCACACATCTAGGACTGCTTGAGAGTCCCAGCAGGATGCTCAAAAAGTCCGTTCAGCAAGGCCGCAGGCGAGTCGAAACCGGAGGCGTACCCTTGGGGTACGTTGAGGATTTCGATGAACCGAGAACGAAGCTGGCGGGCTTTTTCAGCATCCTGTTAGCGTCCTGGCGTCGTCATGAGCAGATAGGCCTCCTCCAGCGTTGCCACTTCAATGACGGTGATATTCCATCTGGTTGCCAGCTGGGAGAGGTCCCAGTCGGCTGTGTATAGTTGTCCTCGAGGCACCAGTAGAGTTTTAAACCGTGCGCGTGTGGCCGCTTCAG
>DATENE010000130.1:0-8536 GCA_035275205.1 Nitrospiraceae bacterium
CTCTTAATCAGCGGGCCGTAGGTTCGACCCCTACACGGCCCACCAAACTTTCGAACACTTACAACAGCTGATTGGTGGGAAGATTCAGGTGGTGGTATTAGAGTGTTAGAGCGATATGTGTTCAGCTTTCCTGCCGCCTTGGTCAAGTCCTCCTCAGTAACTGAGTTGTAGCGCCGGTGCATCTTCGCTGACTTGTGCCCCACGATCTACATTGCCGTTACCATATCCACTCCAGCAGGTTGGTTGCAGCTCAATAGCGGAGCGGTCCCATGCGAATCGATTCACGAAGGGACTCGATAGCCTGAAGCATGGCTGAGAAGAGATGACAGTAGGCGGCGTTCAGCAGGCCTGTGCCGTAGTGGGGCGGGGCGGGCGACATACTATTGCCCCTAGTAGATTGGGTCCGACGAGACACCCCTTGATCGCGGCGCTCACGACGCTGGTCGCGACGAAGAGTCGCTGGGGCTTCTGGAAATGTTTCGACCGTCTCCGATTAGATGGTCAGTGCTGCGGCTGAATCTCTCCCGCCGGATGAAGAAACGACTCCCGGTTCGATGCCATCAGTCGCTCGTGGTCATCCCGCATTGGACGCAGTGTGGGACGTCGATGTTATGAGCAACACCCTCTACAGGGGCCGTGTGTTTGAGTCATTGGAGCAGGTGTGGGAAACCAGTGCTGGTTGCGGAGCCACAAGGAAGAGCGGCCCCATGAGTCTGGCGGGCCTGCCGCCCGCCACATATCGGGCTCAACGTGAAGCCAGAAGTTCTCTCTTAAAACTGCCTCCTTGTCGGGAGAGCTTACCCAGCCAAGTCATCTCTACCTTCGATGGTGACACCATCGAAGTCCTGCACAATCAGCACCCTGAACGCATCCGCCTTCCGCGGTGCCAACGACACTAGAAGAACGGCACAATCCGCTCATTCGTAAGAGAATGGGGAGGCTCACATTCTATGCGTGCTGTCACTTGACATTCTTGTCATATGGGAACCATAAAATGAGAGCTGCGATCCCTGTGAAAATGGCGACGAAGATGGCCGGGATAAGTGCTATTTCCATGATGTCCTCCTAAGTTAATGTAATGGTGTATTCGACTATGGCTTCCTTTGAATCGGTTGACCTCAGTGTCGCCATATGCTGCGGGCATTGATACCACAAGAGCCTGTTTAGGGCAACTAGTACTTTATGGGGAGCCATAGTATCTCCCGAAATCCACCCTCCTTTCTACACAAATCCTCAAACAGGTGTTATTCCAGGGGTCACAGAGAGAGAAATTGGTACAGATGGACCCTAAAAGCGCAGGTTCCGACAAGATAGCTAACACCGCAAGCCCTGTGGGTGGTTCGGGGATTGCTCAATCATTCAATGGTTTAAGCACCCCCCTTCAAGCAGCATTCTGAATCAGCGGATCGTAGGTTCGCCCCCCTACAGGGTCCACCAAAGCCCTCCTCAATGTTTTCGATCACTTCCGGACTTGGCCGCTCCAGCACCATTCTCTTTCTTCACCCTCCTTAATATTCCATTAATACAGCCGTAACACTGGCGGGGTATCCTCTCCTCCGAATTCCCAAGGCTTCTGAAATTCGGAATTGCTTCTCGCTGCGTCCTTCTGCCACAGTAAAGGTTCCGCAAGGAGTTTGCGATGGCTCGCGCCCACAAACTTCCCTCAAAATCGCCAGATCCTGTTATTGCCATCCCGACTGTGCAATTCACGGTCGAGCGTGAGGTCAAGCTGGCTGTTGGTGACCATTTCCGTCTACCCGAGCTCTCCGGGACCCCACTTCCACGACGACTGTTGACTTCGACCTACTACGACACCTCCCAGTATGACCTGGCCCACGCTGGAATCACCTTGCGCCATCGAGTCGAGCGCGGGAAACAGGCCTGGCAACTGAAACTCGCTCTGATGAAGGACCGCCAGGAAATTGAACTGGTCGATCGCCAGTCTATTCCACCGACCTTGTTCCGCGATCTGCTGCTCCTTCATCTCGGACAGAGGCCGCTCATGCCTGTGGCGACCTTGCGAGTCTGGCGAGCCGGCGTCCGCGTGCGCATAGACAATGCCCCTGTCGCAGATGTCACGCTCGACCACGTGTCTGTCATAAAGAACGGAGCCGCCCTTCAGCGTTTTCGCGAACTCGAAATCGAGCAGGTGAATAGAAAGGACGGCGCACTGCCGGACCTCGAACGGCAGCTCCGTCGAGCCGGAGCCGAAGATCATGACGGACGCCCCAAGCTCGTTCGCGCGCTTTCCTTGATAGCTCCCGGTCCTGAGCCACAGCCGACATTGGATGCGCCGGTGATGGACCATGTGAAGTGGGCCCTCGCACGTCATGTCCGATGGTTGATTGCGCATGATCCCGGCGTCAGGCTTGGGAGGGAACCTGAAAGCCTGCACCAAATGCGCGTGGCCACGAGGCAGTTGCGGGCCGTCCTGCGCGCCGCCAGGCCCCTGCTCGTTCCTGAATGGGCAGATTCGTTGCGGGATGAATTGCGCTGGCTCGGCCAACTGCTGGGACCGGCCCGCGACCTCGACGTGCAACTCGCCTATTTCCGTGAAGAAGCTACCGCGCTGGAGGCACGAGACCGCAGGCCTCTGACGCAGTTCATCGCCCATCTCGAAGCCCAGCGGAATAATGTTCAGGAATTTCTACTGAACGAGCTGAAGAGCGAACAGTATCTCGACCTCATCAGGCGGCTCCAGCAAGCGCCGCACAATCCGACCATTGTCGAATCTACCGTGACGTTGCGCGACCTTGCCAAGCAGGAGTTCTCAAAGTTGCGAAACACGATTCGTCAAGCTGGTGACTCACCGAACAATGCCAAAATCCACAAGATCAGGATCAGGACCAAACGCGCCCGCTATGCCGCCGAACTCGCCGAACCGATGGTCGGCAAACCGGCTACACGCTTCATCAACAAAGCCCGCGCCGTGCAGGACGCCTTAGGCATGCACCAAGACGCCATTCAGGCGGAGGCATATATCAGGGCATTTCTCAAACAATCGACCAGCGTGCGGGCATCATTTGTCGCCGGGCGCATGGTCGAACGCCAGCGCCAACGTCAAGAAAAGGCCGGAGAAAAAATGCCGCGGCTTTTGCGCAGCCTTGTAAAGCGAGGCGAGAAGGCATGGGAATAGAAGTGAACCGCTGGAAGTTATAATTCCGCAGACTGGCCTGAGTCGATTTATTACAGTTTGTAGTTTCGTAGCGGGAAATATTCAGAGTGCTAGATCACGGTGATACTACGACAGACGACGGGAGGAACAGACGATCATTTCAATAATTCCTCGACGTGAGCCTTGAGCATGAAAAAAGTCTTGTCGAACGCCGCGTCTATTTCACTGTCTGATCCAACGGCTTTGGCCGGGTCAGGCGTACTCCGATGCAGCTTCTTGGGGCTGCCAGGAAAGAGTGGACAGGTTTCGCCCACAGCCTGGTCGCACACCGTGATCACCAGGTCGAAGGACTCTGCAGCAAACTCATCCCATGACTTGCTGCGTGGCTGACCGTGATCGATGCCATATCGCTGCAACGTATGAATTGATTTCGGGTGAACATGGCCCGCTGGGAAACTTCCGCCGCTCCATGCCCGATACCGGCCTCGGCCAAGATCGTTTATCAACGCTTCGGCCATCACGGAGCGGCAGGAATTCCCGGCACACACAACCAATACGTTAATGTCATCCGGCTCCATCAGCCGCAACACCCGGCGGTTTGTGGAGACGGTTCGCAACAATCCGGCGTTCCCTTCGTCTCCGGCGTACAGCAGGCACTTTCAGTCTGATCGGTATGACCGGAAAAGATCTGGGCATCCTCCATCGTCCGGTAGGCTTCCCACGGAATGCCGGCGGGATCCTGTACCCAGGACTTTTCCGACCGGGCGTAACAACAGATCGTTTCCCCTTCCTCGACCACAGCCATGTCCCCAGCCTTGAGGCGGTCACGCAACTCGGTCAGTTCGCCCTCGTCCTCGACCTGGATACCCAGGTGATCGACACCCTTTGTCTTAGCTCGCGTGGAGATCGCGAAGTTCACGCGGGGATCCTCCAGCAACCATTTGGCGTAGTCCGGTTTCGTTTTCTCCGGCTCCACGCCGAACAGGGTACTGTAGAAGCGGATGGATTCATCGAGTTTCTCAACCCCCACATGGATGTGAAATCGCTTCATGATACGTCCTCCTATGGTTCGCAACAGTGTGACAGTTCGATGACCGAGCACTTCCGTTTCTTATCATCGCGGATACTGGCAAATTCAGCGCGGCAGCAATCCTCGACCATGAAGCGGATCAAGCTTGAAAAGAACTCAAAATTGGCACTGTAAATAATGGACCTCCCTTCCCGTTTCGATTCAACGAGACCCGCATGGCTCATGTGCGACAGATGAAACGAGAGCGTATTGTGAGGAATCGACAAGGCCTCACTCAGTGCCCCTGCCGGAGTGCCAGCCGGGCCATACTTGACCAGCAAACGAAACACCCGTAGGCGGGTATCCTGCGACAGGGCATCGAACGCAACCAAAGCTTGCTTAGTATCCATATGTCCAGAAATATAGACATAATATTACAATAAGTCAACTCCCCCCCTAGAATTTTTTATGCACTTCTTTTGAGGAGTACCGGGGTAAGACGTCGAACAGGTTTCTACACAACCGTGGATTTCATCAGGCTGTCGGCTTGTGGAGGAGAAAATCCTTGATACCCGCGATGGCGCTCTGTGAGTTCGAGCACGGAGAAGGGCTGACCGTCAACCATTTCAGGCGCCGAAAAGATTTGCCGTAACTGACCGCCGCGGGCCCCGACGATGTGCCCGGTGAAGACGACGCCTTGTGCCTTCAACCGTTCGATTGCCTGCTCGATATTTTCGACGCGCACCGCCACATGATGGAACACCTGATCGCCAAATTTGTTGACCCAGCCAGGGATGATGCTGGTGCGGCCCCGATCATCGGCATAGGCCTGGTCCACGAAGAGCGCGGGGTATCCAATCTTTCGATACACCTTCGCATACCAGTCTTCATACTCGATCGTTTCGCCGTACACATAACCGAGCTTCGTGAATTCCTCCGCACGTCGATCGATATTCAGCGTCCGCAGTGTCAGATGGTCCGCGACCGGATAGAAGCCGACTCCCGCCTCGTTCAGGGATTTCCGTAAGACCTTGGCTGCCTGATTGCGCGACACATAGTCGTCGATCATTTTGGCAATCAGCGCATCCAACTCGACGCCTGGTTCCATGGCCAACACTCCTTGCTACTTCTGAACAGGCACAGACGTTAAGAACCGAACTGAATGCCCTGAGCCAACGGCAAATCGTGACCCCAGTTGGTCGTATTCGTCTGCCTTCGCATATAAGACTTCCAAGCATCCGAGCCGGCCTCGCGGCCTCCACCGGTTTCCTTTTCGCCTCCGAATGCGCCGCCGATTTCTGCCCCGGAGGTACCGATGTTGACATTGGCAATCCCGCAGTCACTGCCGGCAGTCGAGATGAATCGCTCGCTGTTTCGCACGTCGGACGTAAAAATTGCAGACGACAAGCCCTGGGGGACTGCATTCTGCATCGCGATGGCATCATCGAGCGCGGCGAAGGGCATGACATACAGAATCGGTGCAAAGGTTTCGCGCTGGACGATGGGCCAATCGTTCTCGGCTGTCACAATGGCCGGCTCCACAAAATTACCCGGCTGATCTAATATCTGCCCTCCATAGAGCACTTTCCCTCCCGCCTGCTTGACCTCTTCGAGGGCTTTCCGATAGGCCTCGACCGCGGGGCGATCGATCAACGGCCCCAGGAGCACGCCCGACTCTAATGGGTTTCCGATGCGTATCTGCTTGTAGGCCGAGATCAGTTTCATGACCACATCGTCGAAGCGAGAAGCATGAACGAACAGACGCCTCGTCGTCGTGCACCGCTGGCCCGCAGTACCGACTGCACCGAACACAATGGCGCGAATCGCCAACGAGAGATCCGCCGTCTGATCCACGATGATCGCATTGTTCCCACTCAGCTCCAAGAGCGTCCGTCCCAGCCGCTGCGCAACAGCCGAGGCCACCGCTCGACCGACCGGAACGGACCCCGTGAATGAAATCAACGGGAATCGGCGATCCTGAACCAATCTCTCTGCAATGGTCTTTTCTGACGTCACAATCAGTGAGAAGATCCCTTTGTATCCTTGTTGCTCCATCACCCGATTGCAGATGTGCTGCACCGCAATCGCGCAGAGCGGCGCTTTGGGCGAAGGCTTCCAGACAACGGTATCTCCCGCGATCGCGGCCAGGAATGCGTTCCACGCCCAGACCGCCACTGGAAAATTGAAGGCCGTAATGACGCCGACCGGTCCGAGCGGATGCCATTGCTCTGACATCCGATGCTGCGCCCGTTCGGACTGCATCGTCGCGCCATACAACATGCGCGACTGGCCCACGGCGAAGTCCGCCATATCGATCATTTCCTGAACTTCACCGTCCCCCTCCGCTTTGATCTTGCCGACTTCGAGCGATACGAGCGAACCAAGCAGGTCCTTGTGCTCACGCAACGCGGTGCCGATCAATCGGACGAGTTCTCCACGTCTGGGAGCTGGGACGAGCCTCCATTGCTGAAATGCCGCAACGGATTCCCCCACGACGTGTTCATAGTCGTCGGTGGAACAGGTTTGGATTTGCGCGATCGTCTCACCGGTTGCCGGATTCACAGAATCCAGCAGCGGTGTGTTTTTGCCTGAGGCCCACCAATGGGCCCCGGTGCTGCCTCCTGCATTGACATTGCTCAAACCCAATCCCTTCAGAATCTCACCGGTGGACATCATCGGTAGCAGGCTCCGAACCGATTATTGATCACGTCGTGTAACGGAAAAGATTCCTGGGTCACGAATCCCTTGTACTGTGTGGGCGCCGTCAGGACGAGATCCACTACAGCACAGAAACTCGACGCGGTCGTGACTTGAATGGCGGACCATAGCTTTCCCTTAATGCACTGGGGATAGATCTTCTTCACGTAGTTCTCCTCGAACAACGCGCATTCCCTCATCCCCGTGACGGAGGCATAGATCAGCACGACGTCTTGCAGGGTCTGGGGAACTGCCCGTTCGAGGATTCGCTTGAGTGTCTCACGATCTTCATTCAGCTTGAGATCGTTCATCAGTAGGTGGATTTTCTCGCAATGGCCCGGATACCGCAGCGTCTTGTAGTTCATCGTCCTGACTTTCCCTGCGTAGGTATCCGCCAACGTTCCCAATCCTCCGGAGGTGTTGAAAGCTTCATATAGGAGTCCATCAACCTCAATCGTCTCATACCCTTCGAGTGGTTGAAGGGGCGCCTTCTCCCCCCCCTCAATGCCGTAACAGATGTTGCCATATTCGTTGATCAACCCATCGGTAGACCACGTGAGTGAATACTTCAGCGCGTTACTGGGATGAACCGGCAAGGCTCCGACCCGCATTTTGACCGTATCCACCGTATCGAAATGGGTAATCAAATCGTGTGCGGCAATGCTGATGAAACCGGGGGCCAAACCGCATTGCGGCACAAAGGCTTGTGGCGAGTCGGTGCTCAGAACCTTGACTTGATTGGTCACCTCGACATCCTCTGTCAGGTCAAAATAGTGAAGCTGATGCTTCCGAGCCAATCCAGCGACTATGGGGTTGCAGAAATACGGGAGGCTGGATAGGACCGCATCGCATCGATGCGCCGTCACATATGCGCTCATAGCGTCGGGATGTCGGACGTCGAGCAGCATGGGCGTTACTTGCGAAAGACCCAGATCCTCGACCAACCGCTTCGATGTGTCGAGGCTGACGTCGCCGAGAGTGACCTCATAGTCCCCGCTCTCCGACAAGAGGCAGGCAACCAAAGAACCGATCTTTCCAGCACCCAATACGAGCACACGATGCATGGCTGACCTCACGTGCCATTATTATACTCTTGTCCTGACCGGATGCAGAGAAACAATTACATCTACATCACGCGTAGCCTTCGATGGTCGATCGAGTACCACAACAAAGGGTATCTCATCGGCAGGGCCAGTGGTGATGGGATTTCACGCGCCACTGGTCATCAAAAATCTCTCCGCTATATGACAAATCATTCCTGATGAGAGGGATCGGTGATTCGTCTTAGTTGAAATAATCTTGTTTTTTGACAACGATGGCTGGCTGGTGCGTCAATTGCTCGGGTGAAATTCGATCTAATTTGTTGATTTAACTACGTATATCGACCATGAAGCCGGCACAGACTTTGTGATATTCTAATTCACTGTCAGGAGCCACCGTTATGCTGCGCATGCCCTCTCGAGTTGTGTTTCCGTTCGGGTATCGGATCTCCGTGCGCCAACTTTCCGATACCGACATGGATCGTCGTGACCCTAATGCCGACGGCATCTGGGATGACGCGACAAAAACAATCTATCTTCGGAAGCGCCTGCCCGTGACGAGACGGCGCTACATTCTTGCCCATGAATTAGGCCATGCCTGGCTCGACTGGCAGCATCGGCATCTGGATAACGGCAAAGCCAAAACTTAGCAGGCTGCTGAAAAAGTCCGCCAGC
>DATENE010000131.1:0-6739 GCA_035275205.1 Nitrospiraceae bacterium
ATAGAAGCGAACGCAACAGATAGAAGGCTGTAAGTCCTCTATTCATTTATAAAAGCGAGAAACCAGACGGAAAATCAGGGTGTTAAAAAATTACCTCTTTCGGCCTCATAACCCAAAGGTCGAAGGTTCAAATCCTTCCCCTGCAACACCTTGTTAGGCGTTTCCGGGTTCATTGTTTGTGGGGCCCAGACTCAGGAGGGACTTATGGGAGGCGCGAGTAAATCTATTCGCAATGCGGGATATTGCGATCGCATTCGGTATCGCCGACGCCGAAGGCCAGAATGTGCGCATCGGCCTGGACAGTGCAAACCAACAGTGTTAGACAAAGCACCCCGATAGCCACGGATGACCATCCCGCCTTAGACCAGAAGCGTTTCATGCGCCCCCCCTGAATTGTCGTGAATTAACAAGTCCTCACCATCAGTTTAGGAGCATGAAGTGTGCTCTCCAATCCTAGCGCGGGAACTCATGCTGTCAAGGCGATGGTCACCGAGGGGTTAAATCGTGACCAAACTAAAATTTCCCATCTGCTAGAATAAGAGTGGGCGACACGAAGGGCAGGCACTCTGTCACAAGGCAAGGCCCCCGGTCGCGTTAGCAAGAATTTCACAGCCCTTTTAAGGAGGTCTCTATGCTATCCGTTCGTGCCGTATTGTGTAGCGTGTTGTTGTGTGCAGGTCTTGGGCTATCGGATGTCGCGTTTTCAGAACCTCACATATACATCGAAGGGAAAGTGGTGCGTATTGAAGGGCAAAACTATGTCGTCAAGAAGAGAGAGGATGGAAAAGAAGCGCACTTACGTGTTGACAAGAACACGAAAATGAGCGCGGTAGGGATCAAACCCAGCGATCATGTGTGGGCGATAATAGATGATCAGAACCGCGTAAAGTCAATGTTGCTGGGTCCGAGTGCACCCCGTTAAGGTCCTGTAACCCCCCAAGGATCAGAAGCTGGCCAAATTCGTTGCCAAGATTATCAACTAGGCGATGTCATAATCGCAGGAATTCACGCCGTTAGGGCAATCGTCAGCGAGGGGTTAAATCGTGACCTAATCGAGCCCCCGCAACCAACCGTTTCTTTCCAACTGATCCATCCCCAGAAGTTTCAACGTTCTTCAAGTCCTCACTCGTTTTGTGTCTCCAAGACCTTGCCAGAAATTACGGTAAGCATTTGACGAAAAACCATGCGATGGTATAGTCGGCGAGGAGTTGGCGTAGGGCAAGGAGACGCGATGCACTTCGTTCGTATTGGCAAGAAAGCATTAAACCTCGATAGTATAAGCTACTGCGAAGCGCAGATCTGGCAAGATGAGATGTCGTTAAAGGTCTATTTCGCCGGATCCGCGAACAATACCCCGCTGGTATTCGCCGAAAACGACGCCAAGGAACTGTGGAAATACTTGGAATACGTTTCTGAAAAGCCTGTCTAGCGCCTCCACTTCCTCAACCTTCTCGGATTATCCCTGCGGACGCTTGGAGGCCCCTGTCTTTTCGGACCTTCCCTACTGAGCGATGCTCCAGAGAGCCGCACAAGATGACGGGTCGTCGATTAGGACGGTCGGCCTCCGCGCACAGACGGGGCAGCAATGGCAACCGGCATGATCCAACCGTCCTTCTTGTAGCTGCGATAGTAGACCAGCACCTTTTTTACATAATCCTGTGTTTCCTTATAGGGTGGAATCTGTCCATATCGATCCACTTTGCGTTCACCGGCGTTATAGGCAGCCAAGGCTAATCGGATATTGCCGTGGAACCGGTTCAGAAGGTAGCGCAGGTGCTTGGCTCCACCAGTGACGTTCTCATTTGTATCATAGAGGTTACGCACCCCGTGCCGGATGGCGGTTTCCGGAATCAGCTGCATGAGTCCTACTGCTCCTGCCTTTGAGATCACAATCGGATTAAAGGAAGACTCGGCCTTCATCACCGCAAGGAGCAAGGCCGGTTGAACGTGGTGCTGCTGAGCCGCACGGATGACTGCTTGTTCAAGTTCTTGATTTCCCACACCACGGTGATACCGGATATTGCGGTGGACTGTTGCGATAGGCTCATCTGTCGGTACGTGGGTGGGGTCCACCAGCTCCATGGGACCGACGTATTCATCGACCTGCACATCGGAGAGAGCAGAAGGCGTCCAAGTTGCCGTCAGTATCACAACTGCGCAGGCAGAAAATATGGCGGAGCCCTTCTGGCTGAATGTCCGACCCCCCAAGGCATCATAAGCAGGTTCGTTATTACGCTCGATCCTGTTCATCTTTGTTTCCTCCCTGTCTGGAAACATGTGTCACTCTGAGACGTGTCTTTCCTATGACTCGATGATTGACCCGGTCTCATGATGCTATAAGCGCAGGTTCTATGCCTTTTGGAAGGGCGGATAAAATGACCCATCGAGCAATTATTACAATGACTTATGATTGCGATTAACTCCAGCTTTCGTAGGGGGGCTAGAGTTGGGAGTTTCCGCGTTTTGGCTCTTCTCGCCGCACTTTGCGGTGTGTTGGAGCGAGGTGGAGACCCGTTAGCTTCTCTCGTTCAATATTCCTCGAAAAGAGGGGCTCTCGCGTGCCGAAGAAGAACTGTGATACTCTTTAACGACTCAGTGGTTTGACCGGGAAGGAGCCGACCACCATGGCGAAATTGAGGTACTGCGAACGAGTCCACACGCACTTCCCTGTTGTATTCGCAGGTGAGGCTTATGTGGGGGAAGGAACCGTACTCAACGTGTCTGTTCCTGGCTGCGCCGTCCACAGCCGAAAACGAGTACAGCCCGGCTCCTATCTTGAAATGAGAATGCTCGTTCCTGACACCACGCCTCCGCTCCGAGTCGGATTAGCCAAAGTACGTTGGTGCGAGGGACGACGATTTGGTGTCGAATTTATTCAGATGCCTGGTGAAGACCAAGTCCGCTTAGGTCGGCTCGTCAAAAATGAGATTCCGCTCGCGCTACCACCTCGTTCCAGCGCGTGGCAGGGGGCACATTTCTGATAATAGTCACACCACCTAGCGAGGGTGAACGCGCATGACGAGAGGTCTCGTGCTCATCATGATACTGCTACTGGCAGGCTGCGCTGAGTCTTATACCGTATTCCATAGCCAGACGGGCAACCCGATCATACTGGGTCGCCGCGCATATTCCTACGAAGACTGCCTCTCCACGATGCGCGCGGAAGCGTCTCGGCTCGGGGTCTCGCTGAGCACGGTCCAAATAAGAGGTTCATGGCAAGGTCGATCTCTCCTCTGGCCCTTCGAGCCAGGGTATGCCTGCGAAGGAGCAATCGGCCCCGAACGTCTCCCGCAGGGGATCTATCCGAACGTCCCACCACTCTCACCTCAAGGGTAGTCATCGCCCACGTTCTACTCTTTTTGACTTCACTCCCACACCGAAGAATCCGGTAGAGGTTTCTCTTTCAGTTCCTCAAGAGACCTGTTGACAATACTACCACTGGCGCAGTATTACTCGACTAACACTACAAGATGTAGCCTATGGGTGCCCACTCTTGGACCTACGCTCCGTTTCTCGCCAACAGTCATACATAGAAAGGAGGTGAAACGCTTTCATCTCGCGGTCTCGTTCGCTTTGCGCAGGGCAGTAACAGAAAACTTCAACGGCGATGTGGAAGAAGTATTGTACTCATGTGCCGCACACTATTTGAAATAATTTACTTCACAAGGAGTTGTATAAATGGAAGACCTGGTTATCGAAGAAGAAGGCGCCTCATCCGCACTGAAAATTACGCTGGGCGATTTTCTCGTCTTCATCAATTGGATGAATCAAACTGAAAAATCTCTCGATCGTGCGGAGGCCTTGCCGCCCCTTCCTGACTTGGATTCCGGCAAGGTCAGAGGCTGGGTCCAACTCGTACAGCGGCTTGAGGAACGCTTCCGCCGGAGTGAAGAAAAGAAATTGGCTCTCGAAGCGAACGTGATCGCACAGGAAGCACAGTTGGGTCAACTCTTGTCGCACTTGCACGCGAATATCGCCTCACTCTACGACAATCTCGGACAATCGCATAAAGCCGAAGAGGTTCGTCGCCGAGCTGAAGCGCTCCATGTCGGTTAAACCAGGTTGCCCGCATTCCAGATCGTCCGCCGTGGTTCCTCTTGACGGCCCTATGTAGCCATATCGTGGCTTGTATTTGCTCATGGGGTGGTCATGGTCTTCACCGGGGAGAGTGGCATTGTGAACCCTGTGTCGTTACGCGTGTCCGTGGCGTGGAACCCTTTTCGAGTTTCACGCCGTTCACGCACCGTAATGTCGCATTTTCTTTATCCTCCTTCGGCTCTTCGCTATAATCAACGTCTCGTAGGTGTAGGCCTCGTCACAGACAATCGGTCCAGGCCTAGAAACCAGGAGCCCGCGCAGGGGTTCACACGATAGCGAGGATGTCAGATGATCAAAGCGCTCCTCGTCGAAGACAATGACGTCGACGCTCAGCTCACCCAGGATCTTCTTTCTGAGTGGAGCATTGAGGAGTTCCAGATCATCCGCGCGAAAACGTTGGGAGAAGGACTCGCGCTTCTGAGCCGTGAACGATTCGATGCCGTACTCTTGGACCTGTCTCTCCCGGATGCGTTCGGTCTTCCGACCGTCAGACAGGTCCATGCCACCAGTCCGACGATCCCCGTTGTCGTTCTGAGCGGCGTGAGCGACCAAAGTTTGGCGCTGCAAGCCGTTCAACAGGGGGCGCAGGATTATCTCGTCAAAGGTCAAGGTCATCCAGAGCTTTTAGCTCGCGCCGTCCGCTATGCCATTGAGCGGAAACGCTCTGAAGAACACCTGACCTACCTCGCACAGTACGATCACTTGACTGGACTAGTAAATCGTACCCTCTTTCGTGATCGGCTGGTTCAAGCCATGGCTCGAGGCAAGCGCATGCAACAACCGATCGGTCTCATGCTCCTCGATCTCGATCGATTCAAAGCGGTGAACGATACCTTCGGCCACGACATGGGTGATGAACTACTCAAGGCCGTATCTGAACGACTCGAGACTTGTGTGCGGGAAGTCGATACCGTGGCCAGGATGGGCGGAGACGAGTTTACGATTATTCTGGAAGGGGTTTCTTCCGAACAGAATATCCTTGTGGTGGCAAAGCGCATTACGGAATCTATTGCCACGCCGTTCGAGCTAAAGGGGCAGCATATTTCCATCGGCATCAGTATAGGAATTACGATCTACCCTCACGACGATAGTCCCCTCGACGAATTACTGAAGCATGCCGACATGGCGATGTATCGAGCGAAACAGCAAGGCGGCAATGCGTTTCACTTGCACGATGTCTCCGGGACCCACTCGGCCAATCTCCTTCCCTAGGAGCCTGTCCAACCTTGCCTTCGGGCTGAGTTCGACTCACATGATCGCAGATCGTTCGTTGCGGTAGAAAGGTCAATGTTGGACAGGCTCCTAACGATCACGCATTGCCAACGTTGCGGAGTCAAGACAGAACACGCCTTCTGACTCATCTTCGACCTCGCCGCCCATCCACTAGCGACAGACTTTCAGATTGTCGTCGGCTTCAATATCCAGGTGCATCACCGACCGATGTCACCTAACGGCTGGTCCGTCACGATCAAGGTCCCGCGCGGATTTGGGGCAAGTATGTTTGAAGTGTCGAGCGCTTCCCGACCAGGAGTAGGGTGGCAATCGGGAGTCATCACTATCCCCCAGTGCTGATTTCCGCTGCAGGTATTATCCACGAGGAGCGCTTCTGCGTAATGAAAGAGGAGGATCCCGCTCAGCATATTCTCCCGACATAGGTTCCTGACGAGCTCCGGATGGCTCCCGGTATCTCGCACCGCAATGCCGAAATGGTGGTTGCCCCTACAGAGATTATCGGCGATCCTCGGCTGTGCTCCGGCAAAGACAAAAATCCCCGATTCACGATTGCCACAGACTTCGTTTTCGACAAACGTCGGCCGTGATTGTGGGCCATAAATCACGACGCCGGACAGAATACCTTCCATGGCACGGCACTGTGTCACAGTACAAGAAGAATCGAGCAGGTTCATCGCTGAATTCTGATCGCTTCCGACGTATCGAAACGTGATGCCGGAGATGCGCCCGCTGGGGACCTGTTGGAGATAGAGGGGTCCACCACGACGGGAAAAGATCTGCACCTCATCTCGACCGGCTCCCACCAAATGAATCGGTCGCCCCGTGATAAAGACTTTATCCTCGTAGATCCCGGGACGAACGAAGACCTGGTCATACGGCCCCGCATCAAGTAGTGCCGCGCTGGGCCGCAGGTACGAATTGCTGTCATACGCGTCGACGATCAAGGTCTTTCCGCCGAGTGGATTCAGCGGAGGATCAGTTATCATGTCCAGCTCCCTTCACCGACTCTATTTCCTTCTCACCGTTGTCGCTCTACGCCAGAGACTCGGATCTCAGCGACCGACCAGCATTATTTCGACCACGATCAGGCGAGTCAAGTTCCCCGCAAACCGTTTACTGAAGCCATTCCGCTGGTGATGGGCCCCATTCTGTCAAGCGAGGTGACTCACGCACAGGTCGTACAAATCTGTCGCTCAAGCGGAGGCAGTTCCTTGGCGACTCTTGGCATTGAATGGCGCCAAGCTCCCGGATTCTCGTCGATTTTGGCCATCCCAGATAGTGGCGTGGTGGCACGGCGATTGCGACATCATGAATGGAAGAGTGCCGAGATCTTGCCGCGCAGTACGGAGGCATATAGATGAAGATACTGATGATCGTGCTCCAAGGAATGATTGCGGTGCTGTTTTCT
>DATENE010000132.1:0-7256 GCA_035275205.1 Nitrospiraceae bacterium
GGCCATCCACACCGGTGCTGCCGATGTACATCGCCGGACGCTTCCGCACGGCATCCAAGCCTTCCAACACTTTGATTTGATCCGCACCGTAGCTCTCGGATTTCGGTGTGGTCTCTGCGTCGTTACTGGCCATCAGTCTCCTACTTAATTACAGCTATCAGACCTCTGATTTCAGCCTTCAGCGACCGACCTGAGGGCTGACCGCTGATTGCTAGTCTCAGCTATATCTTTATTGGCATGACGACGCACTTGAACCCGGGACTGTCTGACTCCTGGATCAAACAAGGGCTCAACGGATTGTCCATTTGCAGAGTGATCGTTTCTCCGTCCATCACCCCGAGGACATCCAACAGGTAGCGGGCGTTGAATCCTGTGTTCAAGGCCTCCCCCTCGTACCGTGCCGCAAGCTCCTCAGTCGCTTCTCCAAAATCAGGATTGCTGGAGAACAACGTCATCTGTCCGGAAACAAACGACACCTTCACCGCACTCGCCTTATCACGGGACAGAACGGAGACGCGGCGCAGCGCGCTCTCAAGTTCGCTGCGATTGACCCCGATTTTCCCGCTGCCCTCTTTCGGAATCACCTGCTGGTAATTCGGGTAGTTCCCTTCCATGAGCCGCGAGGTCAGCAACAACCCGCTCTTCCGGAAAATCATGAGATTTTTGGTGAACCCGATCAAGGGCTCGCCTTCGCCGCCTTCTTCCAACAGACGCTGCATCTCATGCGCCGCCTTCTTCGGAATGATCGCTTTGATCTCTTGCGGAGCGCCTTTGGCGCCAGCTTTTCCGACCTCCTGCTCGGCCACTGCCAACCGATGACCATCGGTGCCGACCAAACGCAAAATCGTTTTCTTCTCCGACGTGATGAGGGTCACCAGCAAACCGTTGAGGATGTAGCGTGCGTCATTGTCTCCGGCGGCGAACAGGGTCTTTCTAATCAATTCTAAGAAGCCGGCCCCGGCGAGAGGAATGAGCCCTTCCCGTTCGATCGTGGGCAACGCGGGATAGTCGGTGCTGGGGAGACCGACGATTTTAAACTGGCTCTTTCCGGCGTGAATCGTCGTCCAATTATTGTCACCCGAGGTGAGCTCTATTTCACCAACCGTCAGTTCCTTGATGATCTCATACAGCTTCCGAGCAGAGACCGTGATTCCTCCGGGTTTTTCCACGGTAGCTTTGTAGTGCCCACGCATGCCGATTTCGAGATCGGTGGCGACAATTTCCACCCCATCCTGTTTCGCCTCAATCAGAATATTCGACAGGATCGGCATCGTGTTGCGCTTCTCGACGACACCTTGGACCCGCTGAAGACCCGTCAAGAGTTCAACTCGTCCCATACGCAGTTTCATAATCTCTTCCCCTTGGCGCAGCCCCTCACGCTCGCAGGATCTGCTCCCTCAAGCTGTCCAATGTGGCGCTCAATACGCTGTCGCTATCTTTCGCTTTGGTGACCTGTTTGCAGGCATGGATGATCGTGGTGTGATCTTTACCTCCGAACTGCCGCCCGATCTCGGGATACGAGGAGTCTGTGAGTTCTCGACAGAGATACATGGCGATTTGTCTCGGATGTACCAGTGTCTTGCTTCGGCGACGGGATTTCAGGTCGGCGATCTTCACATGGAAGCGCGCACCGACCGTTTCCTGAATGTCATCCATCGACACGATCTTTTTCTTGGTGCCGATCAGATCCCGGAGCACGCTCTTTGCCATCTCCAGCGTAATCGTTTGTCCAGTGAGCGACGCATAGGCGCCGAGGCGCACCAACGAGCCCTCGAGTTCGCGGATGTTGCTCTTCATCGTTGTGGCAAGAAACTGGATGACGTCTTCCGGCAACGTCACGCCCTCGTCCTCAGACTTTTTCCGCAAAATGGCAATCCGTGTTTCAACGTCCGGCGGCTGGAGATCCGCGATCAATCCCCATTCAAATCGCGACCGCAACCGTTCCTCGATATCGGGCATGTCTTTCGGAAAGCGATCGCTTGAGAGGACGAGCTGCTTATGCGCTTCATACAGAGCATTGAACGTGTGGAAGAATTCCTCCTGCGTGCGCTCCTTGCCGGCCAAGAATTGAATGTCGTCGATCATCAACATGTCGATATGACGATACCGTTTCCGCAAATCCATCATCTTGTCGTATCGGATGGAGTTAATGACCTCGTTCGTAAATTGCTCGGTCGTGAGATAGGCGATTCGGAGATCCGTCCGCTCCGCCACATAGTTTCCAATGGCATTCAAGAGATGCGTCTTTCCCAGACCAGTATCTCCATAGATAAACAATGGGTTATAGGCTTTGGCCGGCTGTTCGGCAACCGCCATACAGGCGGCATGGGCAAACTGGTTACCTGCGCCGACCACGAAATTCTTGAATGTATATTTCGGGTTGAGCTGGATTCCCCGTTTCGACCGCGGACCGGTGTTTTGGCGACTCGTTGCAGCGGTACTCCCACTATTCTCAGGCTGTCTTGATGCCTGTTTATTGAAGATCACGAACGTGATCGCGGTCTCTTCACCACCCCTGGCAGCAGAGACGGCTTCAGCCAGAAGAGGTCCATAATGCTGGCTTAACCAGTCCCCAAAAAACTTATTTGGGACACCTAGTTGAGCTGTGGAGTCCTCAATCCGCTCGAGGTGAACCGGCGTAAACCACGTATCGTAAACTTGTTTTGGCACTTTCCCTTGGATATACGCCAAGGTCTCTTGCCACACATTTAGACTGGTCATAATCTCTGTATCATTCTTCATACACAGACTTATTCACACCTGTTGATAACCTGGTTCTTTGTGTGGTCTTTCTTTTGCCAACCCGGTCATTATCAGACATTGGATGGATCACGACACTTGTCTTTATCTGAATCCTCACAGAGTATGGACTCTGCATGCAGGGGTTACCAAGAGTCAACCCTCAACTTTATCCACAAAGACATCAGTAAAGGAAACCAGAAGATTCAATTCGTTAATCTCGATTCACAGTATCCACCGAGCCTACTCTTACTCCTACTCCTACGACGATCTTTCTTCAACACACAATATTTTCGGATAAGAGCTGGTAATACACCTATACAACAATGATGTGTTCGGATGAGAAAATTTTTTCAACAAACTCATCGTAGTTCATTGTTGGATGTGAAAATTCAATTGCCGTTTCCTCAATAGTGACCACAGACGCGTTCACTGAAGATGGGACTCTCGATACTGGTTGCTCAACAAAAACGACATCCGTCTGTGCATCGGTACCTCGAAAGATCGCGGAAGAGATGCGATCTGGATGTTGTCGAAGAACATAGAGTGTCGTGCCCATATTCATTCAGATAAGATAAATGTCTTAAAAAATCAGACTTCTGTCGGCCGATTGAACCAACTGTCTGATCTCATCCACTGTGCGAGTCGTCACGGAAAAATCATCAGACCACGCATCCATTGGCGTCCCTGCCTCGACAATAAAAGGGACGGATAAATGTTTAAAGGAGGGGAGATATTTTTCGAGCACGTCGACGCCGATGATCTCTTCTGTATCTTCCTTCAGGAGCATGGAAGCAGGACCCAGAAGCACGACAGTCGTCTCATGGTCTCCAGCACAAAGCCCCAGCGCTATACGAAGTGCTTCTACAGGACGAGCCGTCACCCAAGGATCTTCCGAAATAACCACCGCGACGCGTTTCGACATAGACAGGCAACCGCAGTGACGGCAATTTCTTATGTGAAGGCGAGAAAGCGATCACAGCCATCAATAATTCCCGACAGCACAACGAGACCAGACAATGAAACCCGCGAATCGATCGTGGTCGTCAACACACCATGTTGTTGACACCCATAGGCACAGACAGACATCTTCGCTCCGGCATCGATCAAGCGAAGATAGCGTTGATCCACAGCCGTCTTTACTCCTTCATCAATCAGGTAGAGATAGACGTCGACTCCTTTGCGTAAAGCCGCCTGAGCGAGCTGGACAACCGTCTCAACACTAGGATGAGAAGGGGGTGTGGATAACAAGAGTCCCAGCTTACGAGCCGCCATAGTTATAAACCAAAAGACGTCAATACAATCAATCTCTTATGAAGCAATTGATTGGCGAGCCTACGAGCTTTTTTACTCAAAGTCAACAGCAAAAATTAGACTGATTATGAAGGGAATTTACGGGATTTCAGGAGGGAAGAGAGACCGGTCAGAGGGAGTTCTTCTTGCGCCTTCGATTCGAGGTTGCGAAGAATGACAGAGCCACGAGCTGCCTCGTCATCACCTAGAAGAATGGCATAACGGCACTTCGATCGATCAGCTTGGCGAAGGTGAGCTTTGAGCGTGGTGGCGCGATAGTCACATTGGGCCGAAATTCCGATTCTACGGAGTTCATCGAGCAGCACAACTCCAAGCTGAGTTCCTTTCTCTCCGAAAGCCGCGACATAGTAGAGACTCTCTTGTAACGAGGACAGTGATGCCGCAGGGAGCATCAACGACACACGTTCAAGGCCAAGCGCGAATCCTACGGCAGGAATAGAGGGGCCGCCGAGCGTTTCCACTAAACCGTCGTACCGGCCGCCGGCACCTACTGCGTTCTGAGCCCCCAAATGATTCGAGGTAATTTCAAAGCTTGTCAAACAATAGTAGTCGAGCCCCCGCACTAAACGAGGATTAAGTCGATAGGGGATTCCAATTGCCGAGAGACCTGCAAGGACCTGGTCAAAATGTACACGGGCCTCAGGAGAGAGATGGTCGGTCAGCTTCGGTGCTGACTCGGTCGCAGCCCGACAGTCAGGCACCTTACAATCCAGCACCCGCAAGGGATTCGTCTCCATGCGGCGCCGACAATTTGCACAGAGGTGTGATTCCTCCTGTTTGAGGAACGCCAGGAGTATGGGCTTATAGGCGGCCCGGTCGCCGGAGCTTCCCAGGCTATTGATTTCCAGTGTCAGGTCCGGCAGAGACAGATCAGACAACAGACGCCAGAGCAGCGCAATGACCTCGACATCTGCGCGAGGGTCCGATGTGCCGAACGATTCAGCTCCGAATTGATGGAACTGCCGGAGGCGCCCCGCCTGCGGACGCTCATGGCGGAACATGGGGCCGAGGTAGAAATATTTCTGCGGGAGCGGATCGGCCGCTCGGTTGTGCTCGATGAAGGCGCGGACTGTACCGGCTGTGCCTTCTGGGCGCAGGGTCAACGAGGTACCATCCCGGTCGGGAAATGTGTACATCTCCTTCTCGACGATGTCCGTCGTGGCGCCGATACTCCGGGCGAAGAGTGCGGTGAGTTCAAAGATGGGGATGCGGATCTCCTGATACCCATAGCAAAGCGCCCAGCGCCTTGCCGCATCCTCAATGAAACGCCACCGAGGGGTCTCCTCCGGAAGGATATCTTTGACGCCTTTGATGCCCTTGATAATGTCCATATATAGCGACCGAAGTGAAAGATTCGGGACTATAGCGACGGGTCAACGGCAAGTCAACGAAGGCCAAGCAGGATGCTGAAAAAGTCCGCCAGCTTCGTTCTCGCATCGTTCAGATCCTCAACGTACCCCAGAGGGTACGCCTGCGGTCTTCACTCGCTGCGGCCTTGCTGGACGAACTTTTTGAGCATCCTGCGATTCGTCCACGCCGTGGCTTCTTGCGCCGACTGGCGCGTGGGCGTATAGTTCGCGGCCTATCTGTTGCTTGAGGATGTTACATGAGCATAGACCAACCGACTCGCCGTGTCATCGCGCTGGCGCCGATGCCGCCGGAAAAATCCGCCTACGCGTTAGCCCGCTACAGCCGCTCGCCGGACTCCATTGAAGACAGTCTCCGGTGGGTGCACGGACATTCTGCCGAAAAGTTCTGGGATCAGTTCTACTTCGACTATGGCCATGCGTCGATTGCCGATCTCGGCCACGTCATCATTTGTTTCGAGGACATCTCAGAACTCGCCGCGATTCGACTTGAAGACGAGCCCTTGTGGGACGGCCAGGCGAAATCGAGCCGGTATCAGAACTTTGCGTCCGGAGGGTGGTTCGTGCCGGACTCCATTCGAGGGTCAGAGACAGAAGGCACCTACTACGGCATTCTCCGCAGCCTCGCCGAAATCTATCGGCTCTTGCATCAACCACTGACCCAGTTTCTTTCAGAGCGCGAGCCGCGTCCCGAATCGATGAAGCCGGCCGATTACCAACGGACGATTGCCGCCCGGGCGTTCGATGTCACGCGATATCTCTTACCACTCGCGGCCAGGACGAACGTCGGGCAAGTCGTCAGCATCAGGACGCTGGAGAAACAAGTCACCAGGATGCTGTCGTCGCAACTTCCGGAATTGAGGTCAATCGGGGACGAACTCAAAGATGCCTGCCAGCGGTCACCCGTGAATCTCTGGGGCGAACTATGCGGTCAAACGGGCGCACAGGAGCCTCTCGCGCCGACACTCGCTCGCCACGCCAAGCCGAACGACTATCAAGCGTCGGTCTACCAGGATCTCGCCAGATACGCGAAGGACGCGCTCCGGGGATCCGGATTAGATCAACCGGTATCCTGGGGCCGGCAGGAACCAGTGGACCTCATCGAGCCTCACGATCCGCAGGACGAAATCGTCACCACCTTGCTCTACCGTGTCTCGCACGCGCCCTATCGGAATCTCCTCGCCGTCGTCCGCGAGTGGACAGAGAAACAGAAACAGGAAGCGATCGATGTGGCGATGAGCACACGCGGGCCCTATGACGAACTGATCAAAGAATTCCGTAGCGGCTACGCCTTCACCTTCGACGTGCTGATGGACATCGGAGGCTGGCGCGACATGCATCGTCACCGGCGCTGTCAGCAGATCCAACAGAATTTTACGACGCTGCATGGCTACGAAGTGCCGCCGCCGCTTGTGCAAGCAGGACTGGATCAAGAGTATCGACAGGCGATGGACGCAGTCCGTTCGGACATCGAGGCGCTCAAGAAAACGAGTGCAGAGGGATCGCTCTATGCCACGCCGTTCGGATTCAAGATGCGTTGCCTCTTCAAAATGGACTATGCCGAAGCCGAGTACATCGCCAGGCTCCGCTCCGGTGTGAAAGGCCACTGGTCCTACCGGACCATTGCCTGGCTGATGAAACAAAAACTCGCGGCGCGTTATCCTTCACTCGGAGATCGCATCCAAGCCACCTCGCCGGACATCGAAGACACCCTCACCAGATAAACCCTATTCTTCGACTCCGATGACCGACTACCAAGCGCAATGTGAAACGACGTTGTTGGAGGGTCAATGGGATCGGGCGGAGCAGGCCGCACTGGCCTGGGCGCGCCGTCCC
>DATENE010000133.1:0-3433 GCA_035275205.1 Nitrospiraceae bacterium
CCAGGCGGCAAAGAACACCAGTTCATCGCCGCTGCAACCCTCTTCGATTACCGCGCGACGGGTAGCCCGATACTCCTCTGCCCCGGGAAATCCTTCTTCCGCACGCTGCACAAACGCTCTGATCTTCTCCATGGCGGCACGAGTTCCCTGCAGTCGATCGACTGAGGAAGGCGGGATGGGCGGGAACGCAATTCCCTCACCGGCAATGCGAGACGCCAACAACTCCCCGTAGGCCAGGAGTCCTTCAACTGTCACAAACTCAAGCCGGTCCACTGCGGATTCCAATCTCTACCTCGTTGACTCACCTTCGCCTACAAGACCCCGTACCTGCCTGATCTTCCCCTAACGGGGGCCGTGAGATGCCGGACTGGAAAAGACCGCTCAACTGGATGAATACGCTGGATGCTACGCCGGCGAATCAGCGATAGCAACAATTCCCGGCCTCACAGGCTACGAGCAAACCATTTTGACACAGCAGAAGCCCGTTCCTCTCACGCCCGTTGATCCTCCAAGAGCGAGCGTGCTACGGTTCGTACTGTGCTCTCTCGCTTCGTGATTCGAAGGCGAACCTATGGATCGAACTTGGAAGATCTATGGAATACTCGTCGTCCTTGGTGGACTACTGTTCGGCCCTACTGGCACTCCCAACGCCAGTTCGTCGACGGAACCGACCGTACCGTCTGCCTCCATCCCATCCGGTCAATCCGCAGCGTCGGCTCTTCAAGATGCCACACCGCCCCTCGATCGACAATTGCATCGCGTCGCGAAGGATCCCCCGCAAAGAGTCAAAGACTTGCTGGAGGCAATTCAGCAACATGAAGGCAAGCCTCTCCCCGGATACATCGGTGGCAGAGCGTTTCAGAACCGGGAAAGACGGCTGCCTCTCGGTCACTACCGTGAGTACGACGTGAATCCCAAAATACGCGGTCGGCCGCGGGATGCGGAGCGGATCGTCATCGAGCAAAATACCGGTAGGGCCTACTATACCGATAACCATTACCGAACGTTCATGCCATTGAACGAGATACCATGCCCCCCAAACACGCAATCACATTGACGGCCAATCTTCAATCGACGAAACCACCCTGGACCTCATTGCTTGTGGTCACGGCCGGACAGCGCGCTGAATCGCTGGTGCGCCCACCCACCAAGTTTGCGTTGAGAATCATCCAGGGCACCAAGTGTCAGACCACTGCAAGCCTGTTGACCGAATGTGCCCGCGCCTTAGATTTTCCGGACTACTTCGGCCACAACTGGGACGCCTTGGAGGAGTGTTTAACCGATCTGGAATGGCTACCGGCCAAGGGCTATATTTTGGTCATCACCGATGCAGGATGCGTATTGCCCGATGACGAAGAGGAGTATGAAACCTTTCTTGAGATCTTGCGTGATGCGGGGGAGACCTGGGGAAGCGGACAGGCGGGAATGGGCGCGCGACAAGCAACCCCCTTTCACGTCCTGTTCACTGTATCGGAACGAGAAAAAGCCAAGCGAGTCCACTGGGGGATGAACGAAATCCGTGCGGAACCGACTCGGAAGCCTGGAATACAGCGTCGGTCTACCCTAAAACGGACCTAACAGGAGGCACCTGCTCTACGGGCGTATCTTCTTGGTCACGTTCAGCAAACCTGTCCACTGAAAGAGTGAAGAATACAGTCCGGTTGCAACCCCAGAGCGTGAGGTGGTGCGAATCGATGCTTGCCAGCGGGTTTCAACATCGTGGCGATGAACGACACAAATCCCATGTGTTTCTCGGGCATCGTCGAGAGGGGCTTTTTCGCCCACCAGCTCAGGTTTCCCTGCTTGTCGGCACCACGAACAGATAACCTTCATCGTTGATCTCTTATATTATCGCTGTCGAGAGTGTCGAATATTACCTGCTTTACGAGGCAAGAGTCGAGCCGCACTCGATTGATGGTGTGAATCAGTATATTTGCAGGGGATTAGGAAAAATTCCTGCCTTGCAGCAACACAACTTGTATCAAAAATTTGTGGCAAGGCGTATCTCTTTTGGCACATTTGCGCCCCAGTCATTTATCGTACCGTACGAACTCCTCTTTCTTGACCGAGGCTCACCCACATGGTACTGTGCGCCCCCATTATGAAAACCACTCGTTCCGCCAAGCTCTTTTCCGACGCCCAAGAATTGATTCCCGGGGGGGTCAATAGTCCGGTGCGGGCCTTTCGCTCTGTCGGAGGCCAACCACGGTTTATCGCGCGCGCCAAAGGGCCCCGCCTCTATGACGCGGATGGGAATAGCTACATCGACTATGTGCTCTCATGGGGTCCGATGATCTTGGGCCATGCCGCCCCTTCCGTCATCAGCGCGATCAAGAAGGCCGCCGCGCGCGGCACCAGTTACGGCGCGCCGACTGAACTGGAAGTCACGCTTGCCCGTATGGTCCGCGATGCCTTCCCATCGATGGAGAAGGTCCGGCTCGTCAGTTCCGGCACTGAAGCCGTTATGAGCGCGATTCGTGTCGCGCGAGGGTTTACAAAACGAGACAACATTCTGAAATTTGAAGGCTGTTACCACGGCCACAGCGATTATTTGCTGGCGAAGGCCGGATCAGGGCTGGCCACCTTGGGAATTCCCGATTCGCCGGGAGTTCCCGCTGATTTTGCAAAACACACCTTGACCGCCCCGTACAACGACATCCGAGCGGTGCAACAGATCGTCAAAGAACAGCGGGAGACATTAGCTTGCATTATTCTGGAACCGATCGCCGCGAACATGGGTGTCGTGCAACCGGTGCCGGAATTTCTATCGGCACTCCGCCGACTCACCACGGAAAACAACATTCTCCTGATTTTCGACGAAGTGATCTCCGGCTTTCGTGTGGCCTACGGCGGAGCCCAAACGCTCTACGGCATTACCCCGGATTTGACGGTACTGGGGAAAATCATCGGCGGAGGATTGCCGGTCGGCGCCTACGGAGGGCGGAAAGAGATCATGGATCTGATCGCGCCGTTGGGGCCGGTCTATCAGGCAGGAACGTTGTCGGGAAATCCGTTAGCCGTATCCGCCGGCATTGAAACGCTCAAGCAGCTCAAAGTCCGTGGGGTCTATAAGAAGCTGGAAGAGAAATCAGCAGCCCTGGCCAGCGGAATTGGAGAGGCCGCAAGAAAAGCGGGCGTACCACTCACGCAAACCAGGGTCGGCTCGATACTTGGAGCCTTCTTTACGTCAGGCCCGGTGATGGATTGGAATACAGCAAAACTGTCGGACACGAAGCGATATGGGCAATTCTTTCACGCGATGCTGGAGCAGGGAGTATACCTGGCCCCCTCTCAATTCGAAGCCGCCTTCCTTTCGACCGTTCACTCAACCCGCGACATCGACTACACGATAAAAGCTGCGCATTCAGCGATGAAGACCCTCTAATCATATCGCCTGTGAAGAGCGATCATATCTCAAGTGATACAGTCCAGG
>DATENE010000134.1:0-5542 GCA_035275205.1 Nitrospiraceae bacterium
CAGTATCCTCGGGAACAGCGAACCCTTCCCGACACCCATCGGGGAGCGCTCGCGCTCTTACGTTATGACGATCACCAGGAACGGTGTGTTGGCTGCGATCTCTGCGAAGCCGCCTGTCCATCTCGCTGCATTAAGGTCATCAGTTCGGAAGATGCGGAACGTCCACTGCAGCGATTCGCCAGCGAGTTCTACATCGACATTACGAAATGCGTTTTTTGCGGCTATTGTGTCGAGGCCTGCCCCGTCAACGCATTGGCGATGACGAAGGTGTACGAGTTTTCGACCCACGATAAGCGTACCTTGCTGTTCGACAAAAAGCGGCTGTACGAAATCGGCGAGCGTCATCTCGCCGATGCGAAAAAATACCTGTACGCGCACAATCAAGAGCAGAACGTTGAAGAAAGCCGGGAATATCGGTATTACTTCCCGCAGTCGGTGCTCAAGCCGACTCAATCACCACCCAAGCATCTGAGCTAAGCAATCGATGGTTTTGGTCTTTTTCGCCTATTTCGCACTGGCCAGTATTGCTGCGGGCGTCTTGACGGTCGCGCTCAGGCACCCGGTGCATTGCGGCCTGGCTCTCCTGGCCCTGTTGGTCCATGTCTCAGGACTCTTCATTCTCCTCAACGCCGAGTTTCTCTGGGCCGTACAGATCATCGTCTATGCCGGCGCCATCCTCGTCTTGTACCTCTTCGTGCTGATGCTCATGAACTTGAAGACCGACGACCGGTATCTCCATTCCTCCTACCTGTACTTTCTGGCGCCGGCGGCCGTCGGATCATTGTATGTGTTGGCCCTCCTGGTCCGTTCACCTTTCGCGGGCGCAAAGAGCGATGCCACGACGGTGGCGATCCTTCAGGACGGCGATACCCACGCGGTCGGGATCAAGATGTTCAGCGAATATCTGTTGCAGTTCGAAATCGTCGGGGTGTTCCTGCTGGGCGCCGTCATTGGAGCGATCGTGCTGGCAAAAACGCCCAAATCGGCCAACAAAGAACGTAAGGCGTAAGGGGTTAGGCGTGAAGGGACAAGCGACCGTAGAAAAGACAAGGGTTCGCACACCGCACGGGCAACTATGATTCCTCTCAGCGCATATGTCGCCGTCAGCGCCGTACTTTTTATCACCGGCATGCTCGGTGTCTTAATCAGGCGAAACTTCATCATCGTGCTGATGTCTGTCGAGATCATGCTGAACGCGGCAAACATTAACCTCATCGCCTTCTCCCATTACCTGGAATCCATGGCCGGCCAGCTGGTGGCCCTCTTTATCATCGCCATTGCTGCCGGGGAAGCGGCGATTGGGCTGGCCATCATCATCGTCGTGTTCCGTGGAAAGATCTCCACCAACGTGGACGAGATGAACCTCTTAAAGTGGTGACGTGACCGATTTACTTATCAAGCTCATTCCGCTGTTTCCCTTACTGGCCGTGATCCTGAACGGACTCTTCGGCAGGAAGTATTCCCACGAAGTCGCGCACCGGCTTGCCTGGGGATCGGTGGGATTGTCGTTTCTCTGCACGATCGGCGTGTTTGCCGACATCGTACGAACCGGCGCCCCCCATGAAGTCATTGCCTATCAATGGATCTTCGGCGGCGACCTCACCGTCAATCTCGCCTATCTCGTCGATCCTCTCACGTGCATGATGCTGTTTGTCGTCACGGGAGTCGGGCTCCTGATCCACATCTACTCCGTCGGCTACATGCATGGGGAAAGCGGATTCACGCGATTCTTCACCTACATGAACCTCTTCATGGTCTCCATGTTGCTGCTCGTCATGGGGAACAACTATCTGGTGCTCTTCATCGGCTGGGAAGGGGTAGGACTCTGTTCCTATCTGTTGATCGGCTACTACTACGACAAGGTTTCCGCTGCGAAGGCCGCCTCGAAAGCCTTTGTCGTGAACCGCATCGGTGACGCGGGCTTCCTTCTGGCCATTTTCCTCATCTTTGTCAATTTCAAGACACTCGACTATACGAAGGTCTTTGCCCAGATCGGCGAGCTCTCGCCGGAGATGGCCACGGCGATCGCGCTCTGCCTGCTCGTCGGCGCGGTCGGCAAATCAGCTCAACTCCCTCTCTACACCTGGCTCCCGGATGCGATGGAAGGTCCGACACCCGTCAGCGCGCTCATCCATGCGGCAACGATGGTCACGGCCGGGGTCTACATGATCGTGCGGAACCATGCCATTTTCGATTTGTCGCCGGCGGCTATGACGATTGTCGGTGCCATCGGCGGAGTCACTGCGTTGTTTGCCGCCACTATCGGCCTCGCGCAAACGGACATCAAGCGCGTCTTGGCCTATTCGACGGTGAGCCAACTCGGGTATATGTTTCTCGCGTGCGGGATCGGGGCCTATACAGCGGCCATATTTCATCTCATCACCCACGCCTTCTTCAAGGCCCTCTTGTTCCTCGCCGCCGGATCGGTGATCCACGCGCTTTCGGGTGAGCAGGACATTCGAAAGATGGGCGGCCTCAGCGCAAAAATTCCATGGACCTATCGGCTGTTTCTGGTCGGCACGGTGGCCATCGCGGGCATTCCGCCGCTGGCAGGATTCTGGAGCAAAGATGAAATCCTGGCCCATGCCTTCACGCATCACCACTATGTGCTGTATGCCATGGCCGCCATCGGTGCGCTCTTGACCTCCTTCTACATGTTTCGCCTGATGTATCTGACCTTTTATGGCACGTCTCGCATGGACCATCATACGGAAGAACATGTCCATGAGTCTCCGATGGTGATGGTCGTCCCGCTCATGGCGTTAGGTGCGTTGTCCATTCTTGGTGGATTCCTGGGGTTTCCCCCTGAGCATGGCTGGCTCCATCAATTCCTCGCGCCGGTCGCGGGCATGGGAGGCGAGCATGACGTGAGCACCGGGCTCGTGCTCATGCTCATGATGATCGCCACTGGGATTGCGCTGCTGGGCTGGGGTATCGCGCACTATTTTTATAGCGTCAGTCTCTCGGCGCCCGATCGCCTGGCTGAAAAATTCCAGTTTGCCTACACGACCTTGCTCAACAAGTACTACGTCGATGAGCTCTATGATTTGTTATGGGTGGAGCCAACCAAGAAGCTGGGATTTCTGCTCGATTGGTTCGACCGCAACATCATCGATGGCCTCGTGCGTGGTGTGGCAAGACTGGCCGACTTGGCCGCGGCCGGTTCCACTTGGGCGGAAAAATACATAATCTACGGCGGCCTCAACGTCATCGGATACGGCAACCATCTTGCGGCCCGGCAGTGGCGGCAACTGCAGAGCGGGATGGTGCATCACTATGCCGCCATTATTGTGGCAGGGCTGTTTCTGCTGGCAGTCGTCATTCAACTCATCATGCAACTCTAATCGACGGCGATGATAGAAGAACTGGCATCAACATTTCCGATTCTCACCTGTATTCTTTTTCTCCCCGTCATCGGGGCCGTCGTCTTATGGCTGTTTGACGAAGAGGATATGGTCCGGACCTCCGCCTTGACGATTGCGCTCTTGGAGTTGGCTCTTTGCGTATTCGTCCTCTTACGGTTCGTTCCCGAATCGGCCGCCATGCAGTTTTCGGAACATGTGCCGTGGATCCCCGCTCTCGGAGTCAGCTATCACCTCGCGGTTGATGGAATCAGTGTGCTCTTCGTAGGGCTCACGGCGTTTCTCACGGTTCTGATCGTCATCTACAGTTGGGACACCGTCCGCCATCAAGTGAAGCTCTATATGATGGCGCTCCTTGCGCTCGAAACGACCACCATGGGGGTCTTCGTTTCCATCGACTTGATCCTCTTCTTCGTGTTTTGGGAACTGATGCTGATCCCCAGTTATTTTCTGATCAAACTCTGGGGCGGAGGAGCGGAGCGGCACTATGCGGCGCTGAAATTCGTGCTCTATACCTTGCTTGGCAGTGTGTTTATGTTGGTGGGTATTGCTCTCCTGGACGTCAATTATCATCAGTGGGCGACGCTTCGTCATGTGGAACCGACCTACTCATTCGATCTGTTGGAACTGCTGTCCGTTCCGATCCCGCTGAGCCAGCAAATCCTGATTTTCTGGCTGTTGTTCCTCGGTTTCGCGTTCAAGGCTCCGGTATTCCCTTTTCATACCTGGCTCCCGAATGCTCTCATCGAGGGCCCGATCGGCATGGCTGTGGTGCTGGCCGGGTTAAAGCTTGGAACATTCGGTTTCATCCGATTTAGCATTCCGTTACTCCCTGAGGCATCGAAAAGTCAGACCGTCGTCGCAGCCACCATGGCGTTGGGATTGGCCGCGATTCTCTATGGGGCCATCATGGCGTTGATCCAACAAGATTTTCGCCGACTCCTGGCATTCAGCAGCATCAGCCACCTCGGGTTTGTGGTGATCGGTCTGTTCGCCCTGAACTATCAGGGGCTTCAAGGTAGCCTGCTCACCATGATCAACTTGGGATTCAGTACGGCGGGATTGTTCTTTATTGCAGGCTTTCTCTACTCACGGCAACAGAGTACCCAACTGGGCGCATTCGGCGGCATGGCCAAACAGACTCCCTTGCTCGCAAGCTTTTTCTTATTCATTGGGCTGGCCTCGATCGGCTTGCCGGGCACCAACGGTTTCGTCGGTGAATTCCTCATCCTCTTGGGAACCTTCAAGGCCAATTGGTTGTATGGTGGGATCGCGGTCACCGGCGTCATCTTCGGGGCGGCGTATTTTCTCTGGTATTACGAGCGGTCGATGCTGGGTCCGCTCGGCAAGGCCGTCAAGGACTCCATGAGTGATCTGCATCCCCGCGAAGTACTCATCGCAGCGGCCTTGTCAGTGATGATCCTCTGGATCGGCCTCTATCCTGCTCCCTTCTTGAGAATAATGAACGGGTCGGTGCAGGCATTGGTAGATCGACTGGATCGGGGGACCGTCGCATCAATCGAGTCCAAACAGCCGATGCAGGTAGATTAATTCATATGGGTGACTACGCACTGCTCTATATCCTGTTTGCTCCCTTCGTGGGAGCCATCGCGCTGATTTTTGTCTCCAATCGGCATGCGATGCTCGTGCGAGGGATCGCGGCAGGATCAGCCCTTGTCTCTTTGCTCGTCTCACTCTACGTGTTCTACGCGTACGATCACGTGAAGGGAGGCTTCCAGTTCGTCCAACAATTCGAATGGTCTCGCCAGCTGGGTATCTCGCTCCACCTCGGGGTGGACGGGATCGGCACCCCGCTGGTGCTGGCATCGGGCATCTTGTTGTTCGCAGGCATTTTCGTCTCCTGGCACATCAAAGATCGAACGAAAGAATTCTATATCTGGCTGCTCATCCTCGCCGCCGCCACAATCGGCGTCTTCATGTCGTTGGATCTATTCTTTCTCTTCTTCTTCTACGAAATGTCCGTGATTCCCATGTATCTCCTGTTGGGCATGTGGGGAAGCCACACGAAAACATACAACGAGATGACAGATCCGGAAGGCCTCAAACTGCGGGATTCGGTCGGGTTCATCCTCAACTTCGGGTCCAACAGTAAAGAGTACGCCGCAATGAAACTGGTGCTCTTCCTCTCGGCCTTTGCCGTCGTGGCGCTGATGGGGATC
>DATENE010000135.1:0-17028 GCA_035275205.1 Nitrospiraceae bacterium
GGCGGCTCAATCGGCGCCGTGGTCACCATGCAGAAAGCCTGGAAGGTGCCGATCCTGTTTATGGGGCTCAGCCTGCCGGAGCATGGCTATCATGCTCCGAACGAATACTTTGACTGGGGTCAGGCCTCCGGTGGCATAAAATCCTTCGCACACTACTTCGCAGAGCTTGCGAGAATGAGGAAGCAATGAGATGCGGGAGACTTAAGCGGTATCGAATTGCCATCGCGCGTGACGTTCGGGGAGGGCGAGCGCTATAGCCAGATGATCGAGGAATTCGCGGCGAGGGATGTTTTTGGCGCCGAAGGCGAGAACGTGGGGAGAGGATTGCTGGCAGTCCATCAGGCGGAATCCCCAGGTCTGTAGCTGGCGTACAAGCGAAACCAGCGCGACTTTCGATGCATCGGGTACACGGGTGAACATCGATTCTGCGAAGAACGCTCCACCGATCGCTACCCCGTAGAGCCCGCCTACTAACTCTTCTTTTTGCCAGGTTTCGACAGAGTGAGCGTACCCGAGCTCGTGTAATCGTGTGTAGGCATCGAGCATCTCCGTTGTGATCCAGGTACCGCCGTCTGGATATTGCGGTCTTGGCCCTGCGCAATGTCTCATTACGTCACGAAAGCACCGGTCGAGTGTGACGTTGAAGAGGCCGGGACGAAGACTTCTCTTGAGACTGCGCGAGATGTGGAGTTTGTCGGGAAAGAGGACGGTTCTGGGATCAGGGGACCACCACAAGATGGGCTGATTGTCGCTGTACCAGGGGAAAATACCGTGGCGGTAGGCTTCGAGCAACCGTTCTGGTCGTAGGTCACCCCCGGCGGCGAGCAAGCCCTCGGGTGAAGCTTGCTCAACAGGTGGAAAGTCCAGATCCTGCCCGTTCGCACTCAAGACGAACATATATCGGACCAAGGTACGCAACGCGAGATAAAAAGGCTAGGGTCTCCCGAGCAGAATTGCTACCCCCCTCGTTTCTTCTGCCTGCGCCAAGACCGGCTGGAAGATGGGATCTGCATCAAGCACTGCCTTCAACGATTCTGCTCCGATGAAGAATCTCCAGATCTCCGGTGTCTGTCCGGGAACTTCAGTAAACCATCGTTTGGCTTCCGTCAGTCGCTCCAAGAGCGCCCGATTGTCCCGGTTCGGGGTGAACAGTAAACTGTAGGCCTTGGTGTACTCGGCCATAAATTTATCGAGCGGCAGATCGGCGAGCGCGAGCGCCTCGTCGGCATCCCGATAGGCGGCCCGAATGTCTGAGTCGTCAAGGATGCGGTTCCACGCCACTTTGTTGATGCGGGACCAGGCCAGCTGGAGCAAGGCTTCGGCTTTGCCGGCTCTTTGCTCAGGCGGGATGGCTTGGACCAGGGACCGGTGGGTTTCGATCGCGGCCTCTTGATCGTTGTTCCAGCGTAAGGCCACACCTAACCGAAATCGGTTATCGAGTTGTTCCGGTCGTACCACGGCCAAGGTTCGCATGGCTGAGAGCATGCGGTACAGGTAGTCTGCGGTCGTCGGTTTGTCGAACCCACCCATCTCCATCCCCAGCGCCAGGTCCATGCGCGTGGATTGGGCATAGATGTTCCAAAAATGCTCGTTGACTACCAAGGCAAGCGCCGGGTCTTTTACCGTGAGTTTGTGAAAGGGAATGGCTTCTCCCAGGACGATGGCATAGAGGTGTCGGCTCAGTATCATGAGGGCTTCGGCCTGATCGGGATCGATGATGAGCACACGATTCAACATGGCCACGCGGTCGCGTAGATCTGGAAAGGTCGCTGCGCGAGCGGCTCCGGCGGTCAAGAGACCCGGCAGATCCTTCGGTCCCCACCAGACGAGTGAATCAGGGAGAGCCCGACTGGTTTCGGTGACAAACGGAATCTTCTCCTGCGTGCCGCTGCCGGAGATGGCGCCGCTGGTGACGGGAAGGTTCAGGACCGCCCGGTCATCCACGAAGCCATGCTTCTTCAGCCCGGAGAGGACGACCCATTGAGTAGTAATTTCCTTTAGCGCGCGCCTAGTCCGCTTAATCGTATTTGTCCATTTGACCGAACCAGCTGCGTAAGTCAAAGGAGCGGTCAGAGGATCCTGGTAGCTGATGGACAATTTCACCAGTGTGGTCGGCACCGCCACGACCGGGCCATTCGGTCGAAGACGGAATGAGGCCGAAGGCAACGATGCACTTCCGACAACGTGCGTACGGAATCCGGTTCCCGGAGGCGTAAGGCCCAGCGAGTCGGTCACGAAGGCCGAGGCGGGGTAGCGGTCCAGGTCTTCACTAAAAAAGACCAGGTCGCCGTTACTCGGCCATAGGATCTCCATGCCCACGTCGGTTCTCACGAGGGTAGGAGCATGGGCATTTCTCAGGCGCTGCCAGCAGGAGTCATAGACGGGGTCGGAGTCGGCCGGATAGGTCTTGATACCATGGGGGGCCGCCGTTACCAGGGTATACTGACAGGCGAAGTCGAGCTGACCGACGCCGACTTTCTCTCCCTTACCCAGGGCTTCAGCGTAACGCTTAGCTGTCGACTCAGCTGCGGTGACGGTCTGCTTCGACTTCTTTGCAGCGGTAGCGGCTGATGCCGATGAGACTTCGATCAAAAGTATCGCAGTAATAATTGACAGGATTCCGGTAAGGAACAGGATCGTGAACCAGCCACGATGGAAGATCTTCAGGCGCATTATGTTGTTGGCTCCTAGTATGAAGGCCGATAGCCGAAAGAAGGAGGTAATGTACCATGCTGCTTTGAATACCTGGAATAGGCGCGCTGTTCCTTGTTATTCGACCGTAATGAGGGCTTTCATGTTATGCCCAGGCATGTCGCACAGGTAGGAGAATGTTCCGGTACGCGCCGGTGTGAAGCGAAATTCAATTAGGCCCTCAGGCGGGATGATTACCCGCTTGAGTCCATCTGGACCGTACTCCGGGGCTCCGTTGCCGCTCACGTCGAAGTCGACACCGAAGAAGAGCTCCTTGGCGACCACAGTATGAAGTTCTGTATCGTAGTTGAGGAATCGCAGCGTCGTCTTGCGATCATGGTGCAAGTGGACGTGCTGGGGAATGAATATCCGCGAGCGGATCTCTACGGTGACTGTTTCTGTCTCGACCTCAGTTGGGAGCGGGTTAGGAGCCTGTTCGACATTGCCGGACAGACTTTTCGTGGGGGTTGCTAGTACCAGAGCCAGGCACATGAGTCTGAGCGTATCTCTCACCGTGCGTGAGCCGCATCGAGGATCGTGCGGCGCATGTTCATCCGGTCGACCGACGTTAACTGTGGGACCGGACGATGTCGGCAGAGCGTGACGGTGTGCTGGAGGGAAGCAATGAAGAATTCGCAGTTCGGACAAGCTCCCAGATGTTGGCGTATTTCCCCGCAAATGTCGGACGGGAGTTCGTCGTCGATATAGGCAGACAACTGCCGGAGAAGATCCAGACAATGGCCTTGGCCATGCGTATGGCGGGGAGACGATGGTTTGGGCCGTTTCTTTGGCGCCGACGGCTTTTTCTTGGTCATGAACGCAAGCCTCCAGAGTTCTGGTCCTCGTGGTGAGTGATGCCGCGGGCGCTGAGTTCCCTCCGCACAAACAGGCGTGCTCGGTGCAGTCGTGATTTTACAGCACGCTCGTTCAAGCCCATGATGGTACCCACTTCTTTGGCGCTCAACCCTTCCATATCGCAGAGCACCAGAGCCATCCGATATTTTTGGGGCAGCTTCTCGATTGCCTGATCGAGGGCCTGCCGGAGTTCTTTGTTTTGTAGTGCTTCTTCGGGGCTGAGACCCTCAATCGGGATCTGGAGACGAAACTCTCCTTCTGAGGTGGGCACGAACTCCTCGATCGACAGCTCGTGCTCCGGTTGCCCTTTACGCTTGCGTCGCATCCGTATGCAAGCTCGTGAGGCGATCGTATACAGCCATGTAGAGACTCGCGCCTCACCTCGAAAATCTTTGAGTCCTTGGTAGGCATTGAGAAAGGTCTCTTGAACGAGATCCTTTGCCGACTCTGTTTCTCCGCACAGGCGCTGTGCGTATCGATAGATCAGATCGACATGGTCTCGATACAACTTATCAAATCCATCGGGCTCTTGCATGGTCGGGTCTGGCCGGGCCGATTTGGGGGGAGACGCGCGCATAGCTGGCGCAAAGTCTATGGGGGTTGGATGAGGCCTGTCAAGCAAACCTGGCAGGGGCGCCGTAAAAAGTGAAAGGTGAAACGTAGAGCAGCAAGCACTCTTCTACCCAGAACGTTTCACTTTTTACGTGTTACCTCTCACGGAGGACAGGTCTGCCCGTTTGAGTATCCTGATCAAGCAGGGCTGCTATATGTGGGTGTCGGTTAGGGGGCTGGAGAGGCGTTGTGTCGTGGAGTTGGTGTCTCAGCCGATGGGGACGTAACGGTCACATGTTCCTGGTCGATATGCACCGTCAACGGTTGTCCCACCTTCACACGAGGGACCCCGATCTTCGAATTGAGCATGACCACTCCAATGGGGGTGCGGACAAAGACGAAGTTGGATTTGAGCTTGGATACGGTTCCCGAGAGGAGAAGCTGCACGTCGGCGCCGGACGGAGGGGCTTGGCTGATCTGCAGGTCGAATTGTAAATCATGCACTCCGCTGATGGTATTCGTTTCGTCGACTTCGACGGTCAGGGAATCTCCTTCATGATAGTTGGCAAGACGTTCTTCCTGTGTGCCGACACGAACAGTCTGGTCACCGTCAGGCCCCCACCAGTGTAACGTTTTCGGAGCATCGGTAACGGATGTCATGGGCCCGCTGAGGTAGCGATGGACTATCGACTCGTCGTCCCTCTTGCGGATCTCGACAACGAAATGGCGATCGTGCACCCAAAAACGTACCTCCTGCGAGGCCTTGAGATCCTTCAACGTTGTTTTGGATGTGAGCGTCAGCAGTCCGACCGGGGTTTTGAGGAAGACGATTCCGGGTTTGGTCCGCCACACCGATCCCCGTAGCCGTATGAAAGGGTCAACCGTGGCTGGGTCAACGGCGGCAGGTGCTGGAGTAGGGATTTCAGCGGCTGGGGGCGAGAGCATTCCGTCTGGCGCAGGTGAGTCCTCGGCATGGACTGGGCCGAGGAGAGTCAGGATGACTACCCCGGCGCAGAGAGTCTCCATCGCTCGTCGTCGCAACCTGCGAGGAGCGGAATCGCGCATCCCGTTGGTCTGTGGGTTACCGTGAGCCGCAGGGTGATGAGTCGCTGTCTGTGCGGAATGCATCATCAGCTTGAGCGAATAACATGATGCCTGCGAGGAGTCAAGGCGAAAGCCGCGACCACAGCAACTTGGAAGGCGGGCCCTTACGACACTGCGCCGTTGACGGGAGCATGGATGTTGGCGGGTACGTGGAGATGCTGTGAATTCGCGGCTGGGTAAGGAATAGAAGGAATGGGGGAGAGGGTCAGGATGATCCGGATCTCATGGTCGGTTGAGTTCGGCACTCCGAACCCTGTGAGCAGGAGAGATGGTGTGACCATATGGCAGATGCGACGCATTTCGAATTGTGCCCAGTCTTGCGCCTCGATTCGACATCGGAGTTGTGCCAGCACGTCGTAACAAAACTCTTGTAGGATGGACGGCATGGATTCGGGCGCCATCTGCGGCCAACGCTCATGGGATGTACCGAACAACGCCATCAGCGCACGGGCTGGTCCATTCATGTGCAGGATGCGAGCGGATGAAGAAAACACGATCATGCCTGAGTCGGGGGAAGAGAGGAGGGGTTGTGCCATCACGTCTATGGCTTGGGAGGTTGTCTGCTCTGATCCTGTGACAGTATTCTGCGGGGAGCTGGCTTGGTTCTGAAGAGATGATCGTTGCACGCGTATCCTTTCTGAGAAATGGTCTCCGGACTGTGCAAGAGTTGCACCGAAGTGACAGGGTGTAGGAAACGTGATTATCCTGCAAATACTGAGTACAGCATGACGCGTAACAGCAACTTGCGCACAAAGTTGGTGTCAGAGTGGCGGAAATTGAACCAATTACTTCTTCCGAACCAGCATACGAATCGGAGTTCCCTCGAATCCATACTCCTCGCGTAGCTGATTCTCGAGAAAGCGGAGGTACGCGGGCGTGATATTGTCCGGGTGACCAACAAACAACGCGAATACCGGTGGTTGTGTCGCGACTTGGGTCATGAAGGCAGACTTGGTGATCTTCGTCGGTTTGCCTTTGCGTACCGGCAGGGGGTGGGTGGCGAGAATCTCCTGAAGGAACTTATTTAACGCTCCGGTCGGGATCCGCTTTGAAAACGCTGCGAATACCCTATCAATGGTAGGAAAGAGCTGGCCAAGCGAATCAGGGTTAACCGCGGATACAAAAAGGACCGGCGCCCAGGTCAGAAAGGGAAAACGCCGCCGAAGTTCCAGTTCGACCTCCTGCCTCGCCTGGCTATCGCCTTCTCGGAGATCCCATTTATTCACCAACAGGAAGCAGGCCCGTCCTTGCTTGATGATGATCCCGGCGATCTTCGTGTCCTGTTCGGTCACGCCTTCCGTGGCATCGAGTAACAAGACCCCGAGGTCGGACCGGCCGATGGCCAAGTGCGACCGGACCACACTATAGCCTTCGATCCCTCGGTCGATTTTCCCGCGCCGGCGAATTCCAGCAGTATCGGTGAAGAGGTATCGCCGCTCTTGATAGAGGGCGATCGAATCGATCGAATCCCTGGTGGTTCCCGGCACATCGCTGACTACCACTCGGTCTTCCCCAAGCACGGCGTTCACCAGGGTGGATTTGCCGACATTCGGTCGTCCCACGACGGCGATGCGGGGCATCGTCGTCTGCTCAGGGTTCTCGTCAGGAGCCGGGAGGAGTGGATAAATCGCGTCCAGGAGATCGGAGACGCCGATGCCGTGTTCCGCAGAGATCGGATAGAGCGTATCCCTGCCCAACTGATAGAAATCCGCCACGAGCGGTTCGACTTTGGGCGTGTCGATCTTGTTCACCACGACGAACAACGGTTTCGGCGTTCCGCGCAAAAGACGGACCACTTCCTGGTCCGGGGTCGTCAGCCCGGTCCGGCCATCCATCAGCAGGATCAACATGTCAGCTTCTGCAATGGCGAGCTCCGATTGGCGTTTGATAAGGGCCAGCATGCCCTCCGAAGCGGAGGGGTCCAGGCCTCCCGTATCTACAAGACGGAACGGCCGATTTCGATAGGTGGCGTCGGCGTAGTTGCGGTCCCGGGTGACACCTGGAACATCGTCCACGATAGCCGTCCGTTTACCGAGCATGCGATTAAAAAGCGTCGACTTGCCGACGTTGGGGCGACCGATAATGGCGATAATGGGCGGGCGAGTCGTTGTGGCCGACGGTACCGGTGCTGTCTGTAAGGGGATGTTCTTGATGCGTGGCATGGGAAATAGTCTTTCGACCGTAACATAAGAATTTTGGCAAACACAACCATCGTCGGGTACACTCTCACCAAGATGACGCCATTTCAGCTGAACTGGGACGAGATCGATGATGTCCTGCTCGATATGGACGGGACCCTGCTCGACCGCCATTTCGACAATTTCTTCTTCGAGGAGGAGTTGCCGCGCCGCTATGCCACGCTCCACGGTCTAGAGATCCAAAAATCGCGCGATACATTGATGGCGATGTACCGCTCGGTCGAAGGTGAATTGGCCTGGACGGATCTGCACTATTGGACGAAGCGAGTGGGAATCGATGTCGTGGCTATGACCAAGGAACTGGATCATATGATCGGCTTCTTGTGCGGCGCGGAGGAGTTTCTGCAACATCTTCGACAGCTGGGGAAACGAGTGACGATCGTGACGAATGCCCATGAATCCGGCGTGGCGATCAAAGTTGCTAAGACCGGCCTCGATCGGCATGTCGATCGAATTATCAATGCGTTTGAAGTGGGATATCTGAAAATGCGTCCGGAATATTGGCCCAATTGTCAGCGACTACTAGGGTTCGACCCAACACGATCTCTGTATATGGATGATGATGAGGACTGTCTGGTTGCGGCAAGACACTTTGGCATTGCCCATCTGGTTCATAGTGCCAAGTCGAGCTCGCAGCTGCCTCCTGCCCCACTTACGCAGTTCGTTTCGGTCACCAGTTTTTCTCCACTCCTGAACGGTCGGTCGTAATATAGCAGCCTGCGGAGCCCTAACTTCTTTGAGCCGACAGGCCGGTCTCCCGCCAAGATCGGTCTGAGTCGTGTCGACCCCACTCTTCGCGGATTCTTGTTGCCCCCGCCGATCGTGTGTTAGAGTCCGGCGTCATTTTTTCTGTCACATCGGCACAGCTGGTATGAGCAAAACCTTCGATCACAGTGCGATTGAGGCCAAATGGCAGGCCTATTGGGAACAGCACCGGACCTTCCGCGTCGTTGAAGACCAGACCAAGCCAAAATTCTACTGCCTCGACATGTTCCCCTATCCCTCAGGATCGGGCCTCCACGTCGGCCATCTTGAAGGGTACACGGCCACCGACATCGTCTCGCGCTATAAGCGCATGAAGGGCTTCAACGTCCTCCATCCGATGGGTTGGGATGCGTTCGGCCTTCCAGCGGAACAATACGCGGTGAAGACGGGTGTCCATCCAGCAATCACAACGGCAGAGAACATTGCGACCTTCAAGCGGCAGATGAAACGGGTCGGTCTGTCCTATGACTGGGAACGAGAGATCAGCACGATCGACCCTGAGTATTACCGCTGGACGCAGTGGATTTTTTTGAAACTGTTCGAGCGCGGGTTGGCCTACGTGGCGGAAGTGCCGGTGAACTGGTGTCCCGAGCTGGGGACGGTGCTCGCCAATGAAGAAATTATCGATGGCAAGAGCGAAGTCGGCGGATTCGATGTGGTGCGCAAGCCGATGCGACAATGGGTGCTGAAAATCACGGCATATGCCGACCGACTTCTTGAGGATTTGAAGCTGGTCGAATGGCCCTCCAGCACATTGGAGATGCAGAAGAATTGGATCGGCCGATCGATCGGCGCTGAAGTCGGGTTTGATTTGGCCGGTCTCCCTGGCACGATTCGAATCTTTACGACGAGGCCGGATACCTTGTTCGGTGCGACCTATATGGTGTTGGCCCCGGAGCATCCGTTAGTGGGGGTGGTCACGACCGCCGACCGCCTCGCCGCGGTCACCACCTATCGCGAGGCATCGGCCAGAAAAAGCGATCTCCAACGGCAGGAATTGGAAAAGGAAAAGACCGGGGTTTTCACCGGCGGCTATGCGGTGAATCCGGTGAACGATGAGCCGCTGCCCATTTGGATTGCCGACTATGTGTTGATGGGCTATGGGACCGGGGCCATTATGGCTGTGCCTGCGCATGACGAGCGTGACTGGGCCTTTGCGAAGACCTATGCCTTGCCGATCCGCGAAGTGATCGCAGGCGGGCAGGTTGAACAGGAGGCCTTCGTCGCGACCGACAAAGGTACCGTCGTCAATTCCACGACGCCAGATGGAAGCTTTACCATCAATGGGCTGATACCGGGTGACGCGATTCCGAAAATCACGGCCTGGCTAGAATCCCACGGCAAGGGCCGCAAGGCCGTAAACTACAAGTTGCGGGATTGGCTATTTGCCCGCCAGCGGTATTGGGGCGAGCCCTTTCCGATTGTCTGGGTCGATGGCCAGGCCCTTCCGCTTCCGGAAGAGCAGTTGCCGCTGCTGTTGCCGGAGACCAATAACTTCAAACCGTCCGGGAGCGGTGAAAGCCCGCTTGCGAATTTAACCGATTGGCTGACAACCACCGATCCGATCAGTGGAGCACAAGCTCGCCGTGAAACCAACACGATGCCTCAGTGGGCCGGTTCTTGCTGGTATTTTCTGCGATTTATTGATCCGAAAAATCATGACCGGCTCGTCGATCCGGCCAAGGAGCGCTATTGGATGCCGGTGGATCTCTACATCGGCGGCAGCGAGCATGCCGTGCTGCATTTGCTCTACGCGCGGTTTTGGCACAAAATTCTGTACGACATTGGGGTGGCCAGTACGCTGGAACCGTTCAAGAAGCTGGTACATCAAGGGATTGTCTTGGGAGAAGACAACCAGAAGATGTCGAAATCCCGCGGCAACGTCGTCAATCCCGATGAGATGATGGACCAGTTCGGCGCCGATGCCGTACGGCTCTATGAAATGTTCATGGGCCCGCTGGAGGCTGTGAAGCCCTGGAGTACGAGGGGCGTAGAAGGAGTGACGCGGTTTCTCGAACGGGCCTGGCGACTCATGGCAAACGAAGAAGGTAGGCTCTCACGTACCGTGGTGGAGACGGTTCCAACTCTCGAACATCAACGGTTGCTCCATCAGACGATTAAGAAAGTGACGGAAGATATCGAAGGGTTGCGGTTCAATACCGCGATCTCCCAGATGATGGTATTTACAAATGAGATGACGAAGGCTGAGCAGCGTTCACGGGCTTTGCTTGAACCTTTCGTCCTGATTCTGGCACCCTTTGCTCCCCATCTGGGGGAAGAACTGTGGGAAGTGTTAGGTCACCAGCCGAGCGTTTCTCAACAGCCATGGCCAGTCTTCGACCCGGGGCTGATCGTCAGCGATCGGCTGACCATTCCGATCCAGGTAAATGGAAAGCTGAGGGCCAAGGTTGACGTAGGGGCCGACGCTACTCGCGAGCAGGTCGAAGGGCTGGCTCGCGCGCAGATCGCGGAGTGGCTGCAAGGTAAAGAGCCGAAGAAGATTGTGTATGTCGAGAGAAAACTGATGAACTTTGTGGTGTAAACGGGCGCGAAGGGCACGACATGCGAGAAAAGCGAGACGGGCTGAGACAATGCGCTTCGCGGGATTGGATATTTGCCTGTCGCGCATGTCTCGCCTCTCTCGCCTGTCTCGCGCTCTTGGTCGGCTGTGGCTATCAATTCCGAGTGGAGGGAGCTGGGCCCACAATTGGAAGTGCCACGGCGACATCCTCTCCCACGTCACCGCCACCGCGGTTGGTGATGCGGACGTTAGAAAACAAAAGTTTTGAGCCGAATTTGGAATCTCGCTACACCAACTATCTACGTCAAGAATTTTCATCCGGCAGTGGGGCCCAGGTCGTTCCAGAGTCTGAGGCAGCTGATCTTGTGCTGTCCGGTCAAATCCTGTCGGTCAGTCTTCCGACGCTGAGTTTCACCCAGACCACCACGCTTGAGAGCCGCGCAGAGGTTGTGGTGATTGTCAAGGTAGAAGAGACCAGGACGCACCGTGTCGTGTGGACGCAAATCGCGAAGGGGGCTTCGGAATTCTTCGTGACGACAGATCTGCAGTTCAATCGCGTACTGCAGAACCGGGCCTTGGAACAGGCCGGTCGTTTCATCGCCGAAGACTTGGCATCCCGCTTTCTGCTCCAGTTGGAATCGGGGCAACTAGCAAAGCAGACCGAGAGTCCAGCATCAGACAACGCGGACACCACCATCAAATAACCCGGATATCCGCTATGGCCTCCGCTATCTCTCATGCCCAGCTCAACGCGCAGCTTGCGCAAGGAACGGTCGCGGCGGTCTATGCGGTGGTCGGCGAGGAGGATTTGCTGCGGGATATGGCCCTGGGCGCACTGAAGACCGCGTTGTTGGGAGAGGGCGAGAACGACTTCAATTGCGATCTGTTCTATGGAGACGATGTGACCGGGGCAGAGATTGTCACCTGTGCCTCGGAGGTAGCCGTGTTCGCGGCTCGGAGAGTGGTGGTGGTGAAAGCAACCGAAAAACTTTCCGCCCGGGAGTGCGACGCCATCCTTCCCTATCTGAAGGAGCCGAATGACTCCACGGCTGTGATCTTCATCGCGTCGAAACTTGATGGACGACTCAAGTTCACCCAGGCCCTTGCAAAGGCCGCGGTGACGGTCGATTGTTCTCCGCTCAGAGAATCGCAATGGCTTCCCTGGCTCAGACAGGACGCTGAACGGGTTGGGATTCGGCTCAACGAAGACGCCATCGAGTTGCTTAAAGAGGCCTGTGGTGGCTCGCTCTACTCGGTTCGGCGCGAATTGGAGAAGCTAGCTGCGTATGTTTCGCCGGGCCAGGCTGTTACCGCCGGCGATGTAACGACGTTGCGAGGAACGGAACCTGGCGCGTCAGTGTTTGATTTGACCTTGGCGATCGGCGGGAAAAACCGTGGGCGGGCATTGGCGATTCTGGCCAGGAATCTGGAAGCGGGGGAGGCTCCATTAAGAATCCTTGGCTCGCTGGCCTGGCAATATCGAAGACTGTGGAAGGTCAAGGAAGTGGTTCGAGAAGGAGGCCGTGAGGGGGAGGCTGCTAGGACCTTGCGCATGGATCCCTACAAGGTGCGAGCATTTCTCGATCAATTTCCAGACGCCCACCTGCATGAGGCGCTTCGGTTATTTTTGGATGCTGATGCCAAGCTGAAAGGTGGAAGCGGTGGACGTCCTGCGCGAGTTCTTGAAGATGTGTTGTTACGGTTATGTGACCGTACACAGGTAACCGTACGTCCCCCATCGCCGGGTCGTGGCGCCTGGGTGCCGCAACCATCGAAGGCGAGAGCCATCTCGAATGTGCGAACGATTACGAGCGGGAAGCGGACAAGGAGTTGACGTGGAGTGTAAGGCGGGCAATCCGGCGCGAAGCTGTATTCGGTTTCATCACGCCCTTCGTCACAGCTTTGCCGAGGGCCGACGTGGCTTGACGCAAGGATATCGTCGCATCCTCGACCTTCTTCTCGGCCACAGCTGCTTGGACTTTCTTTACCAGGCTCTTGAGGGCGCCCAGCGTGGCACGGTTACGGTCGCGCCGCTTCACAGCTTGGCGGGCTCGGCGAATTGTCGATTTATGTACAACCGGCATAGTAGACTCCTCTAGAAAAGAGTAAGCTTGTACCACACGGCTCTCCGAAGCGTCAAGGTGAGCCATTCATCAAAAGGACAAACCTGTGTCAACCATCATAGCCCGTGACCGCTTAATCTTGGCTCTCGACGTGCCCTCAAGCGATGAAGCCAACCGGCTTCTCGATCGCGTACATGATCAGATCGTGTTTGTGAAGGTCGGGCTGGAACTCTTCACCGCCGCCGGACCAGAAATGGTCCAACGCCTGACCGCCCAAGGCAAGCGGGTGTTCCTGGATCTCAAGTTTCTTGATATCGAAGAAACAGTTCGTCGGGCCACTGCACGGGTTGCGGCGATGGGCGTGGAATTCTTAACGGTTCATGCAAACCGGAAGGCGCTGGCCGCAGCCGTTCAAGGTCGTGGAGAGTCCAAATTGAAACTGTTGGCGGTGACGGTGCTGACCAATTTTGACAGCCACGATCTCCGAGACATGGGCATTCAGCGAAGCGTCCAGGATTTGGTCACCGCGCGCGCCTTATTGGCGTCCGAGGTAGGCTGTGATGGGGTGGTGGCTTCGGGTGAAGAGCCGGCGATCCTCCGATCCAAAGTCGGTCCGCGGTTTCTGATCGTCACGCCCGGCGTGCGTCCCGCCGGAAAAGATGTCGATGATCATGCCAGGGCGACCACGCCGACCCAAGCGATTTCGGCGGGGGCTGACTATTTGGTGGTCGGCCGACCCATCAGAGATGCTTCGGATCCTGCCGCTGCCGCCGCTGCAATTCTCACGGAAATGCAGGCAGCCTTCAATGCCAGAGGCTGACAATTGTTCATCGTCATTTGCCATGAGTGGGAATGAGAGGCGAACAGAAGGCTCTCGCGATTGATGTTGTGACGCATGCCTGGTTGCGGGTCTTCTTCTGTCTTTGTTAAGATTCCTTCCGCCACAGAACCTGTGCCGAGTGTCTTTTCTGTATGGTGGGTGTAGCTCAGCTGGTTAGAGCGCCGGATTGTGGATCCGGAGGTCGCGGGTTCGAAACCCGTCACTCACCCCATATCCCTGTATTGCGTAAGGCAATGATTAAAAGTCTGGTCTCCCAATAAAGCCTTAATCTTCATTGCTTTTCGCGTATTGAGCGTTCTTATATACCGTCCAAGGGTTCTATTGATTCCCGTTATGTAGCAGGAGTTATGGCACAAATTCAGCACACCTGGTTGGGGTGAACTCTGGGGTGACGGCAGGTAAGATTCTGCAGACGGTAACATTGTGCAAGTCCTAGATAGAGAGCCATCTTCATGCCCCTCCCTTACGAATTATTTAATTGGTGGCACTGGAACAAGATGATGGACATGCGGGCTCGCAGTTTCTTTTCGATCAGTCGCGTGCACGTAGCTCGCGTACGCCGCGGCCGATCTTACGCCGAATGAGTGTGCGCAGCGTCACCCCGTCTGCATAGCCGACCTGGGCAGCAATCTGGTCAACACTGGCGCTGCTCGTCTGTAGCAGGTGTACCGCGCGCTCGACGCGAAGATCCTGAACGTACGCGAGCGGGGATTTGCCCAACACGGTCTGCAGGCGACGCGCCAGGGTCCGTTCGCTTGTCACGACTGCGCGAGCCGCTTCGCTGAGGGAAAAGCCATTAGCCAGCTGGCGTCGTGCCCACCGCTCGAACCGCTCGACGAGCGGGTCCGAGTGCACAAGGTGGTCAGGAATTGCAAATGCCGCCTGCGATGGCCGCGGATCAACCACCAGGTAGCGGGCCGTCAGCGCGGCCAGCGCCGGGCTTCTTTGACGCACCAGCCACAATGCTAGATCGAGGTGCGCCAACGCGGCGCCGGCGGTCACGAAGTGGGATGAACTCACGACCATCCGCGAGTCGTCTAGCACGACATGTGGGTACCGTTCACGAAAGAACGGAGCGAGCCACCAAGATGTTGTCGCATTCTTGCCGTTGAGCAGCGACGTGCCGGCCAGGACAAACGTTCCCGTGCATGCCGCACCCACCAGCGTCCCACTGCCAGACCAGTGACGCAGGAGCGCTTGTGCGTCCGTGATGTCTCTCCGTTCTAGCGCCACTCGCAGGGTTTCAGGCATCTTCGCTCCGATCGCCGGCACAAGCACAACCTCTGGACGTGCAAGTCGTCTCGCCGATCGTATAGGTACCGACAGCCCTTGACAGGTGTGCACGCGGGAACGAACACCAACGACCGTCACGTTGAAACGCGTCGAAGATGCTCCAGCGGACTCCGCCAGGTCATTCGCCGTACTGAACGTGTCGAGCAGCGTGGACAAGCCGGTGTCGAAAACTTCATTCAGAGCGAGCACGTAAATCAGCATGGCGAGAACTGTAGCATAATTGTCATTCTTGCCACTAGTGCCAATTAGTATCAATCGGTAAAATTCGTCTCACACTGTTCAACCTCGGAAAGGAGAAACGACCATGGTACGAGTTGCTCTGTTAGTACGATTACAGGCTAAACCTGGAAAAGAAGCGGATGTTGCCCGCTTTCTCGAAAGCGGACTCGCATTGGCGAATCAGGAGGCCACTACGCCGATCTGGTTCGCACTGCGGTTGGGGCCGGCGACGTTTGGCATCTTCGATGCCTTTGCTGATGAAGCAGGCCGCAAGGCGCATCTGGGTGGCCAGATCGCGGCTGCACTGATGGCCAAGGCACCCGAGTTGCTTGCCGAAGCGCCACAAATCGAGCAGGTCGACGTGCTCGCTGCGAAGATCCCGCACTGAAGTTTTGCGGGAAGGGAGAGCTTGGTGGCGAGCGGTATCGCAGGTGGAACCGCATCGACAGTCACGGTGATCTCCCATCACACAAAAGCAGACGTGAACGCTTCCGGTTCTATGATCTGTGCTATACCTTTGCTACTCGACTCGTGCAAGCCGGCGCGATCTTGGCTCGGGTTCCGGCAGGATTTAGCACCGTCTTAGCACAATCGGCTAATCACGCGGTGGCCGAGGCCGGGAACAAATCCACTGTAAGCTGTTGAGAGGGCCCTTTTGCATTGACGCCAAGCGCTTCCCGGCTCAGGTTTGCGGCTTGAAGATCCACTTGCGTGCGACACACGTATCTCGGCAAACCGGCTTAGACCGCCATCATTTTCCGTATTGACTCCTATGACTCGTGCTGCTTAAATCAAATCCCCTACGAGCTGGCGAGGACGGAATGCCGCTAGATCCAGATATCCCCTCCGCATCAATCCTCCTCATCGATGGAAGCAAGAACCAACGTGCGTACTGGGCAGAGCAACTCAAGCAGTGCTCCCCTGATTATGAAATTCTAGAAGCCGACGATGGCCAATCAGGGCTGAATATCTGCCGAACTCGGCGTATTGATTGCGTGGTGCTCGAACTCTCACTGCCTGATCAATCGGGTTTCGAGACATTACTAAGCTTAGTTCCACGTCCCAGCAGACCGCACGTTGCAGTGATTGTCCTCACGACACTGACGCATCGAGGTGTGTGGGAGTTAGCCAAGGACTATGGGGCCTATGCGTGCTTGGCAAAGAAATTCACGTCTGGCGAGGATTTGGATAAAGCGATTCAGCGTGCAGTGGCATTTGTCGGACAGATGCCCAAGGAAGATCGATACATGCGTATTAATGACCCCCCCCTCAACATTAGAACAAATTAGTGGCGTGAGACGACGACGCCTTCATTACTCTCCTTCCTCGTTGCTGGGACCTGCTACCCCGCTACTACCAGGAGTTCCGGTCTTTCAGTTGTCAGCTTGAGTGGGGGAGGGCAGGACCTCCTGCAATGCCGACCCCAGTTGATGCAACGAAAATGCCTTCTGAATACAGGCCGTGGCGCCCTGGTTCAGCATCTCTTGCTCGATCTCATCTGTTTTGAGTCCACTAAAAACTACGACTGGTAGGCTGGGGTGTAGTATCCGCAATTGCCGCAATATGTCGCGACCGTCCATTCCAGGCATCTTGAGGTCCAACACGACAGCATCTGGAGTTCGCTGGTGACATGTCATCAACCCTGTCTCACCACTGTCTGCCAAAATAACTTCATATCCTTTTTCCTCTAGGACGTAAGCTACGAGGCTCCGGTCGCGGGCATCATCGTCTATGACTAGAATCTTCGTCATGTGAGTCCTCTCGTCACACTTCATCCCTACAACCTGGATCAACTGGTCAGCAAAGACGAAACAGTCACAATCGAGCAGCCCATTTTCTCAGTGGAGGAAGCGACGATCCATTATTTTCTGTTTTTCATCTTTTGCATTTGCAACCATGCTGCTACCAGGACAGGACAAATCAGCC